>JAFIFJ010000033.1 GCA_020832085.1 Gammaproteobacteria bacterium | reverse complement strand
ATAGGCTCCCTGTGTACGCTTCGCAGCCGGGGTCGCCCCCGGTCCACGCAACACTCGGTTCCGGCTGGTGGCCAGCCTTTGCCGGGCAGGGCTACAACCTGCCGGGTCCGGTTAGAAGGTTTCAGTCTCTGCTTCCTACATCGACATTCCCCTCCTCCAGGCTTGGCCTGGCGCAATTTCCGCGGAGACGTTTTTCTGCGGCATGGTTTGATTCAGGGTTCGTTCTTTAATGGTGCGGGCCGGAAGTTTTCGGTTGGAAACGGGCTCTTTGGGACTTGGTGCCGCGATTCGCAGGCTTGCGGCGCGTACACGCGTGATCCGCATGCGGCTCGCCTATTCAGGAACAAACTCCAACCAATTGAATTATCCGAGCTTTTTCGGCCTCTATCGCCCGCACTGCGGGCTCCCACCGGGGCAGAGCCAGCTGCTGGCGATTCCCTCGATCGAAGGTTGTGGGCGCATTCCGCCTGGAGCGGAATGCGTCGCCTCAAAGGCGCCCGAAGGGTGCGGGCCATGGATGGCCCGCAACAGCCCGCAGTGCGGGCGATGTGTAACGGTGGTGCGGAACCCGACAGTTCCTCTTGCGACAGTGTCTGCCGCGCCAGGGGAGCGCTACAGGAAAACCGAGCGCGGCCCATTGGGCTCGCTGTTTCCTGCGGGCGCCTCCAGCTGGTGACTGACCTCACAGCATCCTGGCCTTGCTCAGGCGTATGCTGGTGGCATCCACTTGCCGCGAGGATCTGGGGATGGATCGCGTGGTGCCGTTCTCAGGCGTCTACATCGACAGTACCGGCAGCTTTCTGCCCGGACCGGCCATCGACAATGAGGCGATCGATCGCTTCGTTGCGCCGGTGAACAAGATGTCCAGCCGCATCAAGCGGCGGATCCTGGCGGAGAACGGGATCGCGACCCGGCATTACGCCATTGATGAACAGGGCACGACGCGATTCAGTGTGACGGCCATGGCGGCTGGGGCGGTTCGGGCCTGTGCGGCGAAGGTCGGGGACGCACCGGTGGGGCTGCTGGCCAGTGCCACGTCCGGGGCGGATCTGCTGTTGCCCGGGCTGGCCAATCAGGTGCAGGCGGAGCTCGCTTGGGCGCCGCTCACCACGGCGAGCCACCATGGGGTGTGTGCTTCCGGCATGCAGGCGCTGGCGGATGCGGCCCGGTCGGTGGATCGGGGTGAGCATGATGCGGCCATGGTGGTGGCCAGTGAGTCGCCCTCGCGGTTGTTCAAGTGTTCGCGCTTCGCGCCGGGGGATTACGATCTCGACTTCGATGCCCACTTCCTGCGCTGGATGCTGTCGGATGCGGCGGGTGCGTGGCGAGTGTCTTCGCGGCCGGCGGCGGATCGGCTCAGTCTCAAGCTGCACTTCGTCCACAGCCAGAGTCACGCCGGTGACTACCCGCTGTGCATGCAGATGGGTCTGCCCCACGCTGGCGGCACCGGCTGGCTGGATCATCCCAATGCGGCGGCGGCGGAGCGGGCAGGCGCCCTGCTGCTGCGTCAGGACATTCGGCTGCTGCCCCATCTCTTCGACGTCGGCATTCACGCCTATGCGGATCTGGTTCGCCATGGCGCTGTGGATCCTGCGGGCATCGATCACTTTCTCTGCCACTACTCCTCGGCGCGCTTTCGCGGTGTGGTCCGCGAGTGTCTGGAGCGTGCGGAGCTGGCCATTCCCGAGCAGCGCTGGTACTCCAATCTGGCGACGCGGGGCAACACCGGCGCGGCATCGATCTTCGTGATGCTCGATGACTTCCTGGCCGAACGGACGGTGGCACCGGGCGAGAAGATCCTGCTGTTCGTGCCGGAGTCAGGGCGCTTCACGGTGTCCTTTGCGCTGCTGGAGGTGGTTGGGCCCGACCCTTCGCCTCGAGAGACGCAGACCGCGGCAACACAGACGGTGGCAGAAACGTACGTCGATCTCGACGCACCGCCGCCGCCTCACGATCCGGCATCGGTGGACGCGGCGCGCAAGCCCGAGCTGGCGACGTTGCTGCTGGAACTGGCGGGCATCTGGAGTGACTTCCGCTCCCGGGCCTGGCGGTCGGCGCCGGTGCGGCGGATCGTGGTCGGCCGCTTCACGCAGCAGGATTATCTGAACTGGATGTCGCACTGGATTCCCCAGGTGCGTGAGGGCACACGCTGGATGCGCACGGCGGTGGACAATCTTTCCGAGCGCTACGCGCCGCTGCGTGCGCTGATCGAAGGTCACGCCGACGGCGAGCAGGACGACTATCAGATCCTGTTCGAGGACTATCGGCGCGCCGGTGGCAGCGTCGAGGATCTCGACGCCCTGCAGCGCAATCCCGGAGGCGAGGCGCTGAATGCCTTTCTGCACGCCCAGGCGCGGCAGACCGATGCCGTCGGCCTGCTCGGGGCGATCTACATCATCGAGGGTTCCGGGCAGCGACTGATTCCGGCGCTGCTGCCCTTGATCCGGCGCCAGCTCTCGGAGCTCGGTCCGGTGTTCCGCTTCCTGCACTATCATGGTGAATATGACATGGCGCACCTGCAACGCTGGCTCATCGCAGTGGAGCTGGGGCTGGAATGCTCGCCGGATGCCGCTGCAACCATGGTGGACATTACCCGCACGGCCCAGCGCACGGCCGCGCTCTACCTCATGCAGCTCGAGGATGCCGCATGAAGCACGCCCCGGATTTCGAGACCCTGGCCCACGACCCCGACGATCCGAATCCGTGGCTGGCGCTGTATTTGGACCGCAGCACGCCGCTGGGGGCGCACGTGAAGCAGGCCTGGCTGGCGGATTCGAGTTCGCCGTCGCGGCAGTATCTGCTGCCGATCATCCGGCCCCTGGCCCGACTGACCATCATCCTGTTCCAGCTGCTGAAGATCGTGCTGCCGCGCAACCTGCGCGCCTCGGGCCCGCTGCATGCCCTGCTGGTGTGGGGGCTGACCCGTTTCGTGCGCCCGGAGGCGAACTGGCTGATCCTGCGTCACTTCCATCTCGGCAGCGACATCCTCGCTTTCATCGCCAGCAACGCGCCCGAGGGCATCGAAGTTTCCACGAATCCGCTGCGGCCGATGAGCATCGCGGATCTGCGCGATGACGTGTTCGTGCGCCACGATCTGAATCTCTTCAATTTCGTGATCAATCTGAACAAGCAACTCAAGGCCAAGGACCTGCGCCTCGGGCCGCCGACACAGGTGGACTTCAGCGATCTGAAGGAGCCGCCGATCCGCCTCGAAGACATGCCCAACCGCTGGACCAACGTCCTCGACCTGCAGACGGCCATCGAGCTGTTCACGCCGGCCTATCAGATCTTCCTCTCTGACGACGACTTCTGGCGCGCCACCAATTCGCTGCAGCTCGACGAGACCATCGGCACCTACTGCGCCGACATTCTCGATGGGCACCAGTATCTGGCGCTGGTGAACAACGGCCATCCGCTGGTGCCGCTCACCACCCTGCGCGCCGGCTTCCGGCTGGTGCTGCACGGGCTGGCTTCGGAGACGCTGCACGGTTTGCTGCGCGGCTATGCCCAGCGGCAACAGGCAGCGTCTGCAGCGGCAGGCTGATCGAGGGGTGCGCTTGCCTCGAAGGGCATGCCGTGATTCCCTTCCCCCACCGGTCATGCACCCGTGCATGTGATGGCAGACTGAGGAGGGTGCAGCATGTCTGCGGCAGAGGTGGCGCGACGCGCGCGCTGGGACGATCCCGTCGGGCTGGTGGATGCCAGCGCCAAGGCACGCTTCGAACAGGATGGTGTGGTGCTGCTGCGGGGCGCGCTGCATCCCGAGTGGCTGCTGCTGATCGAGATGGGGCTCGGCCGGGTGCTGGCCGATGGGGCGGTGACCAAGCACGAGTTCTTTGCCGGTACTTTGGGCGCCTTCCGAGAGACGGTTCGCAACTTCGACGTCGCACCGGAAATCCGCCGCCTGATGTTCGATTCGCCCATCGCAGACATCCTCGGTGCCTTCATGGGCAGTGAGCAGGTGTTCTACTACTCGGATGAATTCTTCATCAAGGACCGGGGCGGCTCGGAGCGTACGCCATGGCACCAGGACACGCCCTACTTTCCGGTGGCCGGCAGCCAGCTCGCATCGATCTGGATTTCTCTCGACCGCCTGACGCGGGAGGAATGCCTGGAGTTCATTCCAGGCTCCCACCGGCAAACCCTCTATGACGGTTTCGACCCGGGTGATCCCGGCGATACCGACAAAGGCTTCTATGGCGAGGGGCTGCCCCAGCGCCCGGACATCGAGGCGGATCGCTCCGCCTGGAACATCGTCGGCTGGGACATTGAACCCGGCGATGTGATCGTCTCCAGTCCCAGCATTCTCCATGGTGGCGGACCCACCCGCGTCGAGGGGCGGCGTCGGGCGCTGGCCATTCGCTGTTTCGGTGACGACGTGGTGTTCGCCGAACGACCGGCCTCGCGCCCCACCGTGCCGCTCACCCCCGGACTCAGCCTACATCTGAAGCCCGGTGAGCCGCTGCGCTCGCCCTGGTATCCGCGTCTGCGGCCGGTACCGCCCTGGGAGCAGCACGGCTGACTCTGATCGTCGCGCTCCCGGCACGGGACCACGCCCGCCACTTCACGTAGAATCTGCGCCCGCGATCCACGCGTACGCGCAGAGACATCGATCGATGGAGCGATCCCGTCTGCGCTGCACGCCGGGCACGCGTCCGCCCCTTCCGATTCAAGAGGTTCACCATGACCGACGTCTTCATCGTCTCCGCCGCACGCAGCGCAGTCGGCACCTTCAACGGCAGCCTGAAGGGCTTGTCCCCCACCCAGCTCGGCGTCGCCGTGGCCCAGGAAGCGATGAGCCGAGCCGGCGTCGAAGCCGCGGATGTGGATCACGCGGTGTTCGGCAATGTGATTCCCAATGACGCCCAGGATCTCTATCTCGCCCGCACCATCGGGCTGGGCGCCGGCATGGCGGAGTCGTCCCAGGGGCTGACCCTGAACCGCCTGTGCGGTTCCGGCGTGCAATCCATCATCAGTGCCGCCCAGATGATCATGCTCGGTGACAGCCGCGTGGCCTTGGCCGGCGGCGCGGAGTCCATGAACCGGGCGCCGTACGCGGTGGAAGGCCTGCGCGAGGGACGCAAGATGGGCGACGGCAGGATCTACGACTGGCTCAGCCACACCCTGACCGACCCCTTCGGCCACGGGCACATGGGCTGCACCGCCGAGAACATCGCCGAGAAGTATCAGATCAGCCGCGAGCGACAGGACGAGTTCGCGGTGGAGAGCCAGAACCGGGCCCTGCGGGCCATCGAAGCCGGCTACTTCAAAGAGCAGATCGTCGGCATCGAACTGAAAACCCGTAAGGGCGTGACGGTCTTCGACACCGACGAGCACCCCCGGGCCAGCACGATGGACGACCTCGCCAAACTGAAGCCGGCCTTCAGGGAAGGCGGCACGGTGACGGCGGGCAATGCCTCGGGCATCAACGATGGCGCCGCGGCCGTGATCCTGGCCCACGAAGAAGAGGTGAAGCGTCGCAATCTCGAGCCCCTGGCGCGAATCGTGTCCTACGGTATCGCCGGGGTGCCGCCGGAGCTGATGGGGCTCGGTCCCATCGAGGCTGTGCCGATCGCACTGAAGCGCGCTGGTTTGACCCTCGATGATATCGACGTCATCGAATCCAACGAGGCGTTTGCGGCGCAGTCGATTTCGGTGGCGGACGCCCTCGGTTTCGATGCGGCCAAGGTCAATCCCAATGGCGGCGCCATTGCCCTGGGTCATCCGCTGGGGGCCACCGGTTCGGTGCTGACGGTGAAAGCGCTTTACGAACTGGCACGGACCAACAAGCGCTATGGTCTGGTGACCATGTGCATCGGCGGCGGCCAGGGCATTGCGCTGGTGGTGGAGCGGTTGGGCTGAGAGCAGCTCAGAATCCGCCGAAGCTCTGCTTCAGGCGAGTCGCACAGCCATTGCTGAGCGGTGGCTGACCCCATGGCTGCAGCATGGTCGTCGATCGCCCGCAATGCGGGCTCCCACAAGAACATCCCGCGAGCAGGGTCAGGGCGGTGTGATCGGCCGGTCGTGGGAGAGTGACGGGACCTTGCCGCGGGCACGATCGACTTCATTCAGATCGAGATCTGCCAGGAGCACGCCGGGCGCTTCGCCGCCGTCGGCGAGGACCTCGCCCCAGGGGGCCACCACCAGGGCATGACCGTAGGTCTTGCGGCCGTCTTCGTGGTCACCGGTCTGGGCCGGGGCGAGGACGAAGCAGCCGGTTTCGATGGCGCGGGCGCGCAGCAGGGTGTGCCAATGGGCCTCACCGGTCTGGCGGGTGAAGGCGGAGGGCACGGTGAGGATACGGGCGCCGGCCTGGGCCAGCATGCGGTAGAGATGGGGGAAGCGCAGGTCGTAGCAGATGGTCATGCCGTACCCACCCCAGGGTGTGTCCACGATGACGGCGCGGTCACCGGGGCGGAAGCCGCTGCTCTCGCGATAGCTTTCGCCCCCTTCGAGATCGACGTCGAACATGTGGATCTTGTCGTAGCGGGCGCGGATGGCGCCGTCAGCGTCGATGAGAATGCCGCGATTGGCAAAGCGCTCGTCGTCAGGCAGGCGCACCACCATGGAGCCCACGTGCAGCCAGACGTCGAGTTCGGCCGCCAGATCCCGCCATGTCAGCAGGGCCGAATCGTGCTCCTCCAGGCTCACCACTTCATTGGCCAGACTGCGCCGCCGCTGCATGAGATTCGAGACTTCGGGCATGGCGATCAGCTCAGCGCCTGCGCTGGCGGCCTCCCGGATCAGGGCTTCGGTGAGCGCGATGTTGCGCTCGATAGAGGGCGTGGCGGTGAACTGGATCAGGCCCGCCTTCAGGGTTGAGGTCATGGGGTCATCGGCTCCGGCATCGACTTCAGGAGTCACCGCTCACCGGCGGACTGAGCGAGGGGTCCTGATCCAGCAGCGTTGGGCTCGGGCTGTAGTAGCGGCGCAGCCAGCTGCACAGGCCTTCCAGGCCGGGAAACAGGGTGCGCTCGTTGATGTTGGCCAGGTCCACCTTGTCGCGGACTTCCCACTTCAGCCGGGCGGGAATGACAATCTTGCGGCCGGCACCGGGATGTTGGGCCAGCCAAGTGTCTACGGCGATGCGGTTGTCAGACACCACCGAAAAAAAGGCGTACTGCTGGTAGATGCGCGGGTCGATGGACGGCGGCTCGAAGAAGACCGTGAAGGGCTCCTCGCAGAACTCCGCCATCTGCTCGAAAGTACTGATCTCCCGCGCCAGCATCTCGCCGGTGAAGATGCTCGCACCTTCGCGATCAAGGGCTGCACGCAGCGGCTTGGGCAACTGGTTGTGAACCTCGGTGTAGTCCACCACCCACACCACACCGTCGCGGTCGAAGCGGGTGACGTTGGCGGTGGCGAAGTGCAGCGCCACGTAGGGGGAATTGGTCCAGTCCAGCAGGCGCGTCGGCAGGCCGTAGTGCTGGGCCACCGAGACCCAGTTCCACAGCGAGTCCTGTTCCACCACGCTGCCATGGGCGTACTTGCGGAAGTTGCGGACCAGATGCCGTTCGAGGTCGGAATAGCGGCCGCCGAGGCGCATGAGCGTGGTCGCCAGAGGATAGTCCGCATCGGAGAGGCCGCGGAAGGCGTGATGGGAGCGGAAGCGACCGATCTTCGCGTTCCAGGAATCCGCAAACAGCTCCTCCTGGAGGTGACTCCAGGATTCGATGACGACGGTCTCGATGTCGGGCTCGGCTCGGGACATGGGCGCATCCGTCAGAGCTGACGCGGCTCAGCAAAGGCCGCACATGGTCGCACGATGGGCCTTCGGCTGCGATGTCCGGACCGTGACCGTCAGGAGCCTTTGAACTGCGGTTTGCGCTTCTCGACGAAGGCGCGCATGGCCTCCTTGGAGTCCTCGGTCTGGGACAGTTGGCCGGTCATGGTCTGCTCGAAGCGGTAGCCGTCGCGCAGGCTCAGTTCCTCGATGGTGTTGAGGGAATGCTTGGCCATGCGGATGGCGACGGGGCTCTTCGACGCCACTTCCCGGGCCAGCTCCAGGGCGGTCGTCATGAGTGCCTCCGGCGCCACGCAGGCCTCGACGATGCCGAGCCGATACAGTTCCTCGCCGTACACCCGGTAACCGGTGAGCATCATCCGCCGCAGCCGCGAGTGGCCGAAGAGGCGCTGGGCATGGCGCCCGCCACCGAGCAAACCGACGTCGATTTCCGGCAGGCCGAGACAGGCCTTCTCGGAGGCGACGAGCATGTCGCAGGAGGCCGCCAGGGCCAGACCGCCC
Source organism: Gammaproteobacteria bacterium (assembly GCA_020832085.1). Classification (GTDB taxonomy): domain Bacteria; phylum Pseudomonadota; class Gammaproteobacteria; order Pseudomonadales; family Azotimanducaceae; genus SLTB01. The sequence goes on along the minus strand of JAFIFJ010000033.1, from coordinate 28,513 downwards.
CCGAGTGCGGGGCCGTTCAGGGCGCCAATCACGGGTTTCACGCATTCGCGGACACTGTGATAGGCCTCCCGGGCCGCCCGGCTGCCCTGCCAGTGGTCGCCGGGTTCGCGCGTCCCGCCGGCGCGGGATTTGATGTCGGCGCCGGCGCAGAAGACCTTGCCGGCGCCGGTGAAGACGATGGCGCGGACATCGTCGCGATCGCTTAGCTGGTCGAAGACCCAGGCGATTTCTGTGAGCACCTGGCCGCTGTGGGCGTTCACAGGAGGATTATCCAGGGTAACGACGGCGATGTGATCTTCAGGGCTCTCGATCCGGACAAGTTCAGGCGTCATGGGCTTGGCTCCCCCTCAAAGCTGGAAGAAGGATCTTCGCATGATCACCGCCCCTGCTGTCGCCCTTCCCAGCACGCACGCTGGTTCTGCTAGATTGCAGCCATGCAAATCCCCACTGCCCGGAGCAAGAGACCATGGCCCAAGCCGGCACCGCGGAAAACCCTTTGCGCATCGCCATCATCGGTGCCGGACCGGCCGGCTTCTACGCTGCGGCAGCGCTGCTCAAGGCCGAGGGCCTCGAGATCGAGGTGGACATGTATGACCGGCTGCCGACGCCCTTCGGGCTGGTTCGGGCCGGGGTGGCGCCGGATCACCAGAAGGACAAGAGCGTCACCCGGGCCTACGACAAGAGCGCGCGGGATCCCCACTTCCGATTCTGCGGCAACATCGAGTACGGCAAGGACCTGAAACTCGAGGATCTGCAGCGGTTCTATCATCAGGTCATCTTCGCCACCGGGACCCAGAGCGACCGAGCGCTGGGAATTCCTGGCGAAGAACTGGTAGGCAGTCATTCCGCCACCGACTTCGTGGCCTGGTACAACGGCCACCCCGACTACGCCAGGCTCGAGTTCGATCTCTCCTGCGAGCGGGTGGCTGTGGTAGGCCTCGGCAATGTTGCCCTGGACGTGGCGCGCATCCTCTGCAAGTCCCATGAAGAGTTGAGCCACACCGACATTGCCGACCACGCCCTGTTGGCCTTGAAGAACAGCCGCATTCGCGAAGTGCATATCCTCGGTCGGCGAGGGCCGGCCCAGGCCGCGTTCACGCCACCGGAGATCACCGAACTCGGGGAGCTGCACGACACTGACATTCTGGTCCGGCCGGAAGAGGCCACGCTGGACGCCGCCAGTCTGGCGGCCCTCGAGGCCCTGCCGGATCGCAACGTCGAGAAGAACGTGGAAGCGATTCAGACCTATGCCCAACGGCTGCCCCAGGGACGACGGCGGCAGCTCTACATCCGTTTCCTGCTCACGCCGCTGGAAATCATCGGCAACGCCGGCCGCACGGAAGCCATCCGTCTGGCCCGCAACAAGCCCTTCCTGGCGGAGGACGGCAGCGTTCAGGTGCGGCAGACCGAGGATGAGGAAGTACTGCCCGTGGGTCTGGTGTTCCGCTCCGTGGGCTACCGGGGTCTCGGCCTGCCCGAACTGCCCTTCGACGAGCGGCGCGGCGTGATCCGCAACGAGGCCGGACGGATCATCGATGACGGTGGAGCGGCCCTCACCGGGCTCTACGCCACGGGCTGGATCAAGCGTGGTCCCAGCGGCGTGATCGGCACCAACAAAGTGGACGCCAAGGAAACCGTGGCCCTGATGCTTGAAGACATTCAGGCCGGACGCCACCTCCACCCGGCGCAGCCGACGGCGGAAGCCGCGGCGGCCTTCATGGAGTCCCTGGAGCCCCGCCCGGTGAGCTACGAGGACTGGACCGAGATCGACGCCGAGGAAACCCGGCGCGGCGAAGCCCAGGAGCGCCCCCGCGTGAAGTTCACCCGCCTCGTCGACTTCCTCGATGTCCTCACCGACTGAATAGTGGACACCCAAAAAAGTTTCTGGATGTCCAAAACTTAGGGGACATCCAGGAACTTTCGTGGGTGTCCAATAGTTTTGTGGATGTCCAGTAGATGCAGTATTTGAGGGTCAGGCGGCGCGGGATTCGGGTTGTGCGGGGGTGGTTTGCTGGCGCAGGCGCAGGCGTCCGATGAGGGGCAGGAGGAAGGACAGCAGCGCGAGCACGATGAGGGCGGCGGTGATGGGTCGGGTGAAGAACACTTCCGGGCCGTCCATCATGATGGCGCGGCGGAAGTTGGTCTCGGCGATGGTGCCGAGCACCAAGCCGAGGATGACCGGCGCCAGCGGATAGCCGTAGCGGCGCATGATCCAGCCCAAGAGGCCGAAGGCGAGGCAGCAAAACACGTCGAACATGGCATTGCGGACGGCGAACGAGCCGATCATGGCCATCATGGTGATGAGCACGTACAGCAGTTCCTTGGGAATCAGCGCCACCTTGACCCAGAGCCGACCCCCGGCCATGCCCACGAACAGCAGCACGAACTGCGCCACGAGCATGGCGCCGAAGATGGCGTAGATCATGTCCGGGCTGCGTATGAACAGCTGCGGGCCGGGCGTGAGGTCGTGGATCATCATGGCGCCGATCAGCACCGCGGTGGTGGCGCTGCCGGGAATCCCCAGCGCCAGCAGCGGCACCATGGCCCCGCCGACGGAACCCGAGTCGGCGGCCTCGGAGGCGGTGACCCCTTCCGGACTGCCCTTGCCGAACTCTTCCGGCTTGCGGCTGAAGCGCTTGGCGAGCCCGTAGCTGATGAAGGACCCAATCGTGGCACCGGCCCCCGGGAAGACACCCACCAGGGTGCCGATGACGCTCGAACGCAGCATCACCCACTTCAACTTCCAGTAGTGGGCGAATCGGGGCCAGGGATCGCGGGCGTTATCGGAGCGGGCGGCGGTGGTCTCGCCCTTCTCGATCCCGGCGAAGACCTCGCTCAAGGCAAACATGCCGATCAGCGCCGGGATCAGCAGGAAGCCATCGGACAGCTCCAGCACGTCGAAGGTGAAGCGCTCGGAACCGGAAATCGGATCGGTGCCGACGGTGGCCAGGAGCAGCCCCAGCAGCATGCCGATGAAGGCCTTGCCCCAGTTCTCTCCCGCCAGGGTGGCGATGGTGGCCATGCCGAACAGGGCGAAGGCGAAGTACTCGGAGGGATGAAAGCGGACAGCCGCTGCCGCCAGCGGCACCGAAAAGCCGATGAGGATCAGGGTCCCGAACATGCCGCCGAAGGACGAGGCGACGATGGACGTCCCCAGCGCCAGCGACGGCTTGCCCTGGCGGGTGAGGGCGTAGCCGTCGATGGCGGTCACCACCGCCGAAGGCGTTCCCGGGGCATTCACCATGATGCCGGTGATGGAACCCCCGTAGCTCGAGCCGATGTAGATCCCCACCAGCAGAATCAGCGCCAGCGTCGGCGACATGGCGTAGGTGAAGGGCACCATGAGGGCTACACCCATGGAAGGCGACAACCCCGGCATGGCCCCGATGAGGATGCCGAGGACGATTCCGATGACAATGGTCAACAGGGGCAGCAGCGCGAAGACGCTACCGAGACCGGCAGACAGCGCTTCAATCATGGCAGAGCTCCGCTCGCCCGCTCATCCGAACCACCAGCCCCGAGGCAGGTCCACGAACAGCAGCCTTTGAAAGACGACTTCGGAGAAGGTCAGCCAGCCCACGGTGATGGCCGCCACCACCGGCAGCCGGCGATATCCCAGATAGAAAATCAGCCCGGGCATGTAGATCAGTGACGCCAGGGCATAGCCCAGCACGGGCAGCAGCAGCAGATAGCTCCCGAACAGAGCCAGGCTGACCAGCACCCGCCCGGTCTGCAGACCGCCGGCCACAGGCTCCATCTGCCGCAGGCACAAGCCGATCTGGAACAGGGCCAGGGGCAGCAACAGCGCGATCCAGAGTCTCGGCACACCGCCGGCGCCAATGGGATCCACGGGATTCGCAGCCGGCAGGCGCACCGTAAGCACCAGCACCAGCAGGGTGATCAACGTGGTCGCGATCAGCAGCGTCAGCTCACCGGCCCCGTCGCGCCAGCGGCTGCGCGGCAGCAGCGCTGACGCGCTGATGATCGTGGCGAAGATCAGCCCCAGCAGCAGCCAGAGGCCCGGCGGCCGGGCCAGGGCCGCGAGCCCTCCTGCCGGCTGCTCGGTATCCGGGAGCAGGTTCAGCCTGGCCAGGTAGCTCCGGAACTCGTCGCGATCCCGCTCGATGATGCGACCGAAGCTTTCCGCATTCCGGTAGCGCAGGTTCACGGCCTCGTGCCGCCAGGCCTCGATCCAGCGCGGGTCTTCCACCACTTTTCGGATGAGGGCGTCGTACCAGGCCTGGACGTCGTCAGGAATGCCCCGGCGAAAGGCGAAGCCGCGCCAGATCAGTTCGTCTTCGAGGCCCGGATAACCCAATTCGGCGAAGGTCGGAACGTCCGGGAACTCCCGCAGCCGCTCGTCGGCCGCCACCGCGACGATACGCAGACGGTCCGACGTCATGGCGTCCCGCGGATTCCCCAGGTAAGCCGTGCCCAGGTTGCCCAGCAGCGCCGCGACGGCCTCTCCGCCGCTGCCATAGGGAATCCAGCGCATGTCGATGCCCACCGCCTCGGCGATCTTCACGCCCGAGACGTGCTTGACCCCACCGATGTCGACGCCGAGCCAGCGCTGCTGACGGCCGGAACTCCGCCCCGACGCATGCAGCGCCTCCCAGTCCGGCGGACCTTCCTCGGCATTGGTGATGAGGACGTGGGCGTTATCCATGATGGAGGCATGCCAATGGATGCGGTCGATCAGATCCTCGCGGCCAATGGCCACCATCTTCGAAACGTTGGATCGGGTGACGGCCAGGAACCTGTGGCCGTCGGCCGGCTCCCGGAGGACTTCCTCGAAGGCCACGATGCCGCCACCGCCGGGCCGGTTGATGACTGCGAAGGGGTGGCCCGAGTGCTCCTGGGCGAGCTGGGCGAAGCGGCGCGCGGTGACGTCGATGAGTCCGCCCGGGCTGGTATAGACCACCAGTCGGATGGGCTGAGAGGGGAAACCGTCGACGCGGGGAAGACCAGCCTCCGCTGCCACTGCCCCGGGGGCCTGCCAGAGCAGCAAGGCGCCGAGGAGCAACCCAACAATGGTCATCGAACGTGGCATGAGCCCGGGCACTTCGCAGAGGGCCGACCACATTACTTCGGAATTATGACAGTGACGTTTAACCCGCATATCGCACCGATTCACGACTGGTGAGATCTGCGGGTCAAGGCACAACCAGAACCAGCTGCTGCGCATGACGGCATACCCCCTCAGCCGTACTGCCGAGGAGCAGATCCGTGATGGGGTTGCTGCCGCGTTTGCCGACGATGATCAGATCAGCGTCCCGTTCCGCTGCGATGCGGGCAATCTCCAACGAGGGCTTGCCCTGACCCAGCACCACTGCATCGAAGCCGGGCTTGGGCGCCCGCTGCGCCAGGCCCTCGATGTGGATCTCGATGCGTTCCCGCTCACTGTCGTACTCCAGTCGATCGTCCCACTGCCCCACGGAGACGACCACGCCCCGACGGCAGTGACCCAGCAGGGCCAGGAAGGTCTCCTCCGCCCGGCCGGCCGCAGCGGACCCATCGGTGGCCAGCAGCGGCCGGCACAAGGCCGTGGTCGGCAGGATCACCGACTGATCGGTGGGGGCCAGCAGGATCGGCAGATCCGCATGGCGGATGAGGTCCAGCACCGTGCTGCCCAGAAAGAGATCCCGCAGGGTGCTGTGACCGTGGGTACCGGCCAGCACGGCATCCACCGTTCGTTCCAGAGCCACACGCTTCAATTCGCTGACCACCGGTCCGATACAGACTTCCGTAGCCACCTCGAATCCTTCCTCGCCCAGGGATGCCGCCAGGTCGTCGAGGCGCTGCTGATAGTGCTCCCGGTTCGAGACGTCCGGGATCTGGCCGTAGGAGACCGCAATCACGTGCGCCAGGGTCAGCTTTCTGCAGCCCAGGGCACGTAAACGCGACAGCTGGCCCTGCAGCCGCTCGCCTGCAGGCGAAAAATCCACCGCCACGAGTACGTGATCGAAAACGACACAGTCAGCTTCCGTCATGTCTTCCCCTCCACCTCGGCGGGAAACCAATGCCGGGTTCGATTGGCGATGCGCACCAGCGCCAGCATCAGCGGGACTTCCACCAGCACCCCCACCACCGTGGCCAGCGCCGCACCGGACTGCAGGCCGAACATGGCGATGGCCGCCGCTACGGCCAGTTCGAAGAAGTTGCTGGCGCCGATCATGGCACCGGGTGCCGCCACCGCATGCCGGACCTTCCAGGCGCAGGCCCAGCGGTAGGCGATGAAGAAGATCAGGACGGTCTGGATCACCAGCGGCACCGCGATCAGCAGAATGTGCAGCGGGTTCTCGAGGATGATCTCACCCTGAAAGGCGAACAGCAGGATTAGGGTGATGAGCAAACCTATGGGCGTCACCGGCGCCAGCCGCTTCAAGAACACGGTGTCGAACCATTCGATGCCGCGCCGGCGAATGAGCATTACTCGGGTCAGGTAGCCGGCGGCAAAGGGAATGACGATGTAGAGAAACACCGACAGCGCCACGGTTTCCCAGGGCACGACGATATTCGAGACGCCGAGCAGCAGGACCACGATGGGCGCGAAGGCGAACAGCATGATGAGGTCGTTCACTGCCACCTGCACCAGGGTGTAGGCCGGGTCACCGCGGGTCAGGTAGCTCCACACGAAGACCATGGCCGTGCAGGGGGCGGCGCCGAGCAGAATGGCGCCCGCCAGATACTGACGACCCAGCTCTGCCGGGATGAACGGAGCGAACACCACCATGAGGAAGAACCAGGCGATGGCGAACATGGTGAAGGGCTTGATCAGCCAGTTGACCATGGTGGTGATGGCCAGCCCCTTGGGCTCCCGTCGGACCTCGAGGATGGCGCTGAAGTCGATCTGCGCCATCATGGGATAGATCATCGCCCAGATCAGGACGGCCACCGGAATGGATACGGAGGCGTACTCGAAGCGCGCCAGCGTTTCCGGCACCACGGGCAGGAACTGGCCCAGCGCCACACCGGCCACGATGCAAAGCGCCACCCAGATGGTCAGGTAACGCTCGAACAGGCCCATGCCTTCCCGGGTGGAAATCTCGGCGCCGGAAGCATTGGCGGCGGTTGTCTCAGTCATGTTCCACTGCTGCCTCGTTCAATCCGGACGGGAGTTCGAAGAAGCGGATCCGCTGTGCGATTTCAGCCTCGTTTGCCAGCCTGCGCACCGAGTCTTGCCGAGAAGGTCGCCAGCTCCGCGCAGAGCTCCGGCGCACCGCCACAGCACTCTTCCGTGAGGTAGGTCAGCACTTCCAGCATGCTCGGCAGATGAGCCCGATAACGCTGATAGCGGCCTTCCTGCACCACGGTCACGAGACCGGCCCGGGACAGGCACTTCAGGTGGAAGGACAGGTTGGTGGGGGCCAGCTCCAGCGCGGCGGCGATCTCGCCGGCCACCATCCCCCCGGGCCCTTCGCGCATGAGCAGGCGATAGACGTCCAGCCGCACGGCGGAGGCGAGGGCTTCGAATCTGGCGATGGCGGCAGCTTGATTCATGCTTCAACTCTACAACAATTATTGAATTATTGTCGCCCTGCCGCAGACCTGACCACGCAGACTGATGCTTCCGGCCTGCCTCCCGTCGGCGGGCCGCCGCCCTTGCCACTTGAGGGCATCAGCCGGACACTGCCGCAGCTGCGCTCCGGCGAACCCCGGCGGCGGCAGCCCCCTCATCCATCAGGAGCACAACGATGATCGGCTACGTCACCATCGGTACCAAGGACATGAGCAAGGCCTGCGCGTTCTATGACGCGCTGCTGGCCGAAGTCGGCGGCAAGCAGCTGTTCGGCATGGACCGGATCAAGTTCTACGGTACGGCGCCCAACGCCCCCATGCTGGCGCTGTGCATTCCCTACGACGAGAAGGCACAGCATCCGGGCAACGGCACCATGGTGGCGATTCCGGCCCAGGGCATCGAGCAGATCACCCGGCTCTACAAGAAAGCGCTGGAACTCGGTGCCACCGACGAGGGCGCGCCCGGCGAGCGGGTTCCCGGCGTATTCACCGGCGCCTACGTCCGCGACCTCGATGGCAACAAGCTCTGCTTCTTCGAAATGAAGATGTGAGATGAGCCGGTGGTCAGTCCGTCTCGGCCAGCTCCACGGCCTCGATTCGGATCCGACGACCGCGATCGGGCGCGTAGCTGAAGCGCCCGGTCACCGTCACTGACTCGCCAACATGATCCACCACCCGATGGGCCGGCTCCAGCTCGACCCGGTTCAGCCCTGCGTCCTCGATCCAGACATGGTGCGGCGGCTCGAACTCACGGACCGTCCCGGTGGTTCGCACCCGTTGACCATGGAGATCCGACTGCTGGGAGACCAGGACCTCGAGGGTCACCGGTACCGGCGGCCCGCTGCAGCCGAGCAGGGCCAGGAGCAGAGCGCAGCCTGACAGCGCGTCGCGCATCGTTCGCGGCCTCGCGCGGCGCAAGGAACCCGCCTGCAGGCCCTGGCAACCCGCGTCAGGCATCGAGCTGCTTCAGCATGCGCTTCAACGCAAAGTGTCGATAGCTGCCGATGACCAGACTCTCCACCGCCTCCCAGAGCACGCCATCCTCGGCCACCAGCGCGATCCAGCCGTTGTGGCCCGTGTAGGCAGGGATACGATGGCGGTCGTCGAAGGTCAGATGGACCTGCTGCTCGGCACCCACCCAGGCATGCACCTCCAGGCGGCGGTCGTAGCGGCTGACCGTACAGAACGTCTTCTTACCCGCCTGCCAGGCCGGATTGCCGAACTGTCGGACCTCGTTCACCTCGGGGAGACTCGAGCAGAAGGGCCGCAGCCGATCGAGCAGCGCCACCGCGTGGGGCGCGACCAGCGGATCGATCACCTCAGGGTCCAGTTCCGCTGTGGGCGGGACCACCTCCTCGAGGGCAGGCAACCCGGACGCCAGCTTGCGCGGAGCGGTCTTCACGTAGGCTTCCCGGATCAGCTCTGCGATCCGCGTCCAGTCCAGGCCCCGGTCGAGTTCGACACCCAGCCAGCCCCGCGGCCCGACGTAGGGCGGGACGTAGAAGTTTTCCGGTGCTGTCGTCGTGTAATGCTTCTGGGCACCTGCCGGCGAGTTCAACCACAAAGCAATGTGCCCGTCGCCATGATGGTTGATGACGTGGGTAGCGAACGTCTTGCCACCCACCCGGTAATCCGGCGAGCCGTGGGCCATCACCTCCTCAACTTCGGGCAGGCCCAGACAGATCTCGCGCACCACATCGCTGAGCGTCCGCCCGCTGTTCCGGCTCTTCCTGCGCTTCGCAGCCACTGCTGACCTCCCTCCCGCGGGCAGCCCTGCCAGGGCCGGACTCTGCACCTATGGCCCGTGCTTCAGTTATCGTGAGTTTTCCACCCGCGTCAACCGGGGCCAGCCATGACCGAAACGACCATTCCCGCCGCTCTGCGGCTGCAGGCCAAGTGGTGTCAGGACCTCGGTTCACCGCTGACCGCAGCGCTGCTCGCGGCCGCAGCGGCTGACTTCGACCATGCCGGCATCACGCGTGACCTGCTCGCAGACTTTCCCCATGAACCCGTTGCCGCCGCTCTGGCACTGCGCCTGGCGGGCGCCCTGCACCATGCCGTGCTGGCCGGCCGGGACAACGAGCTGGCGAAGTTCTATCCTTCCGCCGGCGGGCGCTTCGATCCGGAGGTGGATGGACCGGCACTGTGGGCGGCCGCCAGAGCGAGCCTCGAAGCCGACTCCCAGACCATCCGCAGCATTCTGGAGCACCCGCCGCAAACCAACGAAGTCACGCGATCGGGAGTGCTGCTGGGGGGATTCCTGATCATCGCCCAACGCAGCGGCCTGCCGCTGGCGTTGCGGGAAGTGGGCGCCAGCGCCGGATTGAATCTGCTCTTCGATCACTACTACTACGACCTCGGCAGCGATGCCGGCAGCAGGACCTGGGGCGACGCTGCGAGTCCCGTGCGCATTCGCAGCTTGTGGCGGGGCCAGCCACCCGATCTGAGTGTCGGCGCGCCTGTGGCTTCCCGGGCCGCCTGCGACCGCCATCCCCTGCCTATTGCCACCGCTGCCCAGCGGCATGGGCTCGAGGCCTATGTCTGGCCCGATCAGCTCGACCGGCTGCAGCGGCTGCGCTCAGCCATGGAGCTGGCCCACAGGGTGGGCGTCACCGTGGAGGCCGTCAGCGCGGACGAATGGATCAGTCGGGAACTGGCACAGCTGCCGGCAGGTCAGGTGACGGTCGTGTATCACTCCATCGTTCGACAGTACCTGCCTGACGCCGTCCGAACGTCGCTGCATGAGACCATCGCTGCTGCCGGCGAGCGGGCCAGCCGTGCTGCGCCCCTGGCCCACCTGACCATGGAGCCCAGACAGCAAGGCGGCACCACCCAGCACCGGCTCGAACTGACGCTGTGGCCGGGTGGACGGCGGGAGCCCCTGGCCGAAGTGCACCCCCATGGCAATGAAGCCCTCTGGCTGGAAACCTGAGCTCTGCGGTTTCAGGCGTCGAGCACCTCACGCAAGCGGCGCGCCAGGTCCTGGCGCGCATAGGGCTTGGTGAGCATCTGCGCCATGGCGGTCTCGGGATCCTGCCGGGCTGCGGCCTGCCGCGTATAGCCGGAGGTGTAGAGCACCTTGATGCCAGGACGCAGGCGGACCGCCGCTTCCGCCAGGGCAAAACCGTTCATGCCGGGCATGACGATGTCCGTGAACAGCAGATCCACGGGCGTGCCGCAGCGGAGAATGTCCAGCGCCTCCAAGGCTTCCGAAGCCACATGCACCTCGTAACCAAGCATGGCCAGCACCTGACTGGTGTAGGCGCGAACCAGTTCATCGTCCTCCACCACCAGGATGGACTCCTGGCCGCCAGGCAACTGCACGGCGGATGCAGGCGCGTCATCCTGGGCCTCGGCCGCTGCCCGCGGCAGGTAGAGCTTGACCGTCGTCCCGCGACCCGGCTCTGAATAAATGTTGATGTAGCCACCGGACTGCTTGATGAAGCCGTAGACCATGGCGAGGCCGAGACCGCTGCCTTTGCCTTCGGCCTTGGTGGTGAAGAAGGGCTCGAAGACGCGGGCGAGATGCTCCGGCGCAATGCCGGCACCGGTATCCGACACCGCCAGCATCACGTAGTCGTGAGGTTCGGCCGCTTCCTCACCATCAAAGTCGCGGCTGACGTTGGCGGTCTCGACAGTCAGCCAGCCGCCACCGGTCATGGCATCGCGAGCGTTGAGGCAGAGATTGAGCAGCGCATTCTCGAGCTGGGCCGGATCCACCAGGGCCGGCCAGAGCACAGCATCGAGGTGGAAGGCGATCTGCACCTGAGCCCCGAGACTCTGGCGCAGAAGCGGCTCGAGCTCTCCCACCTGGGCATTGACGTCGATGACCCGGGCTTCCAGGGTCTGCTTGCGGGCGAAGGCCAGCAGGCGCCGCGTGAGATCGGCCCCGCGCTGGGCCGAGGCCGAGATCATGGTCGCGGACTCCTGCGCTTCGGACCCCGGCTCCGAACTCTCCGCCAGCAGTTCCGCATTGCCCATGATGACCGTCAGCAGGTTGTTGAAGTCGTGGGCGATGCCGCCGGTGAGCTGACCGATGGCCTCCAGACGCTGGGCCTGCCGCAGCTGCGCCTCCATGGCCTTGCGTTCGGTGACGTCACTGAGCACACCGACGATGCGCAGCGCCTGCCCCTCATCGTCCCGCAGGACGTAGCCCCGATCTTCCACGTCCGCATAGCTGCCGTCGTCGCGCCGGAAGCGATAGGCCGCACTCCAGTTTTCCCTGTCGGTGGTGACGGCCTCCCGATGGCTGCCCGCCACCCGTTGCCGATCTTCGTCGTGGACCCGATCGAGCCACCAGCTGTGCCCACCCTTCACCAGCCCGTGGGGATACCCGAACAGATGCTCCAGCCCCTCGTTCCACCACAGGGTGTCGGCGCCGAGGTCCCAATCCCAGATGGCATCACGGGTGGCCTTGCCGACCAGCCGGAAACGCTCCTCGCTGGCCCGCAGGGAGGCCTCCACAGCCCGCCGTTTTGCAATGTCGGCCTGCAGCGTGCGGTTGGCCTCGTCGAGCTGCTCCATCTTCGCCTCGAGCTTACGGATCAGGGAGCGGTTGTAGAGCTCGAGCACATCGGTTTCGCCACCTTCCTCCACCGCGACGGCATGGCTCTTGGCGCTGCGTGCGACCAGGGATTGCTCGACACAGGTCAGGAGATCGTCAGGCTCGGCGGGTTTGAGGAGAAACGCGTCGGCGCCCAGATCACGGGCTAAGCGTTCGTCGTCCGCGGAGGTGTAGGTGGCCGTGTAGACAATGAAAGTCAGATCGGCGAAGCGAGCGTCCGCCCGAACTTTCCGCAGCAGCGTGTAGCCATCCATGACCGGCATGAGCAGATCGGAGATCACCGCATCCGGCACGGCCGTAGCCATGCGTTCCAGTGCTTCGTGGCCATTACCGGCTTCTTCGACCTGCCAGCCCTTCGCCGTCATCAGCGCCTGCAGGAAGTATCGATTCTCCGCATGGTCATCGACTACGAGAATGCGCTTCATGCCCCCTCCCAGCCTGCATGCGCCAGCCCGCAAAGGCGCTCCACTTCGGCGACAAAGGTATCCGGATCGATGGGCTTTTCGATGTAGCCATCACAGCCGGAGCTCAGTGCCTTCTCCCGGTCGCCGACCATGGCATAGGACGTGACCGCGATGATGGGCGTTCGATCGAGGCTGGGGATCTGCCGCAACGCCATGGCCACGGCATAGCCGTCCATGGTAGGCAACTGAATGTCGAGCAGGATCAGATCCGGCACCTCAGTCTTTGCCTGATCGATGCCACTTCGACCATCGCAGGCCGACTCCACATGGTAGCCGTGGCGCGTCAGCAGGAATGTGAGCAGGTAGCGATTCTGCTCGTTGTCTTCGATCAGCAGCACCCGACCCTTCATGGCCCGGGCCCGCTTCGGACGGGCAGGACGACGGTAAACGTGCTGCCCACCGACCACTCGCTCTCAGCCAGGATCTCGCCACCCATGAGCGTGACGAGACGCTTGCAGATGGTCAGGCCAAGCCCGGTGCCTTCATGCTGGCGGGTCAGTCCTGTGTCGAGCTGCTGGAAGGGCTGGAACAGCTTCGCGAGATCTTCCGCCTTGATGCCGATCCCCGTGTCCGCAACCGAGATGCGGACTGCATCCACCGCGGCAGCATCTGCTGTGGCCCGGTACCCGGGCTGCGGCGCCACGATGAGCTTCACCGATCCCTGCTCGGTGAACTTGATGGCATTGGCCAGAAGATTGAGCAGGATCTGCTCCACCCGACGGGCGTCTCCGACCATGGAGCCGATCGCATCGGAGACCTGTACGTGGAGGCTCAGGTTCTTCGCTTCGGCCAGCGGCTGCACCGATGCCGTCGCGCGCTGTACGCACAGCTTCAGGTCGAAGGGTTCGCTGTTCACTTCGAGCTGCCCGGCTTCGATCTTCGACAGGTCGAGCACGTCGTTGATCAGCTCCAGCAGGTGGCGTGCGCTGCCGCGGACCATGCCGAGCTGCTTGGCCTGCTCGGCATTCAGCGGCCCGGCAAGCTCCTGCAGCACCATACCCGTGAAACCGATGATGGAATTGAGCGGCGTGCGCAGTTCGTGGGACATGGTGGCGAGAAACGCCGACTTCATCTGATCGGCCACCTCGGCACGCTCAAGGGCGGCTTCGAGCTGCACGGTTCGATCTGCGACCCGCTGTTCGAGGGTCACATTCATCTCCCTCAATGCGCTTTCGGCCAGCAGCCGTTCCTGCTCGTTGGCGAGATGGTCGAGGGCATAGGAGACGTCGTCCGCCGCCCGTGCAAGCAGGGCGATCTCCTTGTCCTGAAAGAAGCCGGGGGTGGCGGCGTAGACGCTCAGGGTCCCGCGGACCACACCATCTTCCAGGATGGGGAAGACCGCGCAGGCATAGAACTGATGGGTCTCGATGTGCTCGCGCCAGGGCAGGGTCGCAGGATCGTCCAGGGTGACATTGGCGATGTACGGTCGTCCTTCACGGAAGGCAATCCCGGTGGGCCCACGCCCCTCAGGTCGATCGTCACCATAGATTTCCACGCTGTCCAGGTAGCGGCTCTCGTCTCCCCAGCGGGCAGCCGGAAGCAGGCGCTGGCTGTCTGGGTCGTGCCAGCCCACCCAGGCCATGCGCAGCCGGCCCTGCTCCACCAGCACCCGACACACGGTTTCGAACAGCGCATCGCGACTGCGCATACGAACGATGGCCTGGTTGATCTGGCTCAATGCTGAATAGAGTCGGGACAGTCGGCCGATCTCACGTAGGCGATCCCGCCGCTCACTGATGTCCCGGAGGATGAAAATGGTGTGACTCGATCCATCCCCGGCCACGCGGGAGACCGAGGCTTCGATGGGGAATCGATCGCCGTTGGCGCGCAGCCCCACTGTCGCCCATTGCAGCGTCGGCTCCACCGTTCCGGCCTCCGGAACCAGGTCATCAATGTGGCAGTCGAGGACTTCCTTGGCCGTCCGCTCGAACATGTGCTCCGCGGCCGGGTTGTAGAGCTGAATCCGCCCTTCGGCATCCACCGCGATCATGGCATCCATGGCCGAATCGATGATGGCTGCGAGCTGACTTCTGCTGGCGCCAAGCTGCGTCCGCGCCGATTCCAGCGATCGGTAGCTTCTCTCGATGGCGCCGAAGATGCGCAGCATCAGCAGCAGCAGGATGCCTGCGGTGAACGCCACGAAGAACCAGCCCTTGTAGACGCTGAGAACGAGGAAGAGCTCGGGATCCTCGACGATGGCAGCCAGGGCCTGGTCGGAAAAATAGATCCACAGGCCAGCCATGACGAAATAGCCGATGGCAATGGACCAGGCGCGGGAACGCAAACGCAGCTGATGCCGAGCTTTCTCGGGCTGCTTGGTTCGTTCGACTCGTCCGAGCCTCATGTCGACCGTTGCATCCGTGACGGTTCGCACACTCCACTCCCCGGGCAGGGGTTGCGACAGCACAGCGTACACCCCAATCAGCGCCGGCCATAGCTCATAGAAGCGGGAGCTGAGGCAGGGTCAAAGATGCCCGTTCGACTTGCCAACGGGACACCCTGCTGTCAGCTTTGATTGACAAGCAAAAAGGGAAAGGGGCAACACATGAAAACAGTTCAGGACATCCTCGCGGAGAAGGGTGGGGAAGTGGTCTGGATCGATCCGCTCGAGTCCGTATTCGAGGCGGCTCGCATGCTCAATGAACACCGGGTGGGAGCCGTGCTGGTGCAGATCGACGGCTTTCTCGTGGGCATCGTTTCCGAGCGCGACTACATCAGCAAGGTGATTCTCGACCACAAGGCCTCCAAGCAGACCAAGGTCTCCGAGATCATGACCCGGGATCTGGTGACGGTCAGCCGAACGGACTCGATCATCGACTGCATCAACCTCATGCGCGAGCACCACATCCGTCACCTGCCGGTGATGGAGGAAGGTCGCCCGGTGGGGATCATTTCGCTGCGGGACCTCTTCCTTCGCGTCATGGAGGCAGCCGCGGAGGCGGGCATCGAGCCCGCGTGACGCCGCAGCGGGCAGAGCCCAACGGACTTCCGGCGGGCTCGCTCCAAAGGGCTGAAAGAATCGGAATCGCGCGCTGACTTCGAGGTTCCGGGATGGCCCTGCCAGTCGCGAATCGACCCGACGCGGGAGCCAGTATTCACCCACGCGCCGTCCCGTTAGACTGGCCAACGGACATGACCGCCTGCGCTGAGATCCCCCAGCGCTGAAAACAGGAGACCAGCATGCTGCACGCGCGGGGTAGATCGCGAGCGCTGTCCGTACTGGTCCTGCTGTTCGTTTCATTCCTTTTGGTCATCGTCATTCAGACGCTGCGGCCGAGTGCTGCCGCGGACGTCGCCCTGCACAACCCGCTGCCACTGCTGCCCGGCGCGACCGTTCGCCTCGAGTCTGGTTTCGATCTCACGAGGGTCTTCTCCGGTCAGCTGATGTCCTACCAGGATTCCGGCCTCGGCTTCGAGAGCACGGGTATCGTCGACGCGGTACTGGTGTCGGAGGGTGATCATGTGACGGCCGGCCGGCTGCTGGCGCGACTGCGCCGGGCGGAACTGGAAGCTGCGGTCGCAGAACAGGTCGCGATGGTTGCAAAGGCCGAGGCCACGCTCGATGAAGTCCGTGCCGAGGAGCGGCTTGCCGCGCTCGTCCGCGAACGCCGTCTGCAGCTCGCGGTGCGCGAAGTGGTGGCGGCCGAGGCGCTGGAGATGGCCGAAACGGATCTTGCGGCGAAGCAGGCGCGTCTCGCGGGCGCAAAAGCCGCCCTGCTTCATGCTCAGGCGAGCCTCGAGCGCTGGCAGGCGCGTCTCGACCAGACCGAGCTGCGCGCCCCTCACGACGGCGTGGTCGCGGCGCTGCCGGCCCGCGCCGGCCAGGCTCTGGCCGCCGGGGCTCCGGCGGTGCGGCTGGTGGACCTCACGCGCCCCCATGTGCATGTCGGTCTGCCCCAGGCCGTGGCGGCCTCACTCGAGATCGATGCGGATCTGACCTTGGTCATTGATGGCGAGCGGCATCGCGCCCGCCTGCTCGCGCTGACGCCGACCGTGGACGCTCCGGCGCGCATGGTGCTGGCTGTGCTGCGACCCGAAGGCGCGCTGTCGGCTGCACGGGCCGGGCAACTCGTCAGAGTGGAAGTCATCGAACGCAAAGCCGACACCGGCACATGGCTCCCGCTCGAAGCGCTGGTGGAGGGTCGCCGCGGGCTCTGGTCGGGTCACTTCGTGCGCCCGAAAGCGGGCGACACTGCAGTCGAAGCGCGGGAGGGCATCGTCGAGCGGCGCCCCCTGCAGGTCGTGCACGTGGGCGATGGCGCTGCTTTCGTGCGCGGCCCCTTCACCGAGGGTGACCTCTACATTCGCACAGCCTTGCACCGCGTCGTTCCCGGCCAGCGCGTACGCGTGAAGCTGGACTGAGGGCTGCCCGCACCCATGTGGCAGCAGTGGCAGAACGTGCTTTATCGGCGACCCCGCTACCTGTTCATGCTGCTGGGCATGATCACGGTGGCCGGACTGAGTGCCTTCCAGGCCCTGCCGCGGCAGGAAGACCCGGAGACCATCCGCCGTTTCGCCATGGTGCACACCCCCTTCCCGGGCGCCGACGCCCAGCGCGTCGAGAGTCTGGTTACCGTGCCGCTGGAGCGGGCTCTGGCGGAGATTCCGGAGTTCAGCGAAGTCCTCTCCCGCATCCGCACGGGTATGTCCACCATCTCCATCGAACTCGATCCGTCGGTGGCGAGCAATACTGAAGCGGACGAGATCTGGATGCGGGTCCAGGCGCAGCTCACTGCGGCCGAGGCGGACCTGCCACACGGAGTACGGTCGCGCCTGCAGCGTTTCAGTACGGCTGCGGAGTCCCTTCTGGTCGGCCTCACCTGGGAGAGCGAGAGCACCCCGCGCCCAGAGATCCTGCGGCGCCTGATGCTGGACCTGCAGGATCAGGTGACCGCCCGCACCCGCCCGCGTGACAGCACCCTCTACGGCGTGCCGGTCGAAGAGGTCCACGTGACGGTGGATGCCGATGCCCTGCGCGCTGCCGGCATCACTGTCGCCGAGGTGGCCGCGGCCCTTGCGGGCCGGGACGCGCGGGCCGCCGCAGGCAGTCTGCGCGGCGCTGGGCTGGATCTCTCAGTGGAGATGGGCGGGACCCTCGGCAGCCTGGCCGACGTGGGCGAAACGGTGATCCGTGCGGGCGCGTTCGGGGAAGCCATCCGTGTGGCCGATGTGGCACGTCTCGGGCGCGGCCTGCGCGAGCCGCCCGAATCCCTCGTGCTGGTGGACGGTCGGCCTGGAATGGTGCTCTCGGTGCAGGCTCCCGAAGCAGCGCGGGTGGACCTCTGGGTTCGGGACGTGCGCCGGGTGCTGGACGAGTTCGCGGCCGAATTGCCGGAAGGCATACAGCTTAAGGTGCTGTTCGACCAGTCGGTCTACACCAACGAGCGGCTGGGAACCCTGGCGGGCAGCCTGCTGCTGGGTCTGCTGCTCGTGCTCGGCGTGCTGGTCGTGGTCATGGGTTGGCGCACTGCCAGCCTGGTGGCGCTGGCGCTGCCGCTGACCCTGGGCGCAAGTCTCGCCGTGATGAACGCTTTCTCCATACCCATGAACCAGATCTCGGTCAGCGGCCTGATCATCGCGCTCGGGATGCTGATCGACAACGCCATCATCGCCGTCGATGCCTACGGCCGTCATCGACGGGATGGTCAGGCGCCGGCGACCGCCATCGTCGCCTGCGTCGGCCACCTGGGCATGCCGCTGCTGGCCTCCACCACCACCACCGTGCTGACGTTCATGCCCCTGGTGCTGATGCCCGGCAATGCCGGCGACTTCATCCGCGACCTGGGTTTCGCCGTCGTGATCGCATTGAGCCTCTCGTTCGTACTGTCGCTGACGGTGATCCTGGCCGTCGCCGGACTGCTGGACCCCGACGATCGGCGCGAGAGTCAGCGCGGCTGGGTAGGATTGCAGATGCCGCGACTCGCGCGCGGCTACGAACGGCTCCTCACGCACATGCTGGTCCGTCCGGGCACCGTCGTGGTGGCGTTCCTGCTGGTTGCAGGCACCGGCTTCGCCGCTTCGACGACCCTCGTCGGGCAGTTCTTCCCGGTGATCGACCGCGATCAGTTCGAGGTCCGAGCCCTGCTGCCTCCGGGCGCGGGCATCGAGCAGAGCCGGCGCCTGGCCGAGCGCCTGCATGCCCGGCTCGATGCCGAACCGGACCTGGTCAGAAGCCACTGGTTCGTCGGCGGTCAGCCGCCTCGCGTCTACTACAACACCACGGTGCGCTATGAGGGCCAGCGCAATGTCGCTTGGTCATTCGTCACAGCGCGCTCGGCAGGCAGCGTCGCAAACATCCTGCCGCGACTGCAGCGCGAACTGAGCGAGGAGTTTCCCGAGGCGGCGATTCTGGTGCTACCGTTCATGCAGGGACCGCCGCTGGCGGCACCGCTGGCGTTCCGCATCGTGGGCCCGGACCTGGACGCGCAGCGGCAGCTGGGCGAGGAGCTGCGGCTGCTCTTGGCCGAGACCCGTGGCGTGACCCACGCCGCGGCCTTCGTCTCCGCTGGCGAGGCCAAGGCAGTGGTGCATCCGAATCTGGAGGTCATCGCCGCTGCCGGGCTCAAGGCCAATGACGTCGCCGCCGAATTGCGCGCTGCACTCGAGGGGGTGACGGGAGGAGTGCTGCTGGAGGGCGACGAAATCATTCCGGTGGTCACGCGCTGGCCCGAGGCACAGCGCCAACAGTCCGGATCGCTGATGGATCTGCACCTGCCTTTGCAGCCGGGCATGCATGCCGACGAAGGCATTCCCGGAGTGCCCCTGTCTGCCCTGGCGCATGTGGGACTCGAACCCGTGGCGAGCGGAGTCTACCGGCGCAACGGCGAGCGATTGAACGAGGTGCAGGGCTACCTCGAGCCCTACCGGATGGCGAGCCCGGCACTGGCTGAGTTCCGCCAGCGCCTCGCGGAAACGGAGTTTGTGCTGCCCCCAGGCTACCGGCTCGAATTCGGCGGCGAGGAGGAAGGCAGCGGCCAGGCCCAGGGCCAGCTGCTCAGCGTCCTCGCGCCGCTGCTGGTGGCGATGCTCGGTGTGCTGGTGCTGGCGTTCAACTCATTCCGCATCATGTTTCTGGTCTGGGTCGTGGCGGTGTCCAGCATCGGCTTCGCGCTGGGCACGCTGTGGCTGTTCAATCAGCCGCTCGGCTTCATGGCGGTGATCGGCTGCATGGGGGTCATTGGCCTGGCCATCAACGACAGCGTGGTCATGCTGGCCGGAATACGCAGCGATCCCGCTGCCGCGCGCGGCGAAGCGGCGGGGCTCGTTCGCATCGTCATGCTGGAGACCCGGCACATCATTTCCACCACCGTAACGACCATCGGCGGCTTCAGTCCGCTGATCATCTGGGGGGGCAACATGTGGCCACCCCTCACCCTGGCCCTGGCCGGTGGCCTGGTGGGCGGTGCGCTGCTCTCCCTGTTCCTGGTGCCGAGCGCCTACTACCTGCTGCTGCGAATGCCCGGACCGGCGCTGCGGCCTCAGGGTGCAGCACAGGCGGCATGAGTCCGGATCGGCGGATTCAGAAGATCGGGAACGAGACGATGAAGACCGTCCAGATCCCAATGAGCAGGTGGGAGAAGGTCACACCGATCAGGGTGGGATGTCGGGAATAGAGCCAGCCCCAGAACAGGCCGATGGGAAAGGCCATCACCGCAAACGCCAGCGTGGTGTGCAGATGGGTGGAACTGAACAGCAGCGTCGACATGAAGATCGACAGCGGCACCTTGTGGCGCGAGCGCAGGAACATCATGAACGAACTCTGGATACCGCTGCGGGCGACCATTTCCTGAACCGGAACAAAGAGGCTGTAGGCGACCAGCACCGCCAGGGTGCCGCCGGTGCTGAGCCCCGAGTAGCCGTAGAAATCGAACAGCGGCTGGTCGGCGAAACTCGGCAGCGTCTGGATCAGCGCCCACTTAAGTACTACGACCAGCAGCAGCACCGGGAGACTGAACAGCGTCGCTTCCCACATTGCGGGTTTCCAGTTGTGCAGCGTGAAACCATAGGCGCTGACCGGGAACATACTGGTGCGGATGTTGACGAACAGGGCGGCGGCGAAGCACAGCAGGATCACCGTGCTGATGACGGCCGAGTCCGGAACCAGGACCTTCAGCGGTTCCATCAGCCCGAGAGCGAACATGTACAGACAGGTGCCGATCAGCACGCGGCTCATGAACCGGCCCATTTCGGCCCGGGTTTCCATTTCCCGCAGACTGTCCTCGAGGTGCCGTACGGTACTCTCGTTGGTGCCGCGCAGGCGCTGAGCCATTTCCTTGGCGAGATTGAGGCGCATCTGAGTGGGCGGGCTATGGGCCGGTTCGGCCGCCTGCTCCATGTCGGCAATGCGCAGCGCAATGACCACCGACTCCGCCGTTGCCCGCACCGTGGCGGAGCGTCGACCGGCGTCGAGCAGGGCGACTTCGCCCACCACGGAACCGGCTTCGATGCGCGCGATGCGGTGGGTCCCTTCGTTGCTGCCGCCGCGCTTGCGCACTTCGAACGCGCCGCTTTCGACGAAGTAGATGGCCTCCGCGCGATCCCCCTCGGTAATGAGGTCGTCTCCCGCCGCCAGCAGCAGCCGATTGCCTGCCCTTTGCAGCATGTCCGCGAGTGCGACCCGATCGATATCACGGAACAGGCTCGAACCCGCGATCAGGCGTTCGATGACGTCCGGGGTGACAGTGAGGGTGACTTCGTTCTTCAAAGCCGGCGTCGCCTTGCTGGCATGGGCGGTCGACACCGATGGCGAGCCCGTCTCTGGACTGCGCGGCGCCAGTTCCGTGAATACCCTACAAGTCTTCGCCGGTCAGCGCCTGGATACAAGTGCCATCACTATGAATAAACTCTATGTTTGTCGGGCCCAATCAAGCTGTGGATGACGCCCGCGTACTAGGGATGCCTGTCAGATGTTGAAGTCGAGGTTGGCACGGGGATTCCTGCGCGTCTCGGGGTGGGCCTTCGAAGGTGAAGTCCCCGAGCACCGGCGCTTCGTCCTGATCGCCGCGCCGCACACGTCCAACTGGGATTTCGTGTTCATGATCGCCATGGCGCTCGCGCTGGGCGTGCGCCTGAACTGGATGGGCAAGGCACCCCTCTTCGAGCCGCCCCTGGGCCGACTCTTTCGTGCACTCGGCGGCATCCCGACCCGGCAGGACAGGCGCTCGAATCTGGTTGAACAGAGCGCCGCGCGCTTCGCCGAGCGGGACGAACTCATCCTGGCCGTGCCGGCGGAGGGCACGCGTCGCCTCGGCACCACCTGGCGTTCCGGCTTCTACCACATCGCCAGATTGGCCAACGTGCCCATCGTTCTCGGCTACCTGGACTACGCCCGCAAACGCGGCGGCCTCGGTCCCGCGATCGTCCCCAGCGCTGACGTCAGCGCCGACATGGATCGCATCCGAGCCTTCTACGCCGACAAGGTCGGCCGCTACCCCGACCAGTTCACCCCGCCCCGGCTCGCTGAAGAACACGGCAAGCAGGTCGACGCCAGCCGTTAATGCAGCCTTCGAGCCAGGGCGCCTCCACAGCCAGCGTTTCTTTCCCGATGCACGAACAAGCTGGGCTGGGCTGCAGGGTTCAGATCGCGCGCTTGGCGTCTGCCCAGTAGGGTTCCCGCAGCTTGCGCTTGAAGATCTTGCCGGAATCCTCCCGCGGCAGCGCACTCTGGAAGTCCACGACTTTGGGCACTTTGTACCCGGCCACCCGCTCCCGCAGGTAGGCGCGTACGGCGGCAGCATCGAGTACGGCGCCCGCTTCCGGCTCCACCACCGCGCACAGCGCCTCGCCGAACTCCTCGTTGGGAATGCCGAACACAGCGCAGTCGTGGACGCCCGGCATGTCGATGAGCACCGCCTCGATCTCGGCCGGATAAATGTTCACACCACCGGAGATCACCATGTCCTTCTTGCGATCGGAAATGTAGAGAAAGCCGTCCTCGTCCAGGTAACCGATGTCCCCCGGGGCCACCAGTCCGGCGCGATCCGCTTCCGCCCGCTTCGCGTCGTCGTCGTGGTAGGTGAAATCCGCCGTGTTCACCAGTCGTGCAGCCACCTCTCCCGGTTCCCCGGCAGGCAAGGGATTGCCTGCGTCGTCGAGAATGCGCACCTCGGCATTGGGTAGCGCCCGGCCGACGGTGCCCGGGTGGGCCAACCACTCCTGTGAGGTGCAGAACACCACCGCACTGGTTTCCGTGGAACCGTAGTACTCGTTGATGACCGGCCCCCACCATTCGATCATCCGCTGCTTCACGTCGGGCGGGCATGGGGCTGCGGCGTGGACCACGAACTTCAGTGACGACAGGTCGTAACGATTGCGGACGTCTTCCGGCAGCTTCAGCAGGCGCACGAACATGGTCGGCACCATATGCATGTGGGTGACCCGATGCTGCTCGATCAGCGCCAGCAGTTCCTCCGGGTCGAAGCGCGCCTGAAGAATGGTATTGCAGCCGAGGTTGACGCTGGTCAGCCCGTAGGCGTTGGGCGCGGAATGGTACATGGGCCCGGTGATCACGGTGGTGCAGCCCGGCTCCAAGCCAAACACCGTGAGCAGGGTTTCCAGGGTGGCGGCGGCCTGCTCCGGGCTCGGTGGCGCACGCCGGACGCCCTTCGGTCTGCCAGTGGTCCCCGAGGTATAGATCATGGTGCCCGGCGGCACCAATTCCCGCGGCGGCAGCGCTTCGAACTGTTCGAGCCAGCTGCCCCAGGGCTCCATGCCGGAGGGGATCTCACAGCGATCCGGTGCGAGGCCATAGGCCGCGCGAATCTCCGCCGGGGCTTCTACCACGCGCACCTGAACGTCTGCCGGGATGTCGTCGGCAATGGGAGCGAGCAGATCGGCGTGGATGACCAGCACCTTGGCGCCGCTGTTGGCAATCACATAGCCGGCTTCGTCGCCGGTGTTGTGCCAGTTCACCGGCACCGGATAGGCGCCCAGACGACCGGCGGCAATGGATGCCTCGAAGAAGGCGAAGTCATTGCGCAGCATCAATGCCACCGCGTCCCGGTGGCCCACGCCCAGCTCTGCGAGGCCGCTTGCCGCCCGCTCACCGCGCTCGATCAGCCGCTCTACCGGCACCCTGCGATCTCCGGCGATCACTTCCGCCATGTTGCTGCACTCCCCGATGGTGTCCCGAGGCCGGATTCTGCAACGAAACACCCTCGAAGGGCAGGGTCCAGGCAGAACCACCAAAGCCCCGCGGCCAGGGGCCGAGGTCGTCGCAGACAGGGTGCCATCCCACGCTGAGATGGTGCATGCTTGGCATCCGGTCGACCGCAGGGAAGACGCACCCTGCCACGACCGAGGTGGCTGGCGAGACGGAGTTGGGAGACTCCCGCCAGCGACCGGCAACACCCGGTTCCGGAGAGATGGAGCCGCCATACGGCGGCTTCAGGGATGCGGGAGGATTGGACATGCGCACCACTGTAGCGCTGCTCACGGCGCTGCTCTGGGTGTTATGCCTCACACCCACGGCAGCTGCTGACGAAGATCAGTTCGAGGCCGCGGCGTGGCTGGATGACCTGCTGGCGCCCTGGGGAGACCTTCATGGCCCGGGCCTGGTGGTCGCGGCCAGTCGGAACGGCCAGCTGCTGGTCGAGCGTTCCTATGGTCTGGCCAACCTCGAACACCGTATCCCCAACACGGCCGCCACCCGCTTCAACGCCGGATCCGTCACCAAAGTCCTCACCGCCTACAGCCTGCTGCAGCTGGAGCGGGCCGGCCGGCTCGACCTGGACGACCGCTTAGGCTCGCACCTGGATGATCTGCCGGCCGAACTCGCCCGCGTGACCCTGCGGCAGCTCCTGCAGCACACCGCAGGCGTCAAGGACGACTGGACCCTGGCCAGCCTCGCAGGCTGGGAAACCTCGGACGTGCGCAGCCACGAACAGGCCCGACGCCTCATCGACCGTCAGGACGGTCTCAACTTCGCGGCAGGCAGCGCCTTCAGCTACAGCAACTCCGGCTACATCCTGCTGGCCGACGTCATCGAGACCGTGACGGGCCGGCCCTATGCGGACTGGGTAGCGGACGAAGTGCTGCAGCCGCTGGGCATGGATGCCAGCATCCTGCCCACCTCCCCGGTGCAGGTGGTGGATGGCCTGGCCACGCCCTACGAGATGCGCCGGGCGGGCTCCCGGGATCCAAGGCAGACGCATCTCGTCCGCGGCAACGTGCAATCCAATGTCCAAGGGGCGGGCAACCTGGTCACCAACGTCGCTGATCTGCTGCGCCTCGGCGAGCACCTGCTCGACGCAGGCTTCGGCGAATCCTCCGTTCTCGAGCGCATGCAGGAGCAGGCTTTGCTGGCAGACGGTATACCGAGCGGCTACGGCCTGGGCCTGCAGGTCGGCAAGCTGGGCGACAGCCTGATGCTCCACCATGGCGGCTCCCTGTCGGGCTATCGGAGTCACCTCCTGCTGCTGCCCGAAACCGGCCTGGTGGTGGTCGTGCTCGGCAACGTCAACAACATCCGGCCGGCAGCGGTGGGGACCGAGATTGCCTTGCGGCTGCTGAATCCAGAGCCCGTGGCGGAGGCCAGGGAACCGGACAACGAAGCGGAACCCCTGCGCCATGCAGCGCTGGCAGAAAGCGCCCGCTATCGAGGCCGCTACCTGCTGGAGAGCGGTCGGATGCTGACCGTGGAGGCAGCCGAAGGCCGGCTCTACATGCAAATGGGTGGCAGTCTGCAGGCCCTGCTTCCCGAGTCGGAGAACCGCTTCGTCCTGGCGGGCGAGGAGACGCCGGTGCGCTTCGAGGGCGGCAGCAATGGCCGGATGGCGCGCCTGGTTCTGGAACTTCCCGAGCACCGCCTGGAGGCCAAGCGTATTGACCCCCAGCCCATTTCGGGCTGGGACGCCCGGCAGTATTCGGGCCGCTACTACAGTGCCGCCCTGGACGTGCACTACGAACTCAGCGTCATCGACGATCGCCTGGTGGCCCGGCGCTCCCGGGGCGACAACCTTAAGTTCAACGCCATTGGCGATGACCGCTTCCTGGAGTGGGAGCCCGGGGATCTGCTGCTGACCTTCGAGCGCAACCGCCGCGGACGCGTTCAAGGCTTCAGCCTGTCGGCCAATCGCGCCAGGGACATCGCCTTCGTTCGCCAGTGATGGCCGCGACGGCCATGAGGGGGCAACATGCCAGCATCCATGGCCCACTCTGGATCTGTTCATGCCAGCCCGAACCTTTACCTTCCTGGTATCGCTGACGATGGTGATCGCCTGCGGTGAATCCGATCCCTCCGCCCTGTCCAGGGCGGATGAGGTCGGGCCGGAGGCCGCCAGCACGATGACAGCCATGCTGACAGCCGACCCGCAAGCGGATGCAAGCCAGCGGCGGGTCGCACTGGCGCTGCAGCGCATCGACGAACAGGACCGCCACTATCGCGCCGTCCTTCACCTGAACCCCCGCGCCGAGCGCATCGCTGCCGATCTCGACGCCGTCCCGGCGGCACAGCGCGGAGCGCTGCACGGCATTCCGGTGCTGGTGAAGGACAACGTCGAAACCGCAGACATGCCCACCACGGCAGGCGCCCATGCGCTGGCGGGCCTGCACACCGGTCGCGATGCCGGGGTGGTCCAGCGCCTGCGGGAGGCCGGGGCCATCATCCTCGGCAAGACCAACCTGTCGGAGTGGGCAAACTTCCGTTCAGAACGAGCAAGTTCCGGCTGGAGCGGCCTCGGTGGCCAGACCCGCAACGCGGTGGACGCCTCCCGCTCACCCTGCGGCTCGAGTTCCGGCAGCGCCGTGGCGGTGGCCTTGGGCTACGTGCCGCTGGCCATCGGCACCGAGACCAATGGCTCGGTGATCTGTCCGGCAGCGATCAACGGGGTGGTGGGCTTCAAGCCCACCGTCGGTGCCCTGCCGGGGGATGGCATCATTCCCATCGCCCACACCCAGGACACCGCCGGGCCCATGACTCTGACTGTCGCCGACGCCGCCCTGGCTCATGCGGTGATGGCGGGAATCGATCCGGAAACGGTGCTGACCGCGGTCCGCGCCGGCGATGCCACCGGTCTGCGCATCGGCATCCTGCGGGGTGCCAGCGGCTATCACGAAGGCGTGGATGCCCTGTTCGACATTGCCATCGCCGAGCTCCGGCGGACCGGGGCCGCGCTGGTGGATGATCTCGCCTTCCGCCGCTACGAAGGGTTTGGCGGCGACAGCTACGCCGTCCTGCTGCACGAGTTCAGGCACGACCTCAATGCCTGGTTCGCCACGCTGCCCGAAGCCGGACGGGTGACCAGCCTCGAAGAGCTGATCGCCTTCAACAGGGCCCACGCCGAGCAAGCCATGCCCTACTTCGGCCAGGAGATCTTCATCAAGGCCGATGCCACGGCGGGCCTGGATTCAGATACCTACCGGGAGGCCCTGGCGCGGATCCGCGCCGCAACGCGGGAGGAGGGCATCGACGCCATGCTGGCGGAACACGATCTCGACTTCCTCATTGCGCCGTCCACCGGACCCGCCTGGAGCATCGATCTGGTCAACGGCGATCACTACCTGGGCGGGTTCTCCACCTATCCCGCGGTGGCGGGCTATCCCCACCTCACCGTCCCCATGGGCACGGTTCACGGCCTGCCCATCGGGCTCTCCATCACCTCCCGCCGGGACGCGGATGTGGCCGTGCTGGCCCTGGGCCACGCTTTCGAGCAGCTCGACTCGCGGCCCAACATCGGAGCGGCACTGCCGCAGCAGTGATCGCTCGATTCGCCGGCCCGACTCCTTTCGAAGCGAACCGGCGTTGCACTGATTGCTCTGCTTGGGACCCGCCCTTCAGCCCTTTCCAGCGGCCGGTTTCTCGTACAGCGACGGCGCCGTCCGGCTCTCCTCGGTGATCTTGCGGCCAAGGGCCTCGAAGCTCGGCAGCGCGTCGTCCGCGGGCATGGGAAGGTACTCTTTCCGCGCCAGGGCTGCCTCGATGTAGGGCGCGAGTTCTTCCGCCTTGCGCGCTTCCCGCTCGGCGGCCCGGGCCTTGAATTCAGGCATGACCTCAGCGGCGAAGAGCTCCAGCGCCTCGCAGATGTGCTGGTGCCGGTTGTTGCCCGCCTGCTGAATGAAGGTCACCTGATCGACCCCGGCCTGCTCGAACTTCTTCAGATGCTGCAGCAGATCGGCCGGCGTGCCGATGCCGCCCCGCCCGCCGGTGAGGGCCTCGGCCATCTCGATGGGGTTGTCCTGCATGCGCTGGGCGTAAACGGTTTCGAACTCGGACCAAAGATCCACCCGGCCGGGCTTGTGGATGCCGAAACCGTAGAGGCTGCCGAGGGCATAGCCGAAGAACTCGAAGCCCTTCAGGCCACGGCGAATGGCCTCCTCCCGATCCTGGTGGCAGGAAAAGCTCGACACCATGCAGATGTTGGGATTGACGCTCCAGCCGATGGGCACGCACTGCTCCGACTTGATGATGGCGTAGTACTCGTCGACCCACTCCTTCGCTTCCAACGGATCCACGAAGGCGAAGGTGAGGGCACCCATGCCCAGCCGCGCCGCCATCTTGATGGTCTCGCGCTGCGAGCAGGCCACCCACAGCGGCGGGTGGGGCTTCTGCACCGGCTTCGGAACCACGTTTCGGCAGGGCATGGAGAAGTACCGGCCCTCAAAGCCCGGATAGGGATCCATGGCCATCATGTTGCAGATCTGCTCGGTGGCTTCGAGATAGATGGCGCGCTTCTCGGCCACGGGAACGCCGAAGCCGCCGAGTTCGAGAATGGCCGAGGATTCCCCGGTGCCGAACTCCACGCGACCGTTGGAGACCAGATCCAGCGTGGCGATGACTTCCGCCGTGCGCGCCGGGTGGTTGTAGCCGGGGATGACCTGACGGATACCCTGGCCGAGGCGGATGTTCTTCGTACGCTGGGAGCAGGCCGCCAGGAACACCTCGGGAGCAGAGGAGTGTGAATACTCCTCCAGGAAGTGGTGTTCCACCTCCCAGGCGTAGTCGATGCCGAGGCGATCCGCCAGCTCCACC
>JAFIFJ010000022.1 GCA_020832085.1 Gammaproteobacteria bacterium | reverse complement strand
GGAGGCAAGTGCGTCACCGCAAGACCAGTCCTGCCCCGGATCACCCCTGGCGCAAACCAGCTATCACTCCCAAGTCCAAAGTGGCCTGAGGGGACATTTTAGCTTTGCAGAAAAGGGGACACTTTAGCTTTGCGTTGACAGTTCGCTTTCAGAATTCTGTGTCTGGGCCGCTCCGAAGATGTCCTCGCTGCGGCCGACGACACGTCGCTGGTCGCCGAAACGACGGGTCAGGCCCATGCGGTCGAAGTACTCGAGCAGGTCGATGGCGAGGTTGCGTCCGATACCGGCGGCGTCTCGAAAAGTGCGGGCGTCGAAGCTGCCGCTGTCGCTGCTGTGGCCCAGGCTTGCGGCGACGGCTGCCAGTTCGATCACGGCTTCCGGCAGCAGAAAGCGATTCCTGGCGACCCGGATCAGACCTCCGCTGAAGGTGATGCGGCCCAGCAGGCTATCGAGTTCCCCGGGATCCATATCGAGGGTGCGCGCCAGATCATGAACCACCGGCGGCTGGCGGGGCTGTTGCTTGAGATGCGGCGCAATCCGCTGCCAGCGTGCGGCGTCCTTCGGGTCGAGTCGGGGGCGGTGGTCCGGGAGGTGAAAACGGGTGGCGCTGCGGGCAATGCTGCCGTCGCGGATGGCGTCCCTCAAGGCTGCCCGCAGGACGTCGGCCGCGGGCTTGGAGTCGAGGACGGCTGCGACTTCATCCACACCCAATCCCGCCAGCTGGGGCTGCGCCGCGTGGAACCGCGCCAACTGGCTGCGGATCTGTTCCTTCAGGTTGCCCCAGGCTCCGGCATCCCGCAGGCGAAAGCCGGCCTGACGATCGATCACGGCGTCGGGGACGGCTGCGGCGAGGTCTGCGGGATCACTGTTGAGCTTCCAGGCCAGGGCCGCGGCGTCGAGTTCCAGGGGCGTGCAGGCCAGGGCTGCGCGGGTGATGGCAGCCGGACCGGGCGCTTCCATGGCGTCGAGCTGGCGCAGGCGCTGGGGACGGCTGCGGCCCCGTGCGGGCGGCTCGGGATCGAGGACCGTGCCTCCGGCCAGGGTCATGCGGCCGCTGCTGTCGCGCAGAATGAAACGGTCCCCGTGCAGCACGCTGACGGGTTCGCGAACGGCAATGTGCACCCGCGGAGCCGTGGCATCACCGTCGAGCAGGGTGATGCGGCCCATGCTGTGGCTGGCGCCGTGGTGAAGATGGACCTCGAGGCCGGACTTCACGGTCGCATCCGGGAGCAGGCGCAGGCGCGCATCGAAACGGGTCTGGGGGCGCGCGATCCGGCTGGCCACGAGCCAGTCGCCCCGTCGCAGCGTCTGCTGCTGAATGCCGGTGATGTTCAGGGCCAGTCTCTCGCCTGCGTGGCCGGCTTTGCGCGGCTCGTCCTGGGCATGAATGCCGCGCACGCGCACCGCTTCGCCGTGGGGGAGGGCGATGAGCTGGGCATCGACCTCGATGCTGCCGGAGTGGGCGCTGCCGGTGGCGATGAGACCCGCTCCGCTGACCGTGAAGACCCGGTCCACCGCCAGACGGAAATCCTGGCCGAAGCGCTGGGTGGAGTGGGCGGCCGCTTCATCGAGGGCAGCGCGCAGGGCTTCCAGCCCGCTTCCGGTGACGGCACTGACCGCAACGATGGGCGCATCGGCCAGCCCGGTTCCGGCCAGCAGCCGGCGCACGGCGGCCGCAGCGCTCTGCAGCTCGTCGGGCTGCGCGAGATCGCTTCGTGACAGCGCCACCACACCGTGCTCGACGCCGAGCAGATCGAGGATCTGCACGTGTTCGAGGGTCTGGGGCATGGGGCCCTCGTCGGCGGCCACCACGAGCAGGGCAACATCGATGGCGGCCACGCCGGCGAGCATGTTGCCGATGAATCGCTGATGGCCGGGCACATCAATGAAGCCCCAGCGCCGGTTGTGCCAGTCGGTGTAGGCAAAGCCGAGGTCGATGGTCAGACCCCGGCTGCGTTCTTCCGCCAGGCGATCGGTATCGACGCCGGTCAGGGCTTTCACCAGCGTCGTCTTGCCGTGGTCCACATGGCCGGCGGTGGCAATGATCATGGGGTGCGCAGGCCTTCGAGATCTTGCAGCAGGGCCGCCGCGTCATCCAGGCAGCGCAGGTCCAGCAGCAAGCGGTCGGAAGCGATGCGTCCGATCACCGGTTTCGGCAGCTGCCGCAGCTGATGCTGCAGGGCTTCCACGGCCTTGCCGCGACCCCGCTCCCCGCGGGCGCTGATGGCGAGCCCGGCGCTGTCCAGATTGGCCACGGGCAGGGCGCCACTGCCGATCTGACTGGCCAGGGCGGTGACCGCCACCTCCCAGTGCTCACCGAGCAGGTCTGCCACGGGTCCGGCCAGACCTTCGGCCTGCAGGCGGATGTCCCTGGCCGGCCGCGTGATCATGCGCAGCACCGGCAACTCCGACAGCAGGCGGGCATCGTCGCCGTAGAGTCTGAGTACGGCGGCCAGGGCGGCCAGGGTGATCTTGTCCACCCGCAGCGCACGCTTCAAGGGGTTGCGGCGCAGGGCGTCGATGGCCTGGCCCGTGCCGACGATGATTCCGGCCTGAGGGCCTCCGAGCAGCTTGTCACCGGAGAACATCACCAGATCCGCTCCGGCTGCCAGAGCATCCGAGGGCAGGGGTTCCCGGGGCAGGCCAAACCGGGACAGATCCACCAGGCTGCCGCTGCCGAGGTCCCAGGCCAGCGGCAGGCCGTGGCCATGGGCCACTTCGGCCATGGCGGTGATGGACACTTCCTGCTGAAAGCCGGTGATGGCGTAGTTGCTCGGATGGACCTTGAACAGCATGCCCGTGGTGGCGGTCATCGCCTGCTCGAAGTCGGCCCGATGGGTGCGATTGGTGGTGCCCACCTCCACCAGGGTGCAGCCCGCCCGGCGCATGATGTCAGGGACGCGGAACGACCCGCCGATCTCCACCAGTTCGCCGCGGGATACGGGAACCTCCTTCCCCTCGGCGAAGGTGTTCAGCACCAGCAGCACGGCAGCGGCATTGTTGTTGACGACAGTGGCGGCCTCGGCGCCGGTGAGGTCGCAGATCAGGCGCTCCACATGATGGTCCCGCTCGCCGCGGCCCCCGCTTTCGAGATCGAATTCGACATCGCTGCTGCCGGCGGCTGCGGCCATGGCTGCAATGGCGGACGCTGGCAGGGGTGCGCGACCCAGGTTCGTATGAATCACCGTGCCGGTCAGGTTCCAGACGGGCCGGGGCCCGCGCCCGGGCCGGCCCGTCAGGCGCTGCTTCAGCATGGCCACCAGTTCAGGGGCAGAGGGCACCCGGCTCTGGGCATCGAGCGCAGTCCTCAGGGAGGTCAGCAGATCCCGCGCCTCACCGACTACGGTGCGGCGCCCCCACTGATCCACGAGCACGTCCAGCTGTTGCTGTTCCATGAGGCGATCGAGGGATGGCAATCGGGCGCGGGGATCAGTGGCGGGCGATGCGGGCATGGGCGGATTCCTGAGGTTGGACAGCGCAGGTTATAGCGCCAGCATGGATCAGTGCCAATGGCATGCTGCGCGCGTCCTATCCGCGGCGAGCTGCTGCTGGCGGCTGCGGGGGCCCGCGGCTATGCTTGTTTGCCGACATCCCGCTGGGCTGCTTCATGGACTCTCGCACTGGCCAGGGAAAAGCCGTGGCTGCCTTGCAACGGTCGCTGACCGATGCCCATCGGCTTCGCTTCGCTCCCGTACTCGAACAGCGCTTCCGTTTGCTTCAGGCCCGTGAGTTCGCCGAGGGCTGCTGGGGCATCGTGCTGCCGGTCTGCGTCATCGTCCTGCTGTTTGCGGCCTTCGACTTCTACTACTTCGATGCCGAGGTTCTGCGCTTCAGCCTCATCGTCCGTCTCGGGGTGCAGATACCGGTTCTGATCTGCGCCGCGCTGCTGCTGCGCAGTGCGCGCTATCCGGCGCTGGCGACCCCCGTCGTGGTGACCGCGGTGCTGGTGCTCGGTTGCGGCAGCATCCTGGTCGATGTGCTGGCAGTGGCGGAAGGCCACATGCCGCCCACCCATGTCGGTCTGATGCTGGTCACCTTCGGAACCTACCTGCTGGTCGGGTTGCGCCTCACCGTGGCCGCTGCCACGGCGCTGACCCTGGCGCTGGTCTGGCTGATGACTGGTGTAGCCGGCGGCGTGTCGATGAGTCAGATGCTGGAAGGCTCGGTGTTTCTGGTTGCGGCGAATGCTCTCGCTGCACTGGCCTGCTATCGCCTCGAGCTGGCCCGGCGTATTGCCTTTCTGCGCGAGCGCATGCATGCCTTCACCGGCGAACACGACCGCCTGACGGGTCTCTATACCCAGGCCGCCGGCGAGGACCGGCTGCTGGCCCTGCTCAAGCTCGGCCGTCGCGAACGGCGGCCGTTGGGCGTGGCGCTGATTGCCATCGACGCCTTGCGGGAGCTCGACGCCAAGCGTGGTGAGGATGCGGTGGATCAGGCCTCCGTGGCCGTGGCGGAGCAGGTCGAGCGCCTCGCCAGGAGGCCGCTGGACTTCGCTGCGGCCCTGGGAGCTGGCCGCTACCTGCTGGTGCTCGCGGACGTGGGCCGGGACGAACTCGAGCGGGTGCTGGAACTGGCCCGCCAGCAGATTGCGGCGCTGGATCTGCCCCATGGCGCTTCGCCGGTGGCGAACTATGTCACGGCAACCTCCAGAGGGGTCTGGATCGACCAGCACTGGCCTCAGTCTGTGGACAGCCTGCTGCGCAGCGTCGAGGCCGGTCTCAGACGTTCACGGGAACTCGGATTCAATCGCAGCGACGTCGAGCCGTGGCAAGGGGAGCCGGCCCAGGGCAAAGCCAAGGTCCTCAGGCTCTTCGGTTCGGGACAGGGAGAAGGATGAGCCTGACCCGGTCATCGCTGTCCGTTGATCTGTATCATGGCGCCTGGCCTGCTCGTTGTGGCCCAATGCCGATCAATGTCTACGTTTAGGGGAGTGCACACATGAGCTACAAGAATGTTCTGATCGCCGTCGACCTGTCCGAGGAAAGCGATCAGGTGCTGGCCAGGGCCAAGCACATTGCAGAAAGCGACGGTGCCAAACTGTCCCTGGTGCATGTGGTGAAGCCCATTGAGCACGTCTATGGCGGCTTCGGTGCCGTTGGCCTGGCCGGAGATTTTTCCGCTCAGATGGCGACCCTTGAACAGCAGGCTGTGAGTCACGCCCAGGAACAGCTGGCGAAGATGGGGGAGTCCCTGGGCATTGCCCGCGATCGGCAGTTCGTTCCCGTGGGATCGGCTTCCCGTGAGATCCATCGCATCGCCAAGGAAGAAGACGTGGACCTGATCGTCATCGGCAGCCACGGCCGCCACGGTCTCGGCCTGCTGCTCGGCTCCACCGCCAACGGCGTCCTCCACGGTGCTTCCTGTGACGTGCTGGCTGTTCGCGTCGCTCTCTAAAACCCGATCCCCCCGCCGTCCTTCCCGCCCGCTGCGCATCGCCCCTGGCGCGCAGCGGGCTGAACGCCCTCGCGCTGATTCTGGCTTTCTCCGTCGCAGTTAGTCGGGCCCGGGTGGCGATATCTTCCTGCATCGAACGTCCCTGCCGGCGCTGATTCTTGCCGCTGTCCTGCCGTGCTGCCGGCGCTGCCATCGTCACCGCGTGTCCTCAACGTTGTTCCATCGGTTCCCGGGGGAATAACCGGTTCTGAATTGATTCCAAAACGATATTTGCGATTAAACCGATTGAAACGATATATTTTCTGCCGTCAAGGCGGTCCACTGGTTTCGAAACCGCTGTTTCAATCGAATCAGGGCGCTTCTCAGGCGCTCATCAGGGAGACGGCAGGGCCATGAGCAAGGATTATCTGACCCCGAACGAAGTGGCGCGGATGCTGATGGTCTCACCGATCACCGTGCGCCAATGGGCCAGCAAAGGTCTGCTCGACGCTACCACGACCGCAGGCGGCCATCGCCGCTTCACCCGCGAGGCCGTGTACCGCTTCGCCGAAGATCGCGGTATCCGCCTGCCCCGCAAGGCTGACGGCATCGTGCGCCGGCTGCTGGTGGTGGATGACGATCGTCAGCTCAACCGCTTCCTTGTGGAGCTGCTGCATGCCGGGAGCCGTCGCATGGCCCAGGAGATCGAGGTGGACTCGGCTTATGACGGCTTCGAAGCCGGAACCAAGGTACATACCTTCGATCCCGACGTGGTGCTGCTCGATCTCATGATGCCGGGCGTGGATGGCTTCGAGGTCTGCCGGCAACTGAAATCCGATGCCCGTACCAGTCACATCCGGGTGGTCGCCATGACCGGCTACTACTCACCGGATCGGGTCCAGAAAATTCTGGCGGCGGGTGCGGATCGATTCATACGCAAGCCGTTCTCCAACGACGAAGTCATTGACGCCTGTGGTCTGGCGGCGAACCGGCGCAGTCCTGCGCCGACCGAGCGAGCGGACGTGGAGGTGTGCCATGGATGATCTGGGGCAGAGTTACGGGTTTGGGAACGCCGATCTGGCATTGGGCGGCTCCAGTGGAACGGCTGCTACCGAGGTTGCCAGCTTCTGGCAGCCCGACTCCGCCGCGCGGCTGCCTTCGGCTTCCCAGCGCCGGCGACCGGCATTGGCGCAGACCGCGCAGTCGCGGAGCGAAGACGACGCCGACCGCAGTGGCCCGGAGGCCATCGACCTCTACCTGCGTGAAATCGGCGCAGCGGCCCTGCTCGATGCCGAGGGTGAGCGGGAACTGGCCCGGCGTGTTCAGCGCGGTGACCAGGCCGCCCGGGCGCGCATGATCGAGTGCAATCTGCGTCTCGTGGTGATGCTGGCGAAGCGCTACCGCAACCGCGGGCTGCCGCTCGGTGATCTCATCGAAGAAGGCAATCTCGGTCTGATCCGCGCGGTGGAGAAGTTCGATCCGGAGCGGGGCTTTCGCTTCTCGACCTACGCCGCCTGGTGGATCCGCCAGTCCATCGAGCGCGGCCTGATGAATCAGACGCGCATGATCCGCCTGCCGGTGCACGTGGCCAAGGCTGTGCAGGGCTGCCTGCGGGCGGCGCGCGACGCCGAGGCCGCAGCCCAGGTCGCGGCGGCGGCCGGGGAGAGTCTTCCCGGTTCCACATCCGAGCAGGTGGCCGGACATGCGGACCGGGACGTGGGTGAAGTGCGGGACCTGCTGGCGCTGCATCATCAGACCCGGGGTGCAGATTACAGCCTCGATACGGTGGGTGAGGGCCTGGCGGTCGAGAACGTCGCCGACCCGGAAGATCCGGATCCGGCCACGGCGGTCATGCGCGACGAGTTCGCCGGTCAGCTGGAGGGTTGGCTCGATGCCCTGGCGCCGAGGCCGCGGGAGATTCTTTGCCGCCGCTTCGGTCTGCGGGGGTATGAGCCCCAGACGCTGGAAGAAGTGGGGCGGGAGATCAGTCTGGCCCGGGAACGTGTGCGGCAGATCCAGATTCAGGCCATGGCCGAAATGCGCAAACTCATAGCCGGGGCCGGTTTGGAGCGCCACGAACTCGCTCTCTGACGCCGGCTCCCATGGGGCCTTTCCATGGCTGCGGGTGCGACAGCCCCGCAGCCCCATGGAGCAGCAGCTGCGACCCCTGTATCAGCGCCGGTCCAGCGTCTTGTTCCATTCCTCGATGCGTGCTTCCTGACCGCTGACGGCCGCGTCCGCATCTCCGGTCAGCGTCGCCTTCTCAATGCGATCGCCCTGCTTGATGGCGTCCACCACGGCCTGGTCTTCAGCGCCGAGTACTTCACCGAAGATGGTGTGGGCCCCGTCGAGCCAGGATGTAGGCACGTGGGTGATGAAGAACTGGCTGCCGTTGGTACCGGGGCCGGCATTGGCCATGGACAGGCGCCCGGGGGCGTCGTGGCGCAGCGCTTTCGTGCACTCGTCTTCGAAGCGGTAGCCTGGATCGCCGGTGCCGGTGCCCTTGGGACAACCCCCCTGAATCATGAACTGGGGGATCACCCGGTGGAAGCTGAGGCCATCATAGAAGCCCCGCTTGACCAGATTGGCGAAGTTCGCGACGGTCACCGGTGCGTGCTCCGGAAACAGTCGCAGGCGGATGGTGCCGCGATTGGTCAGGAACTCCACCCCTACAGTTGCGGTCATGCGGTTCTCCTCATCGAGCCAGGAATCAAAAGGTTGTGGCTGCTGCGCGCGCCCGGCAGGAAGCTGTCGAGCCGGGCGCGCGGGCTGAGCGGGGCGCCAGTTTAGGCGGTTCGGACTGCGAACGCGATTGCGGACCGCATGTCGGCCCGCCGCGCCGCCGACCTGGAGTCAGCGCTTGTCGACGGCAACGAAGTCGCGGGTGGTCTGCCCCGTGTAGAGCTGCCTCGGACGGCCGATGCGGTAGCTGCCGCTGATCATCTCGTTCCAGTGGGCGATCCAGCCCGGTGTGCGGCCGGTGGCAAACATCACCGTGAACATGTTCACCGGAATGCCAATGGCCTTGAGGATGATGCCCGAGTAGAAGTCGACGTTGGGGTAGAGCTTGCGCTCGACGAAGTACTCGTCCTCCAGGGCGATCTTCTCCAGTTCCATGGCCAGTTGCAGCTGCGGATCGTTGCCAAGCCCCAGTTCCGCGAGGACCTCGTCGCAGGTCTGTTTCATGACCCGGGCGCGGGGATCGTAGTTCTTGTAGACCCGATGGCCGAAACCCATGAGGCGGAAGGGATCGTTCTTGTCCTTGGCCTTCTTGACGAACTCACCGACCCGGGAGGCATCGCCGATCTCGTCGAGCATGGTCAGCACCGCTTCGTTGGCGCCGCCGTGGGACGGGCCCCACAGGGCGGCGATCCCGGAGGCGATGCAGGCGAAAGGGTTGGCGCCGGTGGAGCCTGCCAGCCGGACAGTGGAGGTCGACGCGTTCTGTTCATGATCAGCATGCAGCATGAAGATCCGGTCCATCGCTTTGGCAATGACCGGATTGACCACGTAGGGCTCGCAGGGATTGCCGAACATCATGTAGAGGAAGTTCTCCGCGTAGCTGAGGTCGTTGCGCGGATACATGAAGGGCTGGCCCAGGGAGTACTTGTAGCACATGGCTGCCAGGGTCGGCATTTTGGCGATCAGGCGCATGGCAGAGACGTTGCGGTGGCGCTCGTCGGCGATGTCCAGCGAGTCGTGGTAGAAAGCCGACAGGGCACCGACCACGCCGATCATGATGGCCATGGGATGGGCGTCACGACGAAAGCCGTTGAAAAACACCCGCAGCTGCTCGTGGACCATGGTGTGATGGCTGATGGTGAAGTCGAATTTGGCCTTTTCCTGCGCGTTCGGCAGTTCCCCATAGAGCAGCAGGTAGCACACTTCCAGGAAGTCAGACTGCTCGGCGAGCTGCTCGATGGGGTAGCCCCGGTGCAGCAGAACGCCGGCGTCGCCGTCAATGTAGGTGATGGCAGATTCACACGACGCCGTCGAGACGAATCCCGGGTCGTAGGTGAAGTAGCCCTGTGCCGTGAGCCCGGAAACGTCGATGACATCCGGACCGGTGGTGCCGGTGAGGATGGGCAGGTCGATGGGGTCACGGCCCTCGATGGTGAGCAGGGCTTTTTTGGCCATGCGTGGCTCCTGGGGGTCGGTTCTGCTGGGATAGGAGCCGGAAAGCTAGCGGTGGGACAGGGGGTTGTCAACGCGGGCCGGTCCGTTGCTGCCAAACCCCAGCACGCGCAATTGTTTGTCAACCCAGGGGCATACATCTATCATGCGGTCCCCGACCGACGGGCCCGCTGTGCTGACCCGCCTTGCGCCTCAAAGAGCAATGATGGCTTGCGCCCCGAGCACATGCGGCCGGCCTGAAATGCAGCTTCGAGGGTCGCTGGGCAGAGCATGGGTTGCGGCCGTGAGCGCACATGGTCATGTCGGGCGGCAGATCGTGGATTCGCCTCAGGACCGTCGTCTCTGAGGGTCACCCAGGCGGTCCCGTAGCGGTTTCGAGTTGCAGGTTCCTTCCACCCGGCCAGTTGAGATACGGATGAAGACACGTGAACGCCCCGTCAACCTCGATCTCACCAAGTTCAGCTTTCCGCTCCCGGCGCTGACCTCGATCACCCATCGCATCACCGGCGTGATCCTGTTCGTCGGACTGGCGTTTCTGCTGTACGCATTCAATCTTTCGCTGGCGTCTCCGGCTGCTTTCGCCGAAGCCGTGGCCCTCTTCGATGCGCCGCTTGGGAAACTGATCACCTGGGGGCTGCTGACGGCGCTCGGCTACCACCTGGTGGCCGGGGTCAAGCACCTGTTTCTGGATTTCGACTTTGGTGACACCCTGGAGGGCGCCCGTCTCGGTGCCCAGATCACCATTGTGCTGGCGGTAATCCTCAGCATCCTGGCGGGAGTCTGGGTATGGTGACCAACGCAACCAGTCTGACGCGCAGCGGACTGTCCGACTTCATCATCCAGCGTGTGAGCGCCGTCATCCTCGGTCTCTACACCATCTGCATCACGGGGTTCCTGCTGGTGACCCCGGATCTCGACTACGCAACCTGGGCCGCCTTCCACGGTGGCACCTGGATGCAGCTGTTCAGCACCCTGGCGGTGCTGGCCCTCGCGGCCCATGCCTGGATCGGCATGTGGACGGTGGGAACGGATTACATTCGTGAGCACTACTTCGGGCAACGGGCAACGGTCTTTCGTTCTTTTTACATGGTGATCTGTGCTGGCGCGCTGTTCGTTTTCGTCGCCTGGTCGCTGCAAATCTTCTGGAGACTCTGACCGATGGCCAAACTTCGGACCATGACCTTCGACGCCGTGATCGTCGGCGGCGGTGGGGCCGGCATGCGTGCCTCCCTGCAGCTGGCCCAGAGCGGCCTGAATACGGCAATGCTGTCCAAGGTGTTCCCGACCCGCTCCCATACCGTTTCGGCCCAGGGGGGCATCACCTGCGCTATTGCCAGCGACGACCCCAACGACGACTGGCGCTGGCACATGTACGACACCGTCAAGGGGTCGGACTACATCGGTGACCAGGATGCCATCGAGTACATGTGCAGCGTGGGCCCCCAGGCGGTGTTCGAACTCGAGCACATGGGTCTGCCGTTCTCGCGCACGGAGACCGGGCGCATCTATCAGCGACCCTTCGGCGGCCAGTCCAAGGACTACGGCAAGGGTGGTCAGGCGGCGCGGACCTGCGCTGCTGCCGACCGCACCGGCCACGCGCTGCTGCACACCCTCTATCAGCAGAACCTGAAGGCGAAGACGACCATCCTCTCGGAGTGGTTTGCCGTCGATCTGGTGATGAACCAGGACGGTGCCGTGACCGGCGTCATCGCCATCTGCATCGAAACCGGTGAGACCGTCTACATCCGCACCAAGGCCGTCGTTCTGGCCACCGGTGGGGCAGGGCGGATCTACGCCTCCACCACCAATGCGCTGATGAACACCGGTGATGGTGTGGGCATGGCCCTGCGCGCCGGCGTGCCGGTGCAGGACATGGAGATGTGGCAGTTCCACCCCACCGGCATCTACGGTGCCGGAACCCTGGTGACCGAGGGTTGCCGGGGGGAGGGCGGCTATCTGATCAACAAGGACGGCGAGCGCTTCATGGAGCGCTATGCGCCCAACGCCAAGGATCTGGCCGGCCGGGACGTGGTGGCGCGCTCCATGGTGCTGGAGATTCTCGAAGGTCGCGGCTGCGGTCCGGAAGGGGATCACGTCATGCTCAAGCTCGATCACCTCGGTGAGAAGATCTTGAACAGCCGCCTGCCCGGCATCTGCGAGCTGTCGAA
Organism: Gammaproteobacteria bacterium; assembly: GCA_020832085.1. Lineage (GTDB taxonomy): Bacteria > Pseudomonadota > Gammaproteobacteria > Pseudomonadales > Azotimanducaceae > SLTB01. The sequence continues at coordinate 5,921 of JAFIFJ010000022.1, read as the reverse complement.
GACCTTCGCTCACGTGGACCCGGTCAAGGAACCCATCCCCGTGGTGCCCACCTGCCACTACATGATGGGTGGCATCGCCACCAATGTTCACGGTCAGGCCATCACCATGGGCGAGGACGGCAACGATGCCTTCGTTCCGGGTCTATTCGCCTGTGGCGAGGCGGCCTGCGTATCGGTGCACGGCGCCAACCGCTTAGGCGGCAACTCGCTGCTCGACCTGGTGGTGTTCGGTCGTGCGGCCGGCATGCACATCGAGGAAACCCTGCGCCAGGGTGTGGGCTTCCGCGAAGCCAGCGAAAGCGACTTCGAACGGGCCATGTCACGGCTGGCGACCTTGGAGTCTTCGAACTCCGGGGAGAGCGTCCCGGCGCTGCGCAAGGAACTGCAGAACTGCATGCAGAACAACTTCGGCGTGTTCCGCACCGAGGAGTACATGGCCAAGGGCGTGAAGCAGCTCGCCGAGCTGCGTGAGCGCATTGCCAAGGCGCACCTGGAGGACAAGAGCACGGCCTTCAATACGGCGCGCCTGGAAGCGCTGGAACTCGGCAACCTGCTCGAGATTGCCGAGGCCACGGCCATTGCAGCCATGGAGCGCAAGGAGAGTCGGGGTGCGCATGCGCGCGACGATTATCAGGAGCGGGACGACGCCAACTGGCTGTGCCATTCCATGTATTTCCCGGCGGATCGACGCGTCGGCAAGCGGGCGGTGAATTTCTCTCCCAAGACCGTGGATACCTTCGAACCGAAGGCCCGCACCTACTGAGTTCTGCGTACGGAGACCAGCCGCCATGCAAGTCAGCATCTACCGCTACAATCCGGACACCGACGAAGCGCCCTGGATGCAGGACGTGGACGTCGAGATTCCCGCAGGTCGCGACCTCATGGTCCTCGACGTGCTGGAACTGATGAAGTCGAAGGATGCCAGCATTTCCTACCGGCGCTCCTGCCGCGAGGGCGTGTGTGGCTCTGACGGCGTCAACATGAACGGCAGGAACGGACTGGCCTGCATCACGCCCCTGTCCGAGGTGGTGAAGAAGGATCGCCTCGTGCTGCGCCCCTTGCCGGGTCTGCCGGTGATCCGGGATCTGGTGGTGGACATGACCCAGTTCTTCCGCCAGTACGAGAAGATCCAGCCCTACCTGCAGAACGACAAGCCGGCACCGGCGACGGAGCGCCTGCAGTCGCCGGAGGATCGCGAGAAGCTCGATGGTCTCTACGAGTGCATCCTCTGTGCCTGCTGCTCCACCTCCTGCCCGTCGTTCTGGTGGAATCCGGACAAGTTCATCGGCCCGGCCGGTCTGCTGCAGGCCTATCGCTTCCTGTCCGATTCCCGGGACACCGCCACGGCCGAGCGGCTGGCGGATCTCGACGACCCCTTCAGCGTGTTCCGCTGCCGCGGCATCATGAACTGCGTCAGCGTCTGCCCGAAGGGCCTGAACCCGACCCGGGCCATCGGACACATCAAACACATGCTGCTGCAACAGGGAACCTGACGGAAGGTTCCGGGCCGGCGTCCCCTGCCGGCCCGCGCAGGAACGCGAGCACGGTCCGGACTGTTGCCGGTCACGACTCCACAAGTTCAAGGTCAGGAGTGGTGGACGCCATGCAGGACAGTTTGATGGAGATCATGCGACGGACTTCCCATTTGTCGGGAGGCAACGTCGCCTACATCGAACAGCTCTACGAAAACTACCTGGAGGATGCCAGCAGCGTTCCGGACGAGTGGCGCAACCACTTCGAGAAGCTGCCTCGGGTGGATGGAGCCATCGCTCCCGACGTTCCCCATGCGCCTATCCGGACCCACTTCGAACTGCTGGGCAGGAGCCGCAATCGCGCCCGCGCCGTGCCGATGAGCGTGGAAGTCTCCAGCGAGCACGAGAAGAAGCAGGTCCGGGTGCTCGAGCTCATCGGGGCCTATCGTCACCGCGGACACAAGCGCGCCAACATCGACCCGCTCGGACTCATGGAGCGGCCGCCGACGCCGGTTCTCGATCTGGCCTACCATCGCCTGTCCGAGGCTGACCTCGACACGGTGTTCCAGACCGGCTCCTTCTTCTTCGGGGATGCCGAAGCACCGCTGCGGGAGATCATCAAGGCGCTGGAGGCCACCTACTGCGGCACCATCGGTGCCGAGTTCATGCACATCGTCGACGAGGCCGAAAAGCTCTGGGTGCAGCAGCGCCTGGAAAGCGTGCGGTCCCATCCTGAGATTCCCGCGGAAGCCAAGATGATGATCCTGGAGCGGCTGGTGGCCGCCGAGGGACTCGAGAAGTACCTGCACAACCGTTATCCGGGCACCAAGCGCTTCGGTCTGGAAGGCGGTGAGTCACTGATTCCTGCCCTGCATGAATGCCTGCAGCGGGCCGGCTCCCACGGCACCGTCGAGACGGTGATCGGCATGGCCCACCGGGGCCGGCTCAACGTGCTGGTGAACATCCTCGGCAAGCAGCCGGAGGACCTGTTCGACGAGTTCGAGGGCAAGGTGCCGGCGGGTGTCGGCTCCGGCGACGTCAAGTATCACCAGGGCTTCTCCTGCAACGTGATGACGCCGGGTGGCGAAATGCACGTGGCCATGTCCTTCAACCCCTCGCACCTGGAAATCGTCGGCCCGGTGGTGGTTGGAAGCGTTCGCGCCCGCCAGGACCGTCGCCTGGATTACCGCAACAAGAAGGTGCTGCCCTTCCTGATCCACGGCGATGCGGCCATTGCCGGTCAGGGCGTGGTGATGGAGACCTTTCAGATGTCCCAAACCCGGGGTTTCCGTACCGGCGGGACGATTCACGTCGTGATCAACAATCAGGTGGGCTTCACCACCAGCCGTCAGGATGACGCCCGCTCCACCGAGTACTGCACGGAAGTGGCCAAGATGGTGCAGGCGCCCATTCTGCACGTGAACGGGGACGACCCCGAGGCGGTGGTGTTCGCCATGCAGCTCGCCGTGGACTACCGCATGGAGTTCGGCAAGGACGTGGTGATCGATCTCGTCTGCTACCGTCGCCGCGGTCACAACGAAGCCGAGGAGCCGGCCAAGACCCAGCCGCAGATGTACGCGAAGATCCGCAAGCATCCGACGACGCGGGCCTTGTACACGCAGCACCTGATCGCCACGGGCGTGCTCGAGGAGGCCCGGGAGCAGGAACTCATCGACGCCTACCGCGACGCCCTCGATACTGGCCGTCACGTGGCGCTGTCGCTGGTCTCGGAGCCGGATTCCTCGCTGTTCGTTGACTGGCGACCCTACCTGGGTCACCAGTGGACATCGCCCTGTCATACGGAATTCGATCTCGCGACTTTTCAGCAGCTCGCCAACAAGCTGATCGAGGTGCCGGACGGTTTTCAGCTGCATCGTCAGGTGGAGAAGCTGCTCGAAGACCGGCGCAAGATGACCGCCGGGGCCATGCCCATCAACTGGGGCTACGCCGAGACCATGGCCTACGCGACCCTGCTTCACGAGGGGCATCCGGTGAGGCTCACGGGGCAGGACGTGGGCGTCGGCACGTTCTCCCACCGTCACGCCTCGCTCTACGACCAGAAGACGGGAAGCCGCCACATTCCGCTCAACGAACTGTCGGAACTGCCGACCTTCGACATCTACGACTCGCTGCTCTCGGAAGAAGCAGTGCTGGCATTCGAGTACGGCTATGCCACCACCATGCCGAACACGCTGGTGATCTGGGAAGCCCAGTTCGGCGACTTCGCCAACGGCGCCCAGGTGGTCATCGACCAGTTCATCTCCTCAGGGGAGTTGAAGTGGGGCCGGCTCTGCGGTCTGACCCTGCTGCTTCCGCATGGTTACGAAGGGGCGGGTCCGGAGCACTCTTCGGCGCGGCTGGAGCGCTTCCTGCAGCTCTGTGCCGAGCACAATATTCAGGTCTGTGTGCCCACCACGCCGGCCCAGGTCTTCCACATGCTCAGAAGGCAGGTAAAACGGCCGCTGCGCAAGCCCCTGGTGGTGATGACGCCCAAGAGTCTGCTGCGGCACAAGCTCGCGGTCTCGACGCTGGAGGATCTCTGCGAGGGATCCTTCCAGACGGTGATCGGCGAGACCGACAACCTCGACCCCGCCAAGGTGGTGCGTGTGGTCATGTGTTCGGGCAAGGTCTACTACGATCTGCTGCAGCAGCGCCGGGCGGACGAGCGCGACGACATCGCCATTGTCCGCATCGAACAGTTGTATCCGTTCCCGGAAGAAGAACTGGCAGCGGCCCTGGCGCCCTACACCAATGCCACGGATGTGGTCTGGTGTCAGGAGGAACCCATGAACCAGGGCGCTTGGTATCCGTCCCAGCATCACATGCGACGGGTGCTGTTCGGACACAACAGTTCCATCTATCTGCGTTACGCTGGCCGCGACGCCTCGGCTGCGCCTGCCGGTGGATACATGTCCGTGCACCTCGAACAGCAGGAGCGCCTGGTCAAGGAGGCGCTCTATGGCTGATGCGTCCACGCCGGCACGAAGCCTCACAGCAATGCGATGACCAGTAGGGATACGACGATGAGTATCGAGATCAAGGCCCCGCAATTTCCCGAGTCGGTCGCTGATGGGACCGTCGCCACCTGGCATCGCAAGGTCGGCGAGGCCTGTCAGCGCGACGACCTGCTGGTGGATATCGAGACCGACAAGGTGGTGCTGGAGGTCGTGGCGCCTGCGGACGGCGTGCTGACCCGGATCGTCAAAGACGAGGGTGATACCGTGCTGTCCGAGGAACTGCTGGCCGAGTTTGAAGCCGGCGGTGAGGCCGCAGCCGGAGCAGATTCGAAACCGGCCGCGGCGGAATCGCCGACCAAGGACGACGCAGCTGCGACGACGTCGGAGGCCGCCGAGGCGCCCATGTCACCTGCGGCGCGCAAACTGGCCACCGAGCAGGGCGTCGATCCGGCGTCCATCGAGGGCAGCGGCAAGGATGGTCGCATCACCAAGGAGGACGTGCAGCGGGCCGCTGAGCGGCCAGCCAAGGCGGCAGCGACAGCCGAACCGGCAGCGAAGACCGCCGAAGCGCCTTCGGCTGCAACCCCGTCCGGACCGGATCTCGACCGTCTGCCCGGCTCGGGTGTGGATCAGGAACAGCGTCCTTCGCGCCGGGTTCCGATGACCCGGTTGCGGGCCAGCATTGCCCGCCGTCTGGTGGAAGCCCAGCAGACGGCCGCCATGCTGACCACATTCAACGAAGTGGACATGCGGGCGGTGATGACCCTGCGGTCACGGCACAAGGAAGCCTTCGAGAAGGCCCACAACGGCACCCGCCTCGGTTTCATGTCCTTCTTCGTGCGCGCTGCCTGTGAGGCCCTCAAGCGCTTCCCGGCGGTGAATGCGTCCATCGACGGCACCGACATCGTCTATCACGGCTTCTACGACGTCGGCGTGGCGGTGTCCACAGAGCGGGGACTGGTGGTGCCTGTGATCCGCGATGCTGACGGGCTCGGTCTGGCGCAGATCGAAGACGCGATACGCGATTTCGGGCTGCGGGCGCGTGATGGCAAGCTCGGGCTGCAGGACATGAGCGGAGGCACGTTCACGATTTCCAATGGCGGCGTGTTCGGCTCGTTGCTGTCCACGCCCATCCTCAATCCACCGCAGACCGCCATCCTCGGCATGCACAAGATCCAGGATCGGCCCATGGTGGTGGATGGTGAGATCAAGGCTGTGCCTATGATGTATCTCGCCCTGTCCTACGATCATCGATTGATCGACGGCTCGGAGGCGGTTCGCTTCCTGGTGGCCATCAAGGATCTCATCGAGGATCCGGCGCGCATGCTGCTGGACATCTGATTCCGGACCGGGCGCCAGTCGGCGCCCGGCCCCCGCGGAGGGACAGGGCCAACCCCAGGGCAGATTAATTGGATGTGGGCGGGATAGGTGGCGGGCCGGCGGGCGCCCACGCCCCGCTTCGCGGTGCGGCACTTGGACTGACCCCCGCGGG
>JAFIFJ010000021.1 GCA_020832085.1 Gammaproteobacteria bacterium | reverse complement strand
CCCCACATTCCAAAATCTCTTCCTTCACCCCATAGCCCCTTCCACCCAAGCGACTGAGCATCGCCGCCATGCGGTCCAATTCAACCTTGCGCTCTCGGCTCTCGATCTCCGCCAGTGCTTTGCCGACCACGAGAACATCCTGAATCGCGGCGCACTCCAAAGCCGAACCACGGGCAGTTTCGAAGTACCGCCTGCGGTCAGCCGTGGTCGCTTTGCCGTTGCCCTCGGCGATGTTCAGCGGAATCGACTGGCTGGCGCGAAGCCATTGGTCACGTGCAGGGCGGTGGACTCCGTTCAGGCTGCTTGCCTTTTCGAAGACCCAGGCCACGTAGGAGATTGAGAGACGGTAGACGTCGAGGTTTTCGTGTCCTAGGGCCATTCTTTTTTGGTTTCCGATTTCGATTCCGATCCCGATCCCGATCCCGATCCCGATCCCGATCCCGATCCCGATCCCGATCCCGATCCCGATCCCGATCCCGACAGGGAGCCAGCTCCGCACTCAAAGATCAAACGGTTCCCAGTCGGGATGCAGCAGGGCGAAGAGATTGCCGAGCATGCGGTAGGTGAGGCCCCAGACCACGCGCCCTTCCACGTCGTAGCCGGGGAAACGGCGCCTCTCGCCGTCCAGTTCGTATTCCAGGATGGTATGGGCATGGCCGAGAATCAGGGGCCGCAGCGGCGCCCAGACCACCTCTGATACTTCGTGATTGAGCGCGAAGGGTTCCGGCTCAGCGGTCAGCTCGAACACGTAGGGGGCGATCATCAGGTCCACCCGGCGCCCGCGCGCGACGGCATGAGTCTGGTCGAGACGACCGATCAGGCCGCCATGGCGAGCGAGATCGAGACCGATTTCCTCCCGGGTTTCCCGCTGCGCCGCCTCCAGCATGCGCTCGCCCGGTTCGACGTGGCCGCCGGGAAAGGCCATGTGGCCGGACCAGGGGTCATTAGGACGCTCCGAGCGCCGGATCAGCAGCACCTCGGTGTCGTCCCCCTGCCCGCGCAGAATGGTTGCCACCGCGGCCCGCCGCGCCGCCTTGCCCCGTTCCACCCGCTCGTGGTCATAGCCGGCGAGAATCTCGCGGATGGTATCGAGGCGCAGGTCGGCCATCAGTGATGGCGTTCCGTCAGCCGGCTGATGGCTTCGGTGATGGGACCCCAGGTGCCAGGCGGCAGATCGTGCCCCATGCCCTCGATCTCGAGCCACTGTGCGTCGCGCAGGGCCTCGAGGGTGTCACGCCCACCGTGCACGGGCACCAGCGGATCGGCACTGCCGTGGATCACCAGGGCTGGAATCGTCAGCTGCTCCAGGCGCGGGCGGCGATTGCCGTGGGCGACGATGGCCGCCATCTGCCGGGCCGTGCCCTGGGGATAGACGCCACGTTCGAAGGCGAGACGCGCCCGCTCCCGGGTGCGGGCCTCATCGAAGGGAAATCCGGGAGAGCCGATGATCCGCGCCACTTCCACGCTGCGGGCGAGGTAGCCCTCGATGTCGGCGGGCACCGGGGAGGTCAGGGCTGCCATGGCTTCCGGCGACGCCGGCGGCAAGGCCGGATTGCCAGTGCTGGACATGATGGAGGTCAGCGTGCGCACCCGCTCCGGAAGAGCCAGGGCCATGGCCTGCACGATCATGCCGCCCATGGAGGCCCCGGCGATATGCGCGCGCTCGACATCAAGGGCATCGAGCAGGCCGAAAGCGTCCGCGGCCATGTCGTCCAGGGTGTAGGGAACGTCCGGTTTCTGCCCAGACATGAGTTGCGTCACCAGCGCGCCCATATCGGGTACGGGGGCGTGGTCGAATCGGGTCGACAGTCCCGCGTCCCGGTTGTCGAAGCGGATGACGTGATGCCCCCGCTGCGCGAGTCCCTCGCAGAAGGCATCATCCCAGTGGATCATCTGGGCTCCGAGCCCCATCACCAGCAGCAGGGTCCGGTCACCCGGGGTCCCGAAATCATCGTATTCGACAGTGATACCATTGGCAGTGACGCGGGGCATGGCAGAATCCTGTGATGGGTGAGCAGCGACCGATTGTCGCCAGCGATCTCCGTCAGCACAACTTGATTGAGCGTTTTCCCTAGAGCCGCCGCGGGAGCCGTTGCTCAGTCAGCGTTCAGCATTATCCTGGGACGATGGTCCCATACCAGTCTGGAAGGCTTCGCTATGTTGGCAATGCTGTTCGACCATGGGATGCGCACATGCGCACGGACCACCCTCGCCCTGCTCACCCTGCTCGGTGTCGCAGCCGTCGGCCATGGGGACGATGGAGCGGAGGCGGCGGCCAACGGCGGCATCACCCCAGCGGCCGAAGAGCGACGCATGCAGGTCTTTCTCGACGACCGGGAGGTGGGTTTGCACACTTTCCGCTTCGACGATTCGGACGGCACCCTGCAGGTCCGTTCCGAGGCGGCGTTTCAGGTCAGGGTGGTGTTCGTCACCCTGTTCAACTACGAGCACGAGGCCAACGAGCGCTGGCGCGGCGGCTGCCTGGTGGGCCTGGAATCGAAGACCGACGAGAACGGCAAGCGCTTTGAGGTGGCCAGCCGCAGCAGCGACGCCGGCCTGGAAGTGACCACCCGCGACGGCAGCCACAAGGTCGCCACCGATTGCCCGTGGAGCTTCGCCTACTGGACGCCGAGCCTGCGTGAACGGCAGCTGCTGGTGAATCCCCAGGACGGCGCCGCTCTGGAGGTGGACTTCGAAGATCTCGGACCGCGCACCCTCAAGATCGGCCGCTCGGAGCTGGAAGTCCGCGCCTGGCAACTGCGCGGGCGCGACGTGACGCCGGGCAGGGAAGACGGCGCCGAAGTGAGCATCACGATCTTCTATGATGCCGAGGACCGCTGGGCCGGACTGGATTCGGACGTGGGCAGCGGCCGCACCCTGCGCTATCGACCGGCACCGGACGACATCGTCCATCCCCGGGCCTGATTCGAGCGCGCAAGCCCAGGAGCCTGCGCGGTAGAACGTGGAAGCGCTATAAACCACGCGCGGCAGCGATGGACAGTCCCTCTGCAACGCTGCCGAAGGGATCGTGGTCCACCACCCGGCCGGGAAAGCGCCCCTCGAGCAGGCGCGCCACGGCCGGGATCAGCGATGACCCACCCGTCCGCACGACCACATCCACCTGACCCGGACGGAGATCCGCCTGCTCGAGGATCTCATCCACCACGGCCTCGATGCGCAGCAGGATGTCCTCGATCATGGCCTCGAAGGTCGCCCGTTCCACGGGCAGGGCAATGTCCAGCTCCGGAAGATCCAGCACCGTCGACTCCGCCGACGACAGACGTACCTTGGCCGCGGCCACCTCCTGGAACAGCTGATAACCGAGATTGCGGGTAATGAGATCGAACAGACGGCGGAACTTCGGGCCAGCCGGCGGCGGTTGCGTCATACAGGCCATCACGGGGTGGCGAAAGCGGTTCTGGTTGAGGGTGTAGCCCACGGTCCAGTTCAGCAGGGGTTCTTCGTACTGCTCGAAGGGGAACCGGGTCTCGATCATCCGTTCGTCGCCCCAGCGCCGCCACAGCTCACCCTTGCCCAGCAGCGGAAACAGCAATTCCCGGAACAGGCGCTGATCGATGTGATCGCCGCCGATGGCGACACCGGCGGTGGCCAGAATGCGGTGATCATCGCCGTCGAAGCGCAGCAGGGCGAGATCGAGGGTGCCGCCGCCGAAGTCGAACACCAGCGCCGTACCCCTGGTCTCAGCCGCCGTGGCCCGCCAGGACAAGGCCGCCGCCACCGGTTCGGGAAAGAATCCGAAGTCGATCCCGGAGCTGAGCAGACCGGCGTGCCTGCAGGACTCCTGCAGCCGCTCCAGGGCCAGCCGCTGACGGTTGGGATCCCTGCCCTCGAAACGGACCGGATGGCCACAGCGCAGCGGGCCGGTCAGGGGACCCGCGCGCTCGATCTCCCTGCGGATACGCAGCAGCACCGGGGTGATCAGCGCCACCAGGCGATAGGGCTGGCCGAACACCATCAGGCGCCGGGTGTGAGGATCCCCCAGCAGCCGCTTCAAGCCCCGGAACAGCCGACCCGGCAAACCGGGATCCTCCAGGGCGGGACCGTAGACCTTCTGGGTCATGGTCTCCGGTGCCTCGCGGCTGTTGGCGCCGGCCGCCCCCACCAGGATCGAGGACTCGCCGAGCACCTCGGGCACCAGTTCCACCGTCCGCCCGGTATTGTCATCGATGTAGCGATTGATGGCGGCCTTTCCGGTCAGGACCTGAAAGTCCCGATCCAGATAGGTGGCCGTGGGCATCACCGGCGTATCGACTTCCAGCGGGACAAAACGCGTCAGGCCGGGTGAGGTCGCGCCAACGTCGTGAAACGCCGCCAGCGAGTTCGAGGTGCCGAAGTCGATACCGATGCCCCGCTGTATGCTCATGCTTTGGCAGATGCCTCGGCGTCGGTCTGCAGCACGCCGTCGGCTTCCAGAGCTGCGATGGAGGCGGCGTCCAGCTGCAGCCAGTCCGAAAGCACTTCCCGATTGTGCTCGCCGCGATGGGGTGCATGGCCGCGGACCCCGCTGCTGGCGCGGGTGAAACGATAGGGCGAGCGGAACACCTTGCGGGTGCCGCCGGCCCGGTCCGACACCTCGACGATGCTCTCCCGGGCCACCAGGGTCGGCGACTCGTCCACGGCCCGACGTGACGGTTTCACCTCCCCATAGGCCAGATTCATGCGATCCATGGCCTCGATCACCGCGGCCCGGTCGGGCAGGCCGGCCAGGAAGGCCCGCGCGGCGGCATTGCGGGCTGCGATCTTCTCTTCGAGGGTGGCCCCGGCTGGCGTCGGATCCTCGATTCCGAAGTGGCTGGTGAGCTGCTTCCAGATCCAGCGCAGATCGCCGGAGATCATGAGGGGCCCTGCCGCCGTCTCCCACACCTCGCTGCGCTGTGCCGATTCCGGTTCCTCGTCCAGAGGCTCCAGCGCCACGTGCAGATGGTCGTCGGTGGCGAGCATGGCATCGATCATGGCGATGTCCACATGATCCCCTTCGCCGGTCTGTTCGCGCCGGTAGAGCGCCGCCAGCAGCCCCACCAGACCGTGCAGGGACGCATTGGTGTCTGCCACCGACAAGGGCAGTTCGGCCGCGGGCTGCCCCGTGGCTCGCGCCTGGCGGTCGATGACGCCGGACTCAGCGTGGATGATGGGCGCGTAGGCGGCCCGGTGGGACTCCGGTCCACCCTGCCCGAAACCCGACACCGACAGCATCACCAGGCGCGGGTTGGCCGCCGAAAGTTCCTGCCAGCCGATGCCGAGCCGGTCCATGACGCCGGGCCGGAAGTTCTCCACCACCACGTCCGCCCGCGCAGCCAGTTCGCGCACCAGCGCAACACCGTCAGGTTTGGACAGGTCGATACAGATGTCCCGCTTGCCCAGATTCTGCTGATTGAAGTAGCCGGAAATGCCGGCGATCTTTCTGCCCCAATAGCGCGTGACGTCGCCCTCCGGCGGCTCCACCTTGACCACCTCGGCACCGAGATCCACCAGCAGGCGACTGGCAAACGGCCCTGCCAGCACCCGGGAAAAGTCCAGGACCCTGATGCCTTCCAATGGATATCCCATGCTCCCCTCTCCTGCAGATCCATGACGGCCCGAGTCTGTCCCTCGAGCCCTGCTTCAGAACGTCTCGCGTATGGTCAGGCCGACGAGGAAGTCGTCCACGTCCGGCCCGCCGGTACGCAAGGGTACCGCGACATCGATGTGAAAGAGATTCCGGCCCGAACCCCGGTTGCTGCCCAGACGCAGCCCGACGCCGACGTTGGTCAGCCAGCCGGTGGTGTCGTCGTTGGCATCTCCGGGGAACCAGGCCCGTCCGGCGTCCACGAAAACAGCCGCGCCCACCAGCAGCACGCGGAAGGGATTGGCCGAGGAGAACCAGCGCTCCTCCAGGCGCAGCAGCACGCTGCGGTCGCCGTTCTGGAAGCGGCTGGGATAGCCGCGCAGCCCGGTATCACCGCCGAGCAGGAGCTGCCGATCCTCGGTGAGGTTACGGGTGTAGACCCCTTCCAGTGAAGCGAAGAATCCGAACTGTTCATGATGCCGGAAATGGGCCTCGACCCCCGCCCGCGTCACCAGATTCTCGGCCGTATCGCCTGAGCGAATGGTGGCATCGAGGTCCGTCCGCCAGGCCACGAACCAACCCGGCGCCGGACGATGGGCATTGCGCAGATCGGCCCGGACCATGAGACGGGACGCGTCCGCCCCGAGGGCATTGGGCGCGTAGCCGAGGGTGACCCCGTAGCGCAGGCCCTGATAGATGTCCTGGGGCCGCAGCAGGAAGTCCAGGCGCAGGGACGAGTCGAAATCGTCCTCGATGTACTCGTAACGGACGAAGGGCCAGCTCCGACGCCGGTCGTCGGCGATCCGGGCGGGCTGCAGGGGCCCACTGGCACGGTCGAAACTCAAGTCCTCGAACTCCACGCCCAGCGTCCAGCGCTGCACCGCGCCCTCCTGACGACCGTTGGACGCCGCCACGAAGCTGCGCAGGCGGATGTGCCGCTGCTCGAAGCGCGCCACCCGCTCCCCGGCCGCGAACAGGGGCTGATCGCGCTGGTCGAACAGCAGTTCCGCACCATAGCTCAGGCGATCATCGAGACTGCGGAAGGGGCGCTGGACGTCCAGCAGCAGACGGCCGCCATCGCTGTGCTTATTGCCCCGTACGACCAGGGCCAGCGGGCCGCCGGCCAGATAGTCGTCGATGAAGAAGAAGCCCGGACCGGACCGGTCCACGCCATCGGTGTAGAGCACCCCAAGGCGCTCGCCGCGGCCGAAGAGATTGGTCTCCTGAATCCCCACCGCCACGCTGGTGTCACCGCCGGCGCGATCGAGATCGCCCGTCCCCACCAGGGACCAGACGTCCCGGGTCACCACCTTGACGTCCACGCTGTCGTTGCAGCGCTGCACCGGGACCACCCGGGCATCGTAGAGCCAGACCCGCTCCCGCAGGATGCGCTCGGTTTCGTTCAGGGCGGTCGCGTCGTAGCCCTCACCGCTCGCAAACTGCAGCTGTTCGAGCAGAGTCTGCTCACGGGTGAGGATGTGAAAGCGATTGGCGAGCCGGAACAGCCAGTTGTCCTCCTGCGGATCGTCGAGGTCGAAGATCTGCAGCCGCTCCGTGGTGATCCGGCCAATGCGCAGGTCGCCATCGAGTTCGGGTGCTGCGGTGGCGGGCAGGCGGTCGAAGACGCCGTGGTCGTCCAGCGGCATCTCCGTCAGGGGCACACACCCGGTTTCCGCCCTGGCACCGAGGGCCAGCAGCAGGATCATGAACAGCGTGGACGTGGCAAATGGACGGCGCAGGCTGGGCAAGGGCGGGCTCCGGAGCAATATCGGCGGGCGGACTGGAAGTCTGACGAAGGCGACGATTCGATGCCAGCGCGGGGCGTCACTCGATCGTGTAGCCACGATCGATTCGCCGCAGCACCGGGAAGGCCACTGCCACCAGCAGCGTCAGCAGAGCCAGAGCCACGGCGCTGACCACCAGAGCGGCTGCAATGCCGAAGCGCTCGGCCAGGAAGCTGATGGGCAGCACCCCCAGCGGCATCAGGCCCCAGGTCAGCATGGTCACGCTCATGACCCTGCCGCGCATTTCCGAGGAGGCACTGATCTGAATCAGGCTCATGATCAGGGACATGAACATGGAGCTGGCGAGACCGACCATGGCCGCCAGCGTGACGGCGACCGCCAGTTCCCGGCTGACGGCAAACAGACCGCTGGCCAGTGCCCAGGCCAGCGCCAGTCCGATCATGGTTATCCCCTTGTGCCGGGTCTCACCCATCCGTGCCAGCAGCAGGGAACCGGTGATGGCTCCGATGCCCATGGCACCCATCAGCCAGCCGAGGGCGTCGGGGCCGCCGCCGAGGGCATCGGCGTTGAAGGCCGGCATGAGGAACTGCATGGGCATGCCGAACAGCATGGTGGCAAAGGCCGCGAGCATCAGCGCCCGCAGTTGGGGATCAGCCGCGATGTAGCGCAGCCCGGCGCCCACTTCCGCCGCCACGCCACCGCGCTCACGCTCGCTGGGCAGGCCGCCATGGTCGAGAAACAGGGTGCTGAACGCCGCGATGCCGTAGAGCGCCGCGATGATGCAGAACACCACCCCCACACCGAAGGTGGAGCCCGTATCCCCGCCCGCCATGACGGCGATCACCAGTCCGGCTGCGGCCGGCCCCAGCACCCTGGACAGGTTCATGCTGGCCGCGGACAGGGCCATGGCGTTGAAGATGCCGCGCTCACCGACGATCTCCGGGATGATGGCCTGCCGTGCCGGCATGGCCAGGGCCAGCACGGAACCGTTGAACAGACCGAAGGCAATGAAATGCCAGAACTCGATGCGACCGGAGAGGATGATCAGGGCCAGCAGCACCGTGGAGACACAGTTCGAAGCCTGGGCGAGGACCATGATCGGCTTCTTGGCGACACGGTCGGCCAGGGCACCGCCGAGCAGCGAGAACAGCACCGTCGGCGCCAGGAACGCGATCATGACCCAGGCCAGCTTCACCGCCGAACCGGTCATGGCGTACACCAGCCAGCCCCTGGCCACCACCGACATCTGCATGGCAAAGGTGGCGCCGAGATTGGCCAGCCACAGCAGGCGATAGTCGCGGATCGACAAGGCCGCGAACATGCCCGTCGGAGACGAGCCTTCCGGCAAACTGCTGTGCTTGAGATGCTGCACGGCGCGGACCTTCCTTGAGGGAGCCGAACCTTATGGCACAAACCTCGCCAGGGCGCCAAACCCCTGATCGTCCGCGACTCGTCCACAGGCGGCCCCCGCGGTACAGTTTCAGAAGCGCCAGTTGACGAAGGCGGGAGCCAGGGGCAGGCTGATCGCATGCCCCTTGCGAGGACGCCCCATGACCGGCTTGCATCAGGCCCTTGCCAGCATGCTCCTGCTGCCCATCCTGCTCGCAGGCTGCAGCGCGCCCGCCACCCCACCCCCGGTCGACGACGTCACGGATCAGCGTGTCCTGCTGGTGGGCTACAGCCCCAACGCAGACGTCCGGCGCATGTTCGAGGACCGGCTTCAGGAAGCCCTGCTCGGCCACGACGTCAACGCCATGCAGAGCCACCTCTCCATCCCGTCGTTTGCAGCCCTCGAACACGCTGCCATTCTGGCCGCCGCCGATGCGGGCGAGGCGGGACTCATTCTCATGGTGCGCCGTCTCGCCGTAGACGATGACCGCTATGCTGGTGACATTCCCGAGCAGCCCCAGCGCGGCATGCGTGCCTATCGGACCTTGCAGGACTTCCTCGCCAGCTACGACCAGCGCCCGGCCACCCCACCCCCGCCGAGCCGTCAGGTGGTGGAGGTGTACGGCTATACCCGGGACGGTGCCGGTGCCCGCCTGATCTGGAGCGGATTCTCCTGGGTGGATTTCGACGGCGATCTCGAACGCGCCATTGGCGAAACCGCCAAACTCATCGCCAGCAACATGGCCCAGAGCCGTGATGCGGTACGTGCCACAATCGGAGGTGCCCCATGAAGCATCAGGATTCAGACCCGGGCGGCCTCAGGCTGCCCATCAAGCTCGACTCCACATCCAATGGCGAATTCGTGCCCGTCCCCCTGGACGCCGCCGGCCGCTACGCCAATCGCCTGGCGCGGGAGATGACGGCTGCTGCCGCCCGCAAGAGCGGCCAGACCCGCCGCAAGTTCCTGATTTCCAGCAGCGGCGCCGCCGCCACCCTGCTGGCCTTCAATGCGGCCCAGGCCGCTGCCGGCCGCAGCGGGGGCTACTTCGATCTGCCGGCAGACGCCGCCTACGATACCCAGCTGGCGAGTTCGGTCCTCGACGGCGACGAGTTCATCTTCGACGTCCAGGGCCACTACGTGGATCCCACCGGCGCCTGGCTCAAGCAGGTGCCGGAGGGTGCGCGCCCATTCGCGGCGATGCCCGCCGCCGACGACTGCCCCGTGGAACCGGAACGTGCCTATCTGGAATGTCTGGGTCCGGACGCGTTCATCAAGGACGTGTTCATGGACTCGGACACCGACCTCATGGTGCTGTCCTTCGTCCCGTCCCGCTCCGACGCCGAGCCGGTGACCATCGAATCCGCCGATGCCGTCCGCCGCATCGTCGACGAAATGGAGGGCTCCCAGCGCCTGCTGCTGCACGGACGGGTGAACCCGAACCAGGACGGTGACGTGGCCCAGATGGACGAACTCGCCGAGCGCTGGGGCGTGTCGGCCTGGAAGACCTACACCCAGTGGGGGCCGGATGGCCGCGGCTTCTGGATGGACGACGAGGACACGGGCATCCCCTTTGTGGAAAAGGCTCGTGACCTGGACGTCAAGGTCATCTGCATCCACAAGGGACTGCCCTTCGGGCCACGTTCCTACGAACACAGCCAGTGCCAGGACATCGGCCGCATCGCCCGCCTTTATCCCGACGTGACCTTCATCGTCTACCACTCAGGCTATGTCGTCGACCATCCCGAGCGGGCCTTTGCTCCGGGCGCGGGCACGGACGGCATCGATACCCTGATCCAATCGCTGATCGACAACGGCATCGGCCCGGGCAGCAACGTTTACGCGGAACTCGGCAGCACCTGGCGCTTCCTCATGCGCGACCCGGACAGTGCGGCCCACGCCATGGGCAAACTGCTGAAGTACGTGGGCGAGGACAACGTGCTGTGGGGCACGGATTCGCTGTGGTACGGCTCACCCCAGGATCAGATCCAGGCCTTCCGCAGCTTCCAGATCTCCAAGGAACTGCAGGAACGTCACGGCTATCCCGCCATCACGCCGGCCATCCGCGCCAAGGTGTTCGGCCTCAACGCAGTGAAGCCTTATCGCATCAGCGCCGAGGAACTCAAGCTTCACACCCGCAGCGACGCCATGGCGAAGCGCAAGGGGGCGTACCAGGAACGACCCGACCCCCATTTCGCGACCTACGGCCCCAAGACCCGGCGGGAGTTCTTCAACCTGCTGCGTCTCGGCGACGTCTGACTCAGGAGCCAGCGCTCACCATGGACACCATCTTCGGCAAGATCATCCGGCGTGAAATTCCGGCGGACATCGTCCATGAGGACGACCATGTAATCGCCTTCAAGGACGTCAATCCCCAGGCGCCGGTGCACCTGCTGATCATTCCGAAGAATGAGGAAATCCCGACCCTCAATGACGCGGACGAAGCGCAGCAGGGGCTGCTCGGGCACATGCTGCTGACGGCGAGCAAGCTTGCTGCGGACCACGGCATTGCGGAGTCGGGGTATCGGTTGATCATGAACTGCAATAAGGAGGGGGGGCAGACGGTCTATCACCTGCACCTGCATCTGCTGGGCGGCCGGCAAATGAAGGGGTTCTGATAGCGCGGTCGGGATCGGGATCGGGATCGAAATCGAAATCGATCTGGAGGAGCTGCAGCGAAGCTGATGCCACTGCCCTCTCTGAATGTCATCGAGATCGCTGCTCCGCTGCGCTGCGCAGCTTCCCACAGCTGGCGTGTCGCGCTCTCGCAGGAAGTGCGCGCCATTCATGTCCGCATGTGCGAAGCGCGTGCACGGACGCGTTGCTTCAGTCTAGAATCAGCGCCTCACCACACCGCGGTGCCGCCTCATTGAGGCGGATAATCGGGAAGTCGGTCCAATGCCGACGCTGCCCCCGCAACGGTAGGCGAGTCAGATTCGATCATCAGCCACTGCTTTCGAGCCAGCGGGGTCATCCCCTGATCGAAGTGGGAAGGCATCGAATCCGGAGCGTTCACGCGCTCCCGCTCGCGAGCCCGGAGACCGGCCCGGTGTGTTACCCAAAGCGCGCGGCGGGCGGCGCTGTGGATGTTCGGATCAGTTCCGAGTCCAGCCAATCCCGCGCGCCCGAATGGGCCGGTGCGGGGGGCGCCGGCCCGGAGCTGTACCCATGCTTCGTCCGCTTTCCACTCGTCTGCTGTTCGCATTCGCCCTTGTCCTGACCTCTGTTCACACCGCCACTGCCCAGGCCAGCGATGCCGATGCCCATGCCGATGCCGGCATCGACACGCTGATCGTCCTCGGTAGCCGAGCGCCGATGACGCCGAACGAACTCCCCGGCGCCGCCCAGATCATCTCGGCTACGGATCTGCGCGATACCGAATCTCCCTTCCTGACCGACCTGCTGCGCACCCTGCCCACCACCGCGCTGTCCCGCAGTGGCGGTCCGGGCAGCCTGACTCAGGTGCGCATCCGCGGCTCGGAAGCCGACCACATCCAGGTCCGCATCGACGGCTTCAAGGTCAACGATCCGGCCATCGGTTCAGCCTACGACTTCGCCCACGTCCGCGGACCCACTGTGGAAGCCATCGAGTTGCTGCCCGGCGCCAGCGGCGCGCTCTGGGGCAGCGACGCCGTGGCCGGCGCCCTGCACCTGCGCACCCCCACCATCGACGGCATGGAGCTGCGGGCCGGTGCCGGCAGCCGTCGTACCCGCGAAATCACTCTCGGCGCAGGAACCACCGCCGAGCGGGGCGCCATCACGGTGATCGCCGATCACTACGATACCCGCGGCGAGAACATTGCTGCCGGCCCCGGCGATTCCGACGGCTACACCGTGACGACCCTCAACCTCCGCGGCAGCGTGGAGGTCACCCCGGACATCACCCTGACGGCAACCCTGCGCGGTTTCGATGCCAGCGTGGAGTTCGACCCCACGGCAGCGCCCGACTTCCTGCCCGTGGACGGCGATCGCGAATCCGATATCCGCCGGGTCATCTCGGGCATGCACCTGGATTTCACAGCCAGCGAAGCCTGGCGCCACCGCCTCACTGTGGAAGCTCTGGGGTCACGCCACAAGGACTTCGCCGACGGGGTGGCCACCGATGCCCGCCTCGGTCGCCGCTTCCGCGCCGTCGCCCAGTCTGCCTACGCCTTCGAGGCCGGGCCCGGGGGCAGTCAGCAGCTCATCATCGCCCTGGAGACCGAACAGGAGCGCTTCCGTCAGCGTGGTCAGGCCACGGACTTCGGTGACCCCAATCAAGACCAGAGCCTGCGTCAGCACGCCGGCCTCGTCGAGTGGCGCGGGACCCCCGCCGACGGCATCCACCTCATGGCCGCCCTCCGCCAGGACCTGAACAGCGACTTCGCTAACGCCACCACCTGGCGCACCGGCATCCGCGCCGCGCTGCCGGCTGAACTCGGAGGGGTCTGGGCGACCTATGCCACCGCCGTCAAGAACCCAGCCTTCACCGAGCGCTTCGGCTTCACGCCGGACACCTTCCAGGGCAACCCCAGTCTCGATCCCGAGCGTTCACGGGCGCTGGAACTCGGCTGGACCAGGGGGTTCTTCGATGACCGCGCAGAACTCGAGCTGCTCTGGCACCGCGCCCGACTCGAACGCGAGATCGACGGTTTCGTCTTCGACGCAAGTCAAGGTGGTTTCACGGCCCGCAATCGCGACAGCAACAGTCGGCGCGAAGGCGTCGAAGCACGCCTGACCCTGAAGCCGGATGCCGCGACCACTTTGACCGCACGCTACGCCTGGCTCGACGCCACAGAGCCTGATGCTGCAGGCACCCAGATCCGCGAGCTGCGCCGCCCGCGCCACAGTGGCGCCGTCAGCCTGACCCGTGCCTTCGCCAATGACCGCCTGCGGCTGCGCGGCGACGTGATCTGGACCGGGAATCGAACCGACCTCTCCTTCGCCACCTTCCCGGCCAACCGGGTGGACCTGGGCGACTACGTGCTCCTTCACGCCGCAGCGAGCTGGACCGTCAGCCCCCGCCTGGAACTGTTCCTGCGCGGCGACAACCTCGGCAACGAGAATTATCAGGACGTCCTCGGCTACACCACGCCAGGACGTCAGGTGCATGCCGGATTCCGACTGCGCCCCTGATCGACGCCTGCCACGTCAGCTGTGATAGCTTGCGGACTTTCGAGTCCGCAAGCAGGAGAGCATCGTGAGCGACGCCATCACCCCTTTCAGGATCGACATTCCGGAAGCCGACCTCGAGGATCTGGCCGAGCGGCTGGCACGGACGCGCTGGCCGGACCCGGAGACGCCCGACGACTGGTCCCAGGGCATGCCGTTGGCCTACACCCAGGAAATCGCCCGCTACTGGCTGGAGCAGTACGACTGGCGTCGCGCCGAGAAGCTGCTCAACGGCTTTCCCCAATTCCGCACCGAATTCGATGGCCTCGGCATTCACTTCCTCCATGTCCGCTCACCCAACGCGAACGCCCGACCGCTGCTCATCACCCACGGCTGGCCGGGCTCAGTGATGGAGTTCCACAAGGTCATCGGCCCGCTGACGGATCCGGCCAGCCACGGCGGCGATGCGGCGGACGCCTTTCACGTGGTCTGTCCCTCCCTGCCGGGCTACGGCTTCTCGGACAAGCCGACCGCCCCCGGCTGGGGTGTCGAGAAGATCGCCGAGGTCTGGGACCTGCTCATGCGGCGCCTGGGCTACGACCGCTACCTGGCCCAGGGTGGAGACTGGGGAGCCCTGGTGACCACCGTGATCGCCGTCCAGAACAGGGGGGCCTGCCAGGCCATCCATCTGAACATGCCCATCGCGCCGCCGGATCCCGAGACCATGAACGACCTGACGCCAGCGGAAAAGTCGGCGCTGGCGGGCATCAAGCACTATCAGGACTGGGATTCAGGCTATTCCAAGCAGCAGTCCACCCGGCCCCAGACCTTAGGCTATGGTCTGGCGGACTCGCCCGTGGGGCAGGCCGCCTGGATCATCGAGAAGTACTGGTCGTGGATGGACTGCGACGGCCATCCTGAGAACATCCTCAGCAAGGACGAACTGCTCGACAACGTCATGATCTACTGGCTGAACAATGCCGGCGCCTCCTCCGGGCGGCTGTATTGGGAGAGCTTCGGCAACCTCAACACCTCCGAGGTGACTCTGCCAGCCGGCCTGACGGTGTTCCCCAAGGAAATCTTCCGCACCTCCCGGCGCTGGGCGGACAAGCGCTTCAAGCACATCATCCACTGGTCCGAGCAACCCAAGGGCGGCCACTTCGCGGCCTTCGAGCAGCCGGAGGTCTTCGTCGACGAGGTCAGGAGCAGTTTCCGCTCCCTGCGTTCCTGACTCCCCGCCGGGGCCCTGCTCCGGGGCCCCATGGCCGCAGCGCGTCACTTAAGCTGCCGCGCTGCGTCAGTCTGCCCTCCCCGGCCTGCCCGCCCGAGCGCGAACATCCGCGCCCGGAACCCAAAACTAATCTTTATATTTTAATACCTTGAGCAACCTCCCCTGGAGCGTTTCGCCGGTGCCCGATCCTGGCACGAGTCTTGGACAGACCTCTGACATGATCCATTCGGGCGAGGGCAACATCATGCGAACTTCCATCAGACCCTGGCTGCGAAACTTGGCCCTGCCAGTGGTGCTGCTATGTGCTGCACAGTTGCCGACGACCCTGGCTGCGGCCGCAGAGGTCAGCGCCAGCGCAGACTCGGAAGTCCGCATCCTCATCGGCGGCCGCGTCCGCATCAGCCGCATCACCGACATCAATCTCGGCAGCTACGGCGGTGCGGGAGATCTCAGCGGCGATGGGTACATGTGCATCTATCACAACGATGGCGGCCGCTACAGCATCACGCCGAGTTCCGCCCACGCCCAATCCGGCCAGTTTCGGGTGAGCGGGACGAGCGATTTCATTCGCTACAGCGTGAACTTCACCGACAACGAAGGCCGCAGCTTCACCGGCATCACCTCTGGCCAACGCCTGACGAACCTGCAGGGCCACAGCCGGTCGCCAGCCTGCCAGGGTCAGACCAATGCCACCCTCACTGTGGAATTCTCAGCCGACGACCTGCAGGCTGCCGGCGGCGGCACCTACACCGATGTCATCACCCTGCTGGTGGAGCCGAGCTGAAGGACCACAGGGACCCTGTCAGGCAGAGGAAGCGCCGTCGATCTTGACGTCATCGCCATTGAGAAAGGTGTTCTCAGGCGCCACCAGATTGAGGACCACATCCGCCACTTCCTGAGGCTGTGCAATACGGCCCATGGGATTGTTGCTGCCCGCTCCTTCCAGCGACCCGCCGAGGAAGCGCCGCAGCAGTTCCGTCTCGACACCGCCCGGCGAGACGCTGACCACCCGGATGCCTGCGCCCGCTTCAGCGGCTGCCGCCGACCGCGTGAGCCCGATCACCGCATGCTTGGAGCCGGCATAGGCCCCGGCGAAGCTCGAACCCCGATGAGAGAGCATGGAGCCGGTATTGACGATCACGCCGCCACCTGCCGTTCGCATCACAGGGATCTCGTGACGCATGGCGTAGAACACGCCGTCGACGTTGGTGCGGAACACATCCGCGTAGCCCTCCCTGCCGTCGAGATCGATTTCGTCGAAGGCACCACGCGGACCGGCGATTCCCGCATTGTTGAAGGCAATGTCGAGACCACCGTAGCGTTCCACGCAGGCTGCCACCAGCGCCGCCACCTGCGCCTCCTCGCGAACGTCCGCACGGACGAATGTGGCCTCACCACCGCCGTCACGAATGGCCGCCTGCACCTCGGCACCCCGCTCCTCGCGCCGACCGCAAAAGCAGACCTTCGCGCCCTCCCGGGCAAAGGCGTGGGCGGTTGCCTCCCCGATCCCCGACGTCGCGCCGGTGATCAGGACCACCTTTCCGGCGTAGCGCCCGTCCTTGCGGGTTCGCCCCGTGCCGTGCACCGCACCTGCTGCCAGGGCCGCGCCGGCCAGACCCGCCCCACCGATCAGCAGACGACGGCGCGCGGGATTGGCGATGGCAGCGGATGTGGCTTCGGGCTTGTCCTGCTCGTCATGCATGAGCGTCGACCTCCAGACTCGACTGAATTGCAACAGGCACCTTGCCACATCTGTGCGGCAGGCAGGAACCTGCCTGCTGTCATGGCCAATCCCGCCAGGATCTGGCGGGAATCGCCAACCCGTTGTCGACAGGAGGCCTGGGCAACACTCGACGAAAGTTCACTAATACTTTACAAATCATAATCTTGTAGAGCTTTCAACGACATGCTTCATGGCTGGCACGCTGCCTGCTAGGGGTAGCCCGAGATTGCCTGAGGGGAGTAAGTCGTCATGCCTGTCGCCGCCGTGGATCGTCCCATCGACGCCGTTCGGGAACAGACCATCGATCAGCTGATTCTCAACTACGGCCACGACAAGCTGTCGCTGGCGGCCTTTGAGCGCCGTCTCGAAGCCGCGCTGGACGCCACCGAGGCGTCGCAGATGGTCGAGTTGACCGCGGACCTGGATCTGCAGAGTGACCCGACCTACGCCGCCAAGAAGCGCAAACACCTGTTCGGCGTCGACGCCGAACAGGAAGCAGATGACGCCGAATACCTGATCACCTTCATGGGCGGAACCGAGCGCAACGGCCCCTGGACGGTGCCCAGCGAGCTGCGCGTCCTCACCTTCATGGGCGGAACCGACATCGACTTCTGCGATGCCACGTTCAGCAATCGCGTCACGCGGGTGAAGCTGGCCTGCGTCATGGGCGGCGTGGACATCAAGGTCCCGGAGGGTGTCAACGTCAGCGTGAAGGCGTTCTGCTTCCTCGGCGGCGTGGGCAACAAGGCCCGCGGCCGCCACGACCCGGATGCGCCGACGCTGATCATCGAAGGACTGGTGCTGCTCGGTGGCGTCGACGTCAAGGTCAAGATTCAGAAGAAGTCCACCAAGGAACGCCTGCTGCGCTTCGCCGACGATATCCGGGCCATGTTCGATGAGCTTGGGGTGTGATACCCGGCGCATCCGGAGATTTGGGATTCGACTTTCTTGGGATCGGGATCGGGATCGAAGTCGATAGCGATAGCGATAGCGATAGCGATAGCGATAGCGATAGCGATAGCGATAGCGATAGCGAATCAACGTAAACGGGTGGTCTGCGCCGGGCCGCGGAAGACGGCGTTGATGAACAGCACGTTCAAGCCGTCCATGAAGCCGCGGTAGTTGGGGTCGGTGGTGCAGCCCACCACCACGCCCGCGCCCTCCTGCGCCACCATCACTGCCGGCTTGTAGGCCCACTGCACCCGGTTTTCGGCCCACAGGTGACCACTGGCCACCAGGTCATCCGGGCCGGCAAAGTGCACGGCGTTGACGCCCTCGTTCTGCCGCAGGGGCCGAAACACCCGGTTGCCCTCGACGATGAAGTGCAGCGGATCGGTCAGGCCCACGGTCAGCCAGTGATCCGGATTCACCTGCCCACGCATCACCACTCCGGGGATCCAATCCGGATCGGCCTGCGCTGGAGCCTCGGCAGCTGCGAGTCCGTCACCGTCACTGATCTCGACGGCAGTCACCCGCGCCCCGCCCTGGCCATTGGGCTCCGCCGCATCCAGCGCCAATTCGCGCTGGGCCGGCAGCAGCTGCGCTGACTCGGAGGCCAAAAAATCTACGGCACCGGCCAGACCGATCAGCGTTCCTCCACGCCGGGTCCACTCCCGCAGCCGCTCCACGCCCCCCTGCCCCAGCACCGCTGCGTAGTTGCCGCCGTCGGGAAGAATCAGAACATCGAAGCGATCGAGTTCCGGCGAGCCCAGGTGGCTCACCCGGACCGGCTCCACCGGATAACCAAACTGCCGCTCCAGAACATGTCGAGTATGGCCCGCGGACAGCGAGCGCGTCGGCATATCCCAGGCCAGCGCAATGCGTGGCGCGTGCAGACGGGGCACGTTGCTGCTGCCGAATGACGTCCCGGCGGTACTCCAGCTACTGTCCAGCGCCTCCACTTCGGCACGGCTGGCCACGGCCAGACGGCTGACGCGCTGGTGCAGATCCGACCCGGAAAGTTCGGGATGATCAGCCACGCGAATGACGAGGCTGCCGCGTCCGTACTCGCGACCGGCAAGGGTCATGGGGGCGTCCGCACCCCGGATCACCAGTCCTTCCCGCAGCGCTGCCGTCAGGAAGCGACCGGCAGCCCGCGTGCCCCAGGGCACCAGATAGGCCACGTCGGCGCGGCCGGGTGGCTCCACCCGGAACACATCGTCGGCGGTCAGCGCTCTCGCATCTCCCCCCACGCTACGATCGCAGGGCGTGACGGGAAGGTTGTAGAGCCGCGGCAGGGCCCAGCCGAGGACGTCATAGAGTTCGGCACCCAGCCCCCGGGCCCGCCGTCGCTCCTGCTCGGCGAGAAACGCTTCCGCCATGGGGCTGTCGTCATCGAGCAGCGTCCGGACCAGCCGTCCGGCGCCCTGCCGGGAACTGATCAGATAGGAACCTGCCGGCAGATCCACGTTGCAGGCGCGGATGGCACTGCGGGTGCGGCGCACCTCGATGCCGTGTTCGAGCAGCCGCTGGGCAAAGCCATGGACCGCCTCAGGGTCGCCGCCGGCAGGCAGCAGGTACTCACGCGGTCCACCGTGGGCACCGCGGACCGCCGAACGGCGATACTCCAGGAAGCCTTCGAGCAGTTCCCGGCGCAGCCGCGCCGCCGCATCCACCGTGGCAATGCTGGCCACGAAGTGCCGCTGCACCCCGTCGGCATAGGTGACGATGCTGCCGTCGCGCCGTTCGCCGGCAAGGCCCCGGGCCGACGCCATCTCGAAGGTCATGCCCACAGCGCCCTGAAAGGCCGGCCAGCTGTCGCCATAGCCCGGATACAGCGCGTCGAAGATCTCCCGGGTGAAATAGTCGAAGCCGAAGCGATCGAAGTGGTCGCCGATGTTGCGCCCTACCTTTTCGAGGCGCTCGAGCTGGGCGGGGGTGAGATGGGGATTGAAGGGCTCAGCCGGCGGCGGAAAGTAGTAGCTGGTGTCCGTACCCATCTCGTGGATGTCGGCGTGGATCAGCGGGAAATACTGCTGAAACGTCGCCACCCGACCGCGGGTTTCCGGCTGGGTCAGGCCGAGCCAGTCCCGGTTCATGTCGAAGAGGTAATGGTTGCTGCGGCCGTTGGGCCAGGGTTCCCGGCGTTCCGCGGCAATGGCACTCGCTGCAGGCTCGATGCCTTCAGTCTGGATGTAGTGGAAGACGAAGCGCTCGCGGCCATCCGGGTTCTGATCGGGATCGATGGCCACCAGGGTCTCTGAGAGCATGCGCTCCACATCCGGGTCATGGCGGGCAGCAAGCAGGTGATAGGCCGTATGCAGGGCGGCATCGGTGGAGGAGATTTCGTTGCCGTGCACGCCATAGGCCAGCCATACCACCGCCGGCAGGGAATCGATCAGGGAACGGGCCGTTGCGTCGTCGAGATCCCGCGGATGGGCCAGACGCTGCATGTCGCTACGGATCGCGTCCAGGTTGGCGATGCGCTCAGGCGTGGCGATCAGCAGGTAGGACAACGGGCGCCCCTGCCAGCTGCGGGCGTATTCCACCAGGTGGGTGCGATCCGGAGCCGCTTCTGCCAGGGCCGCGAGGTAGCGCTGGGCATCCGCTGAGCTGGTCAGCCGCGCGCCGGGGGCATGCCCCACCACCTCTTCCAGGGTGGGAATCGCCGGATCATAGTCCGTCCCCGGCCAACCCACCGTCCCGGTCGCGGGCAGCGAGATCAGCCCCCACAGCAACAGCAACAACAGGCTCCGCATGCGTCAAACTCCCTTTTCAGACCCGTTCGATGATGGTGGCGGTGCCCATGCCGCCGCCGGTGCACATGGCGATCAGGGCAGTGCTGAGATCCCGGCGCTCGAGTTCGTCGAGCACGGTCTGGATCAGCATGCCGCCGGTGGCGCCGATGGGATGACCCAGGGCAATGGCCCCGCCGTTGACGTTGAAGCGATCCCGCGGCACGTCGATCTCCTTCAGGAACTTCAGCACCACCGAGGCGAAGGCCTCGTTGACTTCCCAGAGGTCAATGTCCGCCGCAGTCATGCCGGCCTTCTGCAGGCAGAGCTTGGCAGCCGGCGCGGGTGCCGTGAGCATGATCACCGGTTCACTGCCGGCCGTCGCCGACATGACGATGCGCGCCCGCGGCTTCAGGCCATGCGCCTTAACGAAGTCGTTGGAAGCCAGCAGCAGCGCACTGGCGCCATCCACCACACCGGAGGAGTTGCCGCCGTGGTGAACGTGATCCACGGCGCTGAGCTGCGGGTAGACCGAAAGAGCGTACTCGTCGTAGGTCTTATCCCTGCCCTCCGCCCGGGCCGCACCCATCTGCTCGAAGGAAGCCTTCAGGCCGGCCAGGGCCTCGAGGGTGGTGCCGGGGCGGGGATGTTCGTCGTGGTCGAGGGCCACCGAGCCGTCGTCGTTGAGGATCGGCACCACGGAACGCGCGAACCGCCCGTCGGCGATGGCCTCGGCAGCCAGGCGCTGGCTCTCCACCGCATAGGCGTCGCAGTCGCTGCGGCTGAAGCCCTCGAGGGTGGCAATCAGGTCGGCGGAGATGCCCTGGGGAACCTGGGGATACCGGGCGAAGAGGTGGTCGTTGTTGGCGCTGAAGCCATCCACGTGGGTGGGCGACCGCCGCGACATGAACTCCACGCCGCCGCCGATCACCAGTTCCTGATGACCGGAGAGAATACCCATGGCGGCGAAGGTGACGGCCTGCTGACCCGAACCGCAGAAGCGGTTCAGGGTGACGCCCGGGGTGGAGGTGGGCCAGCCCGCATCGAGCACGCTCATGCGCGCAATGTCCATGGCGTGGTCCCCGGTCCCCGAAGCACAGCCTGCAATCACGTCCTCAACGTCGGCCGGGTCGAATCCGACCCGGTCACGCAGCTGGTTCAGGACCTGCGCCATGCAGCGCTGGGGGTGGATGTGGTGCAGGCCACCACCGGGTTTGCCGCGGCCACGGGGGGATCGCAGACCATCGATGATCAGGGCTTCACGTCGGGACATGGGGACGGCTCCGTGGGCGGAAAGGCCCCTTGATTACGCGGACGTCTGCCTGCGGTCAAGAGCCGGGCCCGTCAGCATGCGGTGCGGCGACCGCGATACCCGGTCGTTCTGAGAACGTATTGATGTAGGCCACCACGTCGAGGACGGCCTGATCGTCGATCAGCGTGCCGATCATGGCCAGCATCTGCATGCCATAGCTGTCCTCGCGAACCTGGCCGCGCAGCCGGTGACGATAGAGGTGCAGCTGACGGGCCAGATACCAGTCGTTCTGGCCCGCCAGGGCCGGGGCGCCCAGGCTCTGCCTGCCTTCTCCACGGGCACCGTGGCACTGGGCGCAGAGGCTGTAGTGCTGCCGCCCCCGCTCAACCGCTCCGGTCAGGGTGGGCTGCGGGTCGGGGGTCTCCTGGGCGGCAAACCAGGCCGCGATCGGCCCGAATTCCTCAGCGTCCAGCATCACCGTCACAAGGCGCATCTCCCGGCCCGGATCGTCCGCCACCTGGGTCCCGCGCCAGCCGCGCTGGAACGCCACCAGCTGCCGCTCCAGGTACCAGGCTTCCATGCCGGCGATGCGCGGCGCCCTGACCACTTCATTGCCGCGACCGTCGGTACCGTGGCAAAGCACGCAGTCGGCAATGACGTCGACAGGCGGCGACGCAGCCACCACGGCGCCACTGCAGGCGATCAGCAGGAAGAGCAGGCCTGTCCGCAGCACGATGTTCAAGTGCCGTTCGCTGCAGCGGGAAAGGATGCCTGCAACGGCATCCACGCCATGGACCACGGAAACCCTCGGGTCGGCATCATCAGCGGCGAACGAAAATCGCCTCGATCTCGACCAGCATGCCCGGCGCGACGAGATCCGCGACCCCTACCGTGGAGCGCGCCGGCAGGTTCATGCGCCCCGCCTCGGCGCCGAAGTACTCCCGGTAGGCCTCCATGAAGCCGGCGAAGTCCATGCGATTGCCAATCTGCGGGTCCGGAACGAGAAACACCGTCATCTTGACGATGTCGTCGAGGCTCAGGCCGAGGTCGTCCAGAGACTCCACCATCCGGTCCATGACGCTGATGGTCTGGGCACGGGTGTCGCCCCAGTACTCACGACTGAAGCGCGGCGCGTTCGGATCGAGGGGGCGAGGAGTCAGCCCGCTGTGCCACAGCAGATTGGCTCCGGCCGGGACTTCCACGGCGCGGGCAATGGGAAAATCGCTGCCGATGAGATCGTGCTGGATCCGGGTTTCTCCTGCGCCGGCATCGAGCTCGGCACCACCGAGGGAGGTGACCACCAGCGGGCCAGCCAGCGTTGCGCGCAACTGGATTTCCTGGTTGGCCGATGCCATGGCCGCCAGCCCGAGTACTATCAGCAGCAGGGCCTGCAGCCAACCACTGCGTCGAGGGGATTGCCGGAGGTGATTCAGCATGAGGTGCTCCTTGCCTGACTCCATGAAATTTGGGGTGCTCGCAGCGACCGGGATTCAGTTCCAGGCCTGAAGTGCAAGATCAGCCTGAACGCGACGGTCGATGTCCGCCAGTGCGAAGTGGGCAGAGCGAACCGCGCCTTCCTGCCAACCGGGGTGGTAACTGATCTGGTCGCCAACCATGTAATGGGCGCCAACAGGCTGCTGCAGGCGCGCGTAGTGGAGCCGGCGATCCTCCGGCCGCCATCGTGCCGAGCAGCCGAGCATGTGGTTCATGCGATGCCAGGGGACACTGACGCCGTTCTCGATGTAGCCGCGATACCCCGGATGCAGACGCTCGCCCTGCTCGATGGCCACATCGATGCGTTGCGCAGGCGTCATGTTCGCAAACTTCTCACCGCCTGCGTCACCAAAGGTATAGGCACCGAGCAGAATGCCCTTGGGGGAGTGGAAGCCGCCCGGCGGGTACCAGATCTGCGTGATGTCCTGATTGGTCCAGGAGATGCCCCCATAGATGCGCTCGGCTTCCCAGAACCGCTCTTTCGCCTGCAAGCCGATCTTGAACAGCTTGCCGCGCTCGACCACCCGCAGGGCGGCGACGTAATCGCGGGGAAAATTGTGGTCGAGCCCCGCGGTGAGGTGGGTGGGAATGCTGTTGATGCAGTAATCGGCGCGAAGGCGCTGCTCCTGCCCGTTCACCGCATAGGCGACACGCACACCCTGATGCTCGAGGTGGATGCGGCGGACGATGGCGTTGAGCGTCACCAGCCGGCCGACCCGGCCCATGAAGGCGTCGATGATGGCATCCATGCCGCCCACCGGCTGCATCATGGTCGCCGCCTGGTCGTTACTCTCCGCCCAGTGCATCTGATAGCGCCAGAAGTCGCTGTGGAGCAACGCAGTGAAGTCCAGGGGCTGCTTGCGTTCGCCGGGGACGATGAAGCCCCCCTGACGGTAACCGGCACGGGATGAACCGCGGTAGAAGTGGTTGCTGTCGAGGTCGCCGTAGGCGCGGATGAAGTCCAGCAGGCGCTCGGCATCCGGGGCGTCGAAGGGCTGTGACAGACGTTCGCTGAACACGGACTTGGCCAGCAGCTCGCTGACGAAGCCGCGCGCATCGGTGATGAACTCCCGGGCCCTGACCGGCCGGCCACCGAAGAGGCGATCGTCGTGGACCAGCGCATTGCGGTTGTCGTTGACGAACACCTCAAGCGGCACCTGAAGCTCGCGACAGTACTGCAGCAGCGCCACATGATCGGCAGGGATGCGCGCGGCTCCGGCATTGAAGTAGAGGGCGGGGTCACGATCGAAGTGACACACCTGCCGATGCCCCACCTCATCGACGATGTCGCCACCGCGCAGGGTCAGCACCCGCCCACCCGGCCGGTGAGAGGCCTCCAGCACCACGCAGTCGTAGCCGGCACGATCGAGTTCGTAGGCGGCCACCAGACCGGCCACGCCGGCGCCGAGGATCACGACCCGCCGTCGGGCGCCCCGCAGACGCTGGACGTTGGCCTTGACCATGGGTCCGGGCGCAGTAAGCAGACCGAGTGCCGCCGCGACCTGATAACTGGCGGCGGATCCACCGGCCGCACCGATCAGCTCCAGCACTTTCCTGCGCGAGTACCCCGGCACCATGGCAGTCCCAAGCGGAATCAACCTGGAACAGGAGACAATTCGCGTGCCAACCGGCTATGAACCGGGAACTGACGTTGCCGGGCGAACGGCGTGCGCCGAAACGGTGCCGAACGGGCGGGCGTGCACGGCTTGTGGACGTCCTTAGGGACAGATTGCCTGGAACCGATGGGCGGACTCAGCGCCCGCCCAGCACCTTGCGTTTGTGCTGGACGTAGTCCACCAGGACATATTCGCCGAGTTTCTCCGGCGACGAATAGAACACCCGGCCGCCATTGATCTGGCTGACCTGATCCATGAAGGCCTTCAGGTAGTAGCTTTCGTCGAGCATGAAGGTGTTGATGGTGATGTTGGAGCGGGTACAGCGCTTCACCGCCTTCAGGGTTTCGCGGATGGTCTGGGGGGTGGGCGGATAGGCGAACTGGGCCCGGCCCTGCTCGATGTGGGCCGTGGGTTCTCCGTCCGTGATCATGAGGATCTGCTTCGATCCGCCCTGCTCCCGCGCCAGCAGGCGCTCGGCAATCAGCAGGGCATGCTGGATGTTGGTACCGAGAACGTACTCGTCCACGGTCAGAAAGGGCACCTCGTGGGAGGCAAGTTCCTTGGCATAGGCCGAGAACCCGACGACGTGGAAACTGTCGCGGGGGTAGGCCGACGTGATCAGGTTGTTCAGGGCCATGGCCACTTTCTTCGCCGCCGGGAAGGCCCCGCGCAGCTCCATGGACCAGGACAGATCCACCAGCATCACCGTGGCGGTGCGGGTCACCGTCTCGTTGCGGTAGATCTCGAAGTCTTCCGGTGCCAGCTGCACCGGCGTTCCCGGCCCCTGCCTGCGCAGGGCATTCTGCAGCGTTCGCGCCATGTGCAGGTTGAAGGGGTCGCCGTACTCGTGAACCTTGGTTTCTTCCACACGGTCGCCGAAACGCCCCTGCTCGGGCAGGGCATGGTTGCCGAGGCTCTGGCGCCGCAGCGCCCTGAAGATCTCCCCGAGGGCCTTCTGGCCGATCATGCGCATGCCGCGGGGGGTCAGCTCGAAGCCTTCCGCATTGCGATCGATGAAGCCGGCCTCTTCGAGCACTTCGAGCAGCTTCTGCATCTGTTCGATGGCATCGACGGCTTCCTCGCCGAGGGTCTCGCGCAGCTGATCGAGGTCCACATGGGAGAGATCCCCATCCATCTGGGCCGCCTGCAGCTGGGCTTCGAGATCCTCGAAGCCCTGCATTTCCCCCATCAGGTCCATGGCCGCTTCGAGATCGATGGGTTCGTCGCCCGAGAAGCGATAGCGCTGACCCTTGCCGGGGTCGAGGAAATCGAGCTTCTGCATCAGCTTGCGCAGGGCGGCATCGAGTTCGGCATCGCCGAGGCGATCGCTGAGCAGCTTCTGCAGCTGCTCGTACTGGCTCGTGGGCAGGGACATCATCAGGGACTGCATGGCGGCCATCTGCGCCTGCATCTGCTCGATCAGCTCGTCCAAGGAACGGGGCGGGTCGTCGCCGAACATGTCACCATATTTGGCCATGAAGTCTTCGAAGCCCGGATCCTCGCCGGCGATGCGCTTGACCAGCATGGCATTGAGATCGCGCACCATGTCCTTCATGCGCTGGATGTCGCCGGCGGACATCTCCCGGACCATCTTCTCCACATCGCGGAAGAAGCTGCGGGTCATGGCCTGCTTGAGCTCGTCGACGAGTTCCTGATAGCGCTTCTGGGCCTCGGGGTCGACGAACTCGTAGTCGCTCAGCGCCTGCATCCGGGCGGCAGGATCTTCAGGCAGGGCGTCGAGCCGGTCACGCTTGACGCTGGCCATGTCGCCCATCAGCGACTGGGCGAAGTTGTCAGGCGAATCCGCCCCGTCCCGATCCCCTTCCATGGCATCGAGGGTCGCACGCTCGAGTTCGACGATGGCGTCGAGTTCCTCCCGCAGGCCTTCCATGATGCTGCCGAGATCGTAGCGCTCGAGCCGCTCACGGCGCTGGCGGCGGACCTGCCGCAACATGTCCCGCAGCCCCTGCATGGGCGCGCCCTGCATGCGGAAACCGCGCTGCATGAGGTTGTTCAGGGCGGAGCGCAGATCGCCGGACTGCAGCAGATCCTCGGCCAGCTCGCCCATGAGTTCGTCGGCCGAGGGGAAGCGGTCTGCCTGGGAACCGTCCCAGGTCGAGTAGCGAAAACGTTGACCGCCGATGGGCATGTCAATGACCTCGATAGATGGTCTGGCCGGCAATGCTGTCCTTGTTCAGAAGCTTGTTCAGGTGCAGGCCTTCGAGTACCAACTCGCAGGCGGATGCCCGGACCGCAGAGTTGCCATCTGGTGCCAGCTGCGCCACCACCTCGGCAAGCCCTGCCGTTTCCAGCGCCTTGGCGTAGGCCGTGCTCGGCATCGCCTCACCCACCTCCACGCTGCCACCCTCGCTGAAGGCCTCCACCACTTCGTCGAGCCGGTCGAAGTCCACGTAGCGTCGGAACACCTCGGCGATGGCCTGATCGAGCAGCTTGGCGAGTATGCGCGGCTCGCGACCTTCCTCGAAGGCCTCGAACTCCACCTTGCCGAGCATGGAGGCCAGGGCAAAGGGCAGATCGCAGATCCGCGGCACCACGTCCTGTTCACCGGTCCGAATGGCGCGGCGCAGGGCATTGGCCAGCACCGTCTCGTAGTTGGCCACGGACGCCCGCACGGACACGCCAGAGCGCTGACTGACGTCCGGCGAACTCCGGCACAGGCGGGTGAGCTCGGCCAGAACCTCCTTGATGAAGGCCGGGACGATCACCCGGTACTCACCCATGTCCAGGCGGCTGAACTCCTGCTCCATCACCCGGATTTCCTGCTCCACAGTCTCAGGATAGTGGGTGCGGATCTGGGCGCCGTAACGATCCTTCAAAGGCGTGATGATGCGGCCACGATTGGTGTAATCCTCGGGGTTTGCAGTGGCGACGATGAACACGTCCAGCGGCAGGCGCACGCGGTGGCCGCGGATCTGCACATCCCGCTCCTCCATCACGTTGAGCAGGCCGACCTGGATGCGCTCCGCCAGGTCCGGCAGCTCGTTGATGGCGAAGATGCCGCGATTGGTTCGCGGGATGAGGCCATAGGACAGGGCGAGCTCATCGGAAAGGTAACGCCCTTCGGCGATACGGATGGGATCCACCTCGCCAATCAGATCGGCAATCGTGATATCCGGAGTCGCCAGCTTCTCGCCGTAGCGCTCGCTGCGATGCAGCCAGCGGATCGGGGTGTCGTCACCCGACTCGGCCACCAGCGCCTTGCCCTGGGCGCTGATGGGCGCGAAGGGGTGCTCGGGAATGTCCACGCCATCGAGCACCGGGGTCCACTCGTCGAGGAGTCCGGTGAGGGAGCGGATGATGCGGGTCTTACCCTGCCCGCGCTCCCCGAGCAGGATGATGTCCTGACCGGCGAGGATGGCGTTTTCGAGCTGGGGAATGACGGTATCTTCGTAGCCCACGATGCCGGGGAGCAGATCCTCGCCATCGGCAAGCTTGCGCATGAGGTTGCGCCGCATCTCCTCGCGTATGGGCAGGATGTCGAACCCCGTGGAGCGGAGTTCACCTAGGGTGGCAGGACGCTTGGCCGGCACTGAGCAACTCCTTCGTTGCGGCGACCGCATTGCTGCGAACCGCCGGGAACCACCTGATCGAGACTGCGATCAGGCTGCCTGTTGCGGTACTGCCCCGAGCATAGCGCGTTGCGGCGCCGTCCTGCATCCGCTGCCGGGGTTGCCGGTCAATCTCCGGCAAAAGACTCCTGTGGCCCCGGTCTAAGGCGCAGCATCGCACGCTGATGGAATCGACCCGACAGCCTCGACAGCAGATCGGTCAACTGCATCTGCCAGCCATACTTGGCACGCAGGGCCCGGTAGCCGATCTTTTCGAGCTCCGCATCCTCGATGCGCTCCCCGCAGGCGGTCACCCAGGGACCGAGGTGTCCGCCCCAGGCGTCGCAGCGCGCGATCTCGCAACGGGCGTCGTTGGCGAGCCGCTTCACTTTGCCCGCGTTGCCGGCGGTGAATACCCAGAAGAAGCCGTCGACCTCCGCGAACCAGACCGGCGTACGCACCACCCTTCCATCGCGGCGGAAGGTGCCGAGATTGAGGTAGATGGCGTCATGCAGCCGCCGTCGTTCCGATACATCGAGTTCGCTGTACTTCATGACCATTGCTCGATTGGGCCCAGGCCGCAGATTCCCACAGAATGGCCCCAGGATGACAGCCTGCCAGCGGCCAGCCAGAATGGCCCACGGTCGCGAGGGGAGACGGAACATGGCGCAGCAAGACCCGCACATTGCAAGCGATCGGGGCAGCAACCGGAACCCAGGCAGCTACGACTGGCCCGCCCTGGTGGGCGATCTCAATCGGCTGCTGCGCCTGCGCACGACACCCATTGGCATGAAAATGTTTGCGCGGCGGGAGGACATGGAGGCCATCCCGCGCATCCGCAGACCGAAGGCCGTCCACACCACGGACCAGATCGTCGGTCAGGCATCCAGAAACGGCTGGACCGTGGGCATCACCGCCGAGGACCTCGTCGGGGCCCAGTGCGGCGTCGTCATCGGCCTGCATCCCCGCGACGAGGAATGGCTTTCGGGCAAGCGCATGACCGGAGTCTGGTATGCCACGGCCGAGGACGCCGCCGCCCATCAGGCAGCCATGGATCACGTCCCCTACGGTCGCTTCGAGGCCATGGCGGTCAGCCCCCTGGGCAGCGGCCGCCTCGATCCACCGGACATCTGTCTGATCTACGCCACGCCGGCCCAGATGATCCTGTTCATCAACGGCCTGCAGTGGAGCGGCTACCGCAAGCTGCAGTGGGGTTGCGTGGGGGAATCCGCCTGCGCCGATTCCTGGGGGCGCGCGCTGGCCTCCGGTGAGCCGAGCCTGTCCCTGCCCTGCTTCGCCGAGCGCCGCTACGGCGGCGTGATGGAAGACGAGTTGCTGATGGCCCTGCCGCCCAGCTTCCTGCCGGGCGTGATCGACGGCCTGGAGCATCTGGCGGGCAACGGCCTGCGCTATCCCATCGCTCCCTACGGGGTGAACAACGACGTCCGGGCCGGCATGGGAGTGAGCTACGGTGACTGAACTGCTGCTCGTCATGGCGACGATGCTGGCTGTGGGCAGCGCCACGCCCCAGCGCCTGAGCATTCACCATGACGTGGCTTATACCCCGAGCGGCGACGTTCGCCAGACCCTGGATGTCTACGCGCCGGCAAACGCCGAAGGGGCGCCACTGCTGGTGTTCATCCACGGCGGAGGTCTGCTGTTCGGCGACAAGGCCCTGGCGGCCCATGTGGGTCAGCGGCTGGCGCTGGAAGGCATTGTCACCGTCGCGCCCAATCACCGCTTCTCGCCCGCCGTGACTCATCCTGCCCACGTTCAGGATGCCGCCGCCGCAGTGGCCTGGGCCGTCGCCAATGCTTCGCGATTCGGCGCCGACCCGCGCCGTCTCATCGTCGCGGGGCACTCATCGGGCGGCTATCTGGCCGCCCTGCTGGCTACCGACGCCCGCTGGCTCGAGGCGGCCGGCCTGGACCGCAAGCTGCTGCGGGGCGTGGCGCCAATCTCGGGCTTCTTCCACGTTCCGAGGCTGGCGCCGGAACGCCCGAAGTCAGTCTGGGGCGAGGACCCCGACGCCTGGCAGCAGGCGTCTCCCGCGGCCCACGTGGATGCGGACTTGGCACCCATGCTGCTGCTGTATGCGGACGGCGACGACGACGCGCGCAAGGCAGAGAACGTCGACTTCGCGGCAGCGCTGCGCCAGGCGGGTGCTGCAGAACCGCGCCTGATCGAAGTGCGTCGCCGCGATCATCGCACCATTTTCTACACCCTGAACCTGCCGGACGATGAATCCATGCAGGCCTTGCTGGACTTCATCGAGACCCATACCGCAAACCCCCTCTGATCCACCTCTTGTGAAACAAACGACTACTATTTGGTTTTGAATCAACTTTTCAGATTGGAACACGCCCGTGTGGGAGAGCCCTATTCGCGCAGCGAATGGGCCGATTGCGAGGCGTTGTGCCGAAACTGAAGGCACCGGCTTCGCTGAATGTCATGCCAATCGGCGCATCGCCCTGCGGGCGCTAGCGCTCTGTTGCGCGCCATCCATGGCGCGCCCCGCTTCGCGGCGCACTTCGTGCGACGCATTTCATTCCAGATGAAATGCGCCCACAGTTAGCACATCGCAAGTTTCTTCCGCGACAGCGTGAACGAACAACGTTCATGGCGGCTCTTATGAAACATGCGACAACTGTTTGATTTTGAATTAACTTTTCAGACTGGAACACGCACTTGTGGGCGCATGCTGCCAGGAGCAGCGTGCGTCGCCCACAGTCAGCGCATCGCAAGTTTCTTCCGCGACAGCGTGAACGAGCGTTCTTGGCGAACTCCCACACAGGGCGTTGCGGGTTCAGGGTTCAAACTGGGCTGCGTAGCGTTCGAGACTGCGCAGCGCGCGACGGAAGCCCAGGCCTGCACGGATCAGGTCGGGCAGGGCGAGGGGATCCCGCAGCACGCCGGCCAGGGTGCGCCAGGGAGCCAGTTGCCCATCGGGTGTCATGAGCGCGCCGACCCAGGCCGGCAGGTGATGATCGATGCCGTCGGAGATGGCCCGGATGCATAGGAAAGGTATGCCTTCCCGGTGGCAGATGGCAGCGATGGAGGCGCTTTCCATGTCCACGGCCACCGCGCCACTGTGGCGTGCCAGATCCAGGCGTTCCTGACGGCCGCCTACGGGCGTTGCGACACTCACCAGCCGATATGCGGGGCTGTCGGGGCAGAGGCAGTGGAACCCTTCCTCGCTGCCGGCGGACGCAACGGTGGCGGGGCGCAGCAGGTCGCCTGGAGACAGTTGCGGATCGAGCGCGCCAGCAACCCCCCAACTGACGATGAGTCGGGGGCGTCGGGCCATGCAGGATTCGGTGGCTGCGGCTGCGGCTTCGGGTCCCGGCCCGCAGACCCGGACCTCCATGCGCTGGCGCATCGACGCCAGCGTGCGTGCTTCCGCGGCGAGCGCCACGATGGCGATTGCGGGAGCCGATGCCGGGTCTTCCGCAGGCCTGCCGGGGCTCACGTCGATGGTGCGGGCGAGAGGCTGCGGCTGGCGTCCGCCACGGCGGCGTCCTGCTCGGGGGCTGCAATGCTGCGCTGTTCATTGCGGTAGCGCGCCAACGCCCAGAGCGGAAAGAAGCGGCTGTAGCCGTGGTAGCGCAGGTAGAAGACGCGGGGAAAACCCGGTGCCGTGAACCAGGGGTCGGACCACAGGCCATCCTGTTCCTGCCGGGCCAGCAGATGCTCGACGCCACGCCGCACCTCCGGCGCGTTGCCTTCCCCGGCAGCCATCAGTCCGAGCAGGGCCCAGGCCGTCTGGAAGGCCGTGCTGCCGATGTTGGAAGGCGCTGCCTCGGCATGGCCTTCACCGGGTTCGCGCTCGTAGCTGTCGTTGTGCTCGCCCCAACCGCCATCGCTGTTCTGCATGGTTTTCAGCCAGCCCGCAGCGCGGCGAACCCGCGGGTCGGAGCGGGGAACGCCGAGGGTTTCCAGGGCCTGCAGCACCGACCAGGTGCCATAGATGTAGTTGGTTCCCCAACGCCCGAACCAGGAGCCGTCGGGTTCCTGTTCCCGTTCGAGATAAGTGAGCAGTTCAGCCATCACCGCCGGGTCGCCGCGCTCGGACTCGGGCAGGGCTCCGAGCAGGGTGCCCACCCGGGCGCTGACATCTGCCGTGGGCGGATCGAGCAGGGCGCCGTGGTCGGCAAACGGAATCTCATTGAGGTGGAAGTGGGTATTGTCCGCATCGAAGGCCGCAAAGCCGCCGTCGCGGGACTGCAGGGCACACAGCCAGCGGCGGGCGCGCTCGATGGTGTCCGCATGGCGGGCGTGGCCGGCCCGCTGCATGGCCCAGGCCACCACCGCGGTATCGTCCAGATCCGGATAGTGGTCGTTGCGGTACTGGAATGCCCAACCCCCGCCTTCCACATCAGGACAGTGTTCCGACCAGTCGCCGGCGGCCGTGATCTGCCGCTCTGCTAGCCAGTCCAGACCCCGTTCCACGGCCGTGACGGCCGCCGGGTCACCGGCTTCCAGCAAGGCATGGCTGGCCAGGCTGGTGTCCCAGATCGGTGAGACGCAGGGCTGGCAGTAGGCCTCCTCGTCGCGCTCCACCACCAGCAGCTCAATGGCATGCCGGGCCTGGCGGCGAATCGGATCGTCGGCTGCATAGCCCAGCGCACCGAGCGCTTCATAGGCGTTGACCATGGCGGGAAAAATGGCGCCCAGGCCGCCGTCGCCGTTCATGCGCTCGAGCATCCAGGCTTCGGCCCTGGCCATGGCCCGGCGGCGGACGAACCCGGGAATCAGCGGCTCGAAGAGGCGCGCCGTGCGTTCGATGCGCAGCAGCAGCCAGTTCAGCCGTGAGCGGACGGGGAAGTAGTTACCTTCCTCGAAGGGCGGAACGGTGAACAGCTCCGCGATGCTGGTGCCGCTGGGATTGCGCGCCTGAACCTTCAGGCTCATGAGCACGAACAGCGGCACCATCACCGTCCGGGACCAGTAGGCCACCTTGCTGAGGTGGAAAGGAAACCAGCGCGGCAGCAGCATGATCTCCACGGGAATGAACGGGACCGCCCGCCAGGGAACCTGCCGGAACTGGGCCAGGACGATACGAGTGAAGACATTGGCCTTGGCGGCGCCACCGCGATTGAGGATGGCCTTTCGGGCCCGGGCCATGTGGGGAGCGTCCGGATCATCGCCGGCGAGCTTCAGGGCGAAGTAGGCCTTGACCGTGCAGGAGATATCGATCTCGCCGCCGTAGTAGAGCGGCCAACCGCCTTCCTCGGTCTGGTTGCGGCGGATGTAGCGGGCCATGCGCTGCTGGCGCTCGTCATCGATCTCGTCGCAGAAGTGCATCATCAGGATGTATTCGGAAGGAATGGTACAGTCAGCCTCCAGTTCGTAGCACCAATGACCATCTTCGCGCTGTTCGTCGATGAGGGAACGACTGGCGTGATCGACGGCATGGGCCACCTTGCCGAGCAGATCGCTGCCGTTGTCGTCGAGCCGGGCGGGACGCGTCCCGTTGGGATCTGGCCAGGGTTCGGCGATAGTCATGGTTGGCTTCGACTTCCTTGAACTTAAAGGGCTTGCAGGCAGACTCACCGGGAAGCGCGGCTGGCGCCGGCGTCCACGGCCAGAACGGGAGTGGCGACGGGCCAGTCGGGCAGGCCACTCGCGGCGAAACGGAACAGCATGCGCAGCAGCCGATCGCTGCGAACCGACAGCCGCGTGGCCGTCACCACGGCGGCCAC
Organism: Gammaproteobacteria bacterium; assembly: GCA_020832085.1. Classification (GTDB taxonomy): domain Bacteria; phylum Pseudomonadota; class Gammaproteobacteria; order Pseudomonadales; family Azotimanducaceae; genus SLTB01. Next base: position 34,678 of record JAFIFJ010000021.1, on the reverse strand, counting down.
TGCCCGCCGCGATACCTTCACGTCCTGTGGCGATACGTAGTCCGGATGGGCGCGGACCTTGCGCAGCGTCAGCAGCGCCAACCCGACCGCCCACAGGCAGAAGCGGCGGATGCCGGTTTCCGCTGCAGGGATCAGCAGCGTGTAGCGCATGGCGTTCTGCAGGTGGCCGTGGGCAATGGCGATGAGCTGCTCGAGGCCGACGCGGAAGCGGGCGCGGTCATGATCGGGAGCCAGCTGATCGAGGTCGTATCCTGCCGCGGCGAACATGTCCCGTGGCAGCCAGCAGTAGCCGCGGGCATGGTCATCCCAGACATCCTTGATGATGTTGGTCATCTGCAGGCCCTGGCCGAAGGAGGCCGACAGGTCATGCAGTCTTTGGCGCTGGGCTTCGATGGCTGCGGAGTGCTCGCAGAACAATTCCGTGAGCAGTTCCCCGACCACGCCGGCCACGTGGTAGCAGTAGCGGTCGAGTTCCTCGAGATTGGCGAGTCCGCGTGCCTTGCCTTCATGCTGATACTCAGGCATCCCCTTGCACATCTTCAGCACGCAGGTGCGGATGGCTTTGCGCTGCGCCGGACTGAGACCACGATGGATGGCCAGCACGCGGGGTGTATCTGCCACCAGCTCCCGTTCCCGGGTGCTGGTGGCGTCGCTGAGATGGCGGCAACAGCGTTCAGCAAAGGCCGCCGCACAGCCTTCATCGGCCAGTACGGCGATCAGTTCCTCGTGAAGGTGTTTGCGCAGGTCTTCGTCCAGCGCTGGATCGTCCTCGATGGTATCGGCGATCCGGCACAGCAGGTAGGCATTGCCCACGGCCAGTTCGAGGTCCGCCGGCAGCTCGGGAATCGTCAGTGCGAACGTCCGGGAGACATCCGGCAGCACGCCCCGCTGGTAAGCGAGATCAGGCTCCTGGTTCAAAGCCCCCATGTATTTCTCCCTGAACGGATGCCTGGCCTTACAGCGCGCGACACCCCCGTCGAGCGCTGCTTGGGCTGGATTCAAAAAACCACCGCTTCGCCCCGATAGGCAAAGGAGGTGGTCGCGACTTCAGTCATTGTACAAGAGCAGGCTCCGAACGGGGGCATCGAGTCGTTGCCCGCCGCCGAGGGCTGACAGCTCCATCAGGAAACCGGCGACAGCCACCTCCGAACCCAGCAGAAACCCGAGGGATTCGATGGCGACGATGCCGTCTGGAGCATGCTCGGCCAGAGCCGCAGCCATGTGTTCCACGGTGGCCCGGAGTGCCCGGGGGTTCTTGAGCACCGGCGTCATGCCCCGGAACAGAATGCCCGGCTCAGGAAAGTCGGGGATCTCCACGATGAGCTGGCGGATCTGGTCGACGATCAAGGTGCGGGCCCCTGGGACGCAGGGGAGCGTGGCCAGGTGCAGAGCGATTGGCTGACTGATCGGCACGGGGCCGCGTCACTCCAGGCGGCGCACCCGGGTCGCGCGAAAACCCTTGATGCTGAGCATGTAACTGCCGAACAGCGTACGGCTGATTCGAACTTCGGCACCCTCTTCGTAACGGGTACGCCCAGGTTCGATTTCGGTCCAGATTTGGCCGTTCTGTAAGTGGAACACCCACTCACCACGAGGGCGCTGTTCAAGTCGCGTCACCCTGCTCTGGACATCCCGATTGGCAGTCGGGGCAGGAGCGCGGGTAGAAGAAGAGGGTGGTCTTGCCTCGTCAGAGCGGGCCTGCGGGGGCGGCAGGGAGGGCGCCGAAGCGACAGGCTGGCCGCCGTTCACGGTGTCGCGCGCGAGACGGTCGAAACAGTCCAGGCGGCGCAGCGCATTCGGAACCTCCAGACAAGCCCGCAGCTGCGCGCGCAATGCGGCGTCCTGGCGAGCCTCACTGGCTGCACTGAAGGCGCTGGCAGACAAGAGTGTCATCAGCAGCAAGCTGCGAATGGGAGCGGAATCGCGCATGTTCGTCGACCGCAAGATGAACCCAAAAAAGGGGGCGGCCGCAGCCGCCCCCGTTTCACGTGGCGCCAGGGGCGCTACGGCTCACAGCTGCATGGTAAAGCGTGCGTACCAGATTGCACCACGAGGATCGTGGACGAAGGGGTCGTAGCCACCATCGAAATTCAGCTTCGGCGGAGTCTTGTTGAAGATGTTGTTGCCACCGACACTGATCCGGCTGCCTTCGGACACGAAGCCCATGGCAGGCAGCTCATAGCTGTACTGCAGGTCGAATGTGGTCATGCTGCCGATCTTGCGGTTCTGGGGATCGATTCCCAGTGCCGTGGCCCGCAGCAGGCTGCCGACGTTGCCGGCGGCATCAGCAGGCTGATCATCCTCGTAGCTGTCGATGTAACGCATCATCACGAAGGCCGAGTGACGATCCATGTTCCAGGCCAGGGAGGTGTTCACCCGCCACTCCGGCAGGCTGCGACCCACCGAGTTGCCGAAGTTGCGCGACCCGATGCCGTCGATCTTCTGCCCCTGAGGGTTGGTCAGATCGTAGGTCCGCATCCAAGAACCCTGCACGGCTGGCGTGAAGGACCCCATCCCATCAGTGAAGACCGTGTAGCTGACGTTGAAGTCGATCCCGTCGACCTTCAGTTCCTGGGCGTTGATGAACGAGTTCTGGACACGCAGGAGCTGCAGGTTGTCACCGCGAATGACCTCAGGAATACCGTCATTGATGGTGGCGACACCGCCACCGGTCTGGATACCGCAGGCAGTGGGGTCGTTGACGTTCCCGACATCGTTGAGCCCGTTCGGACAGCGTGCCGCAATGTCGCGTCCGAGCAGTTCTTCGAAGCCCTCGCGGGTGATCAGATCATCATAGTCGTAGTTGAAGTAGTCGACGTCGACGCGCAGGTTGGCCAGCGGTCCGTCTGTGGGGGCGTAGGACAGGCCGATGTTCCAGGTAGTGGCCTCTTCGGGGCTGAGGTCGACATTGCCGCTGGTGATGATCGGTCGGAAGGCCAGCGACGTTCCGCTGAACTGTTCGTCACCGATGTTCAGCAGCTGCGTGCTCTGGCCGAAGCGCTGGAGTAGCGATCCCACCCGGAACGAGGTGCCCCAGGACGCCCTCAGGGTGAGGTCATCGGTGGCGCGCCAAAGACCGGAGATCTTCGGGTCGAGGGTGTCATCACCAAGTTCGTCGAAATTCTCGTAACGCAGCGCCATGCCGATGTCGAAGGTCTGAGTGACCGGAATCGCGAGTTCGATGAAGCCGGCGTAGACGTCCTCCTGCCCTGCGAAGTCGGCGGCGCCGAAGATGAACGAGTAGTTGTTGGCATTGGAGTCGGCGTCGGCGTCGAAGAACACCTTGTCCTGCCGCCACTGGAAGCCAAGGGCCATACCGAGCGGCAGACCGTTGGGCATCTCCATGACGTCGCCGGTGATCACGAAATCCACCACCCGGGTGGTCGTTTCACTGAACGTGCGAATCTCGCCGACCATCCACTCGAGCATATCGACGTCATTGCGCAGCATGGGGTCGTCTTGAAGGCTGCCGTCGGGCTTGACCAGAGCGCTGCCGAAAGGGTTGAAGAAGAAGCAGTTGCCGGTGCCCATATTGCCGCTGCCAGGGGCATGGATGGGCGCGCTGGAAACGGGATTGCACAGCGGTCCGCCGCGGCCGACCAACGCCTGCTCAAGCTGCTGTTGGCGCGTGTCGGTGTTGCGGCCCTCGTTCTTGCGTTTGCCGAACAAGAAGGACAGATCGTAGGTCCAGCCATCGATGAACTCGAGATCGCCGCGCAGTCCGGTCTGAATCCGGTATTCGGTGGTGAATTCGCGAGTGTCGGTGTCAATGGGGCGCTGGTCGAAGGGTGAATCCGGCGCTCCGCCGAGGACACGGCCGAACATCGTGACTCCAGGAACTTGAGTGAGATCCACACCCGGGAATGGGTTGTTCGGACCGAGTGCATCCAGTGCAGCCTGCCGCCGGGCCAGATCGTTCTGCAGGCCTGGGTTGACGCCGGTGATGGTCGGGAAGCGGACTAGCGGGAACAGCGAATTGCCGCGTCGGAACTTCTGATCCGCGAATCGCACAGAGCCGTAGAACTCGTGGTTGTCGTTGAAGTTGTAGGTGCCGCTCATATGAGTCAGCAGTCGCTGCTCCTCACCCACCAGATTGAAGTGGGGTGAGAAGTCGTAGATGCAGGCACCAAGTCCTTCCAGACCAGCGACCTGGCCGGTGAGCGGTGAATAGAACGACTGACCGTTGGCCAGGTTCCCCGCTGCGACACAATCGAGGTCGCCGGCAACTGCGCCGCCGAGGCCTGAGATGATACCCCCCGCGACCAGATGAGGGACCTGGAAAGCACCGCCCGCCAGAGTTGTGGGCGGCTGGCCCAGTGTGGATACTCCCGAGCCACCAAAATCGCTGAAGCGGTCCTTGATCTGCAGCCCTTTGCGATCCAGATACTCCGCCGACACCACGAGGTTGCCGCGGTCGCCGGCAACGCCCCAAATGCCGCTCAAGGTCACGTCGTCCTGCTTCCGGGTCTCCTGATCGGTCCGGTAGTCCACCTGAACCTCGAAGCCTTCGAAATTCTGCCGGGTGATGACGTTCACCACGCCGGCGACGGCGTCAGAGCCGTACAGGGCCGATGCGCCGTCCTTGAGGACTTCGAAGCGCTCGATGGCGATGGTCGGCACCAGCGTGCCCAGCGGTACGAAGGTGTTGCCGCCGGAATCCGAACTCGCGGCCACGGAGCGCTTGCCGTCCAGCAGCACCAGCGTCGAACCGAGACCGAGGTTGCGGATATTGATATTGGTCTGGCCGGTATTGTTGTCGCCACCGCTGAAAGCGTTGGTGGTATTGGTGGCGCCGGAATTGAACGTCATCCGGTTGACCACGTCAGCGATTTCGATGGCGCCGACCTGCTCCATGCTGGCGCGGTCGAAAATGGTCAATGGTGAAGCCGAGTCCTCGGTGGAACGACGGATGTAGGAACCCGTCACCACGATTTCCTCGATTGCCGGCTGGGCATGAGCCGGTGCGGCGGTTCCCGCCACCACAGCGGCGGGCAAGGCACAGGCGGCAATGGCCTGGCGCAGGCGAAGTGAAGCCATGTTGGTAACTCCCCTAGATGTCAGAATTGTCATCCGGTCTGCCACGAAAACAGGACCGGAACGGCCCGGCCGTGCCAGCTGGCACGGGTCGGGTGGCGTCAGTCGGGGGCGATGACTGTGATTCCAAACCAGGGAATACAGCGATTTTCACCTCCGCGCAGCCGCCAAGGGGTGAGGAGTCAGTGAGCAGATCTACGGGCAACCTGACAGCACTCTGGGGAAGGCCGAACACGACCTTCCGAACACGGTGCTTTATTCCTCTCCCCGGCCCGAAGCAAAACGCAGCACCTGAATCCTGTCAAGGCCACCCTGGCGTTTTTGTGGGGGTACCACACCTCCGCCGCCGGATCGTCGGCGGACGCCGAGAGGGGGGCGGGTCCGATCCGAACGCCACGAATGCGTTGATACCACCGTGGAAACCCGCGCCCTTTCGGGTCGCAGGCAGAGATTATGAGGTCCGACGTTCACGAGTGCAGGCCTCTCCCCTTGACATCACCCAGACCATTGAGGATCCTTCGACGGGCCCGATCAAGGCGTTGCGGGCATCCGCAAGAGTCCTCGTGGAGGGGGGCTCCTCCAGGCTCGATGACGACCGCCCGGCCTCGTGCCTGCGGTTGCAACGAAGGTTTTTGAATCAGGCAAAAAAAATGGTCACGACCGGGGAGATCACTGTCCTGCCCGTCCTTGTGGGATGTGATTTCCGCTTCAGCCTCCGGACCGATCCGGTTTCCATCCAACCGACTCGCAGGTAGAAGATGAAGAAGCATCGACTCAAGACGGTTGCGCTGACCGCTGTTCTAGCGGTGGGTGCAGCAGGCGGTCCCGCTGTGGCCAGCCAGCTCGACACCATCCTTTCCACGGCCAACGAGGTCCACGATCAGGCCCGTCGGTCTCAGGTTCGCGTTGATCAACTGAGCGACGAAGCCCGGAGGCTCCTGCAGGACTACCGGACTGTGCTCAAGGAGATCGAAGGCCTGCGCGTCTACAATCGGCAGCTCGACCGCCAGATTGCCGCTCAGGAGCGGGAAAAGACCGAACTCAACGAATCCATCGAAACCGTGACGCTGATTGAGCGTCAGGTCATGCCGCTGATGGTCCGCATGGTCGATGGCCTCGAGCAGTTCGTGAGCCTCGATGTTCCCTTCCTGCTCGCCGAGCGCGAGGCCCGCGTCGAGCGCATTCGTGACCTGCTCGATCGCGCCGACATCGAGGTCGCCGAACAGTTCGGACAGATCCTCAACGCCTATCAGATCGAAAACGAGTACGGCCGTACCATGGAGGCCTACACCGACGAGATCGAACTCGATGGCCGGACCCTGGTGGTCGACTTCCTGCGCATGGGTCGTGTGTCCCTGATGTATCAGACCGCAGACGGTGCCCGCAGCGGGGTCTGGAACCAGCGCGAGCGTCGCTGGCAGGAACTGCCGGCTTCCTATACCACGCCGATCCGAAATGCCATCCGGATGGCCCGTCAGCAGATGGCGGTGGATCTGGTATCACTTCCTGTTCCCGGTCCGGTGGAGGCGTCCCAATGAGCATGTTGAAGTCGCTTGGTAAGGTCGCCCTCGGCGCCATTCTCGCCATGGGCCTGACCCTGCCGGTTGCCCATGCCCAGGAATTCCAGATGCGCCGGGCAGAGAACCTGGATGAGTTGCTGCGCCTGGTCCGTGACCGCGCGCTGTTCGAGTCCGAAGTCAACCGTGAGCGTGAGCGCGAGTTCACGCAGCGGCGGGATCAGCAGCAGCAGTTGCTGGAGGACGCCCGTCGCACCCGGACCCAGGAAGAACGCCGCTCCGAGCGTCTCGAAGCCACTTTCCAGGAAAATGAGCGCCTGATCGGTCAGCTGCAGGAGCAGCTCGACAGCCGTCTCGGTACCCTGCGTGAACTCTTCGGGGTGCTGCAGCAGGTGGCTGGAGACACCGTGGGCGTGTTCAACGGCTCCATCATCAGTGCCCAGTTCCCCGGGCGTTCGGATGAGATCCAGGCGCTGGCTCAACGCATGGGGCAGTCCACCCGTCTGGCCTCCATCGAGGAGATCGAAGGGCTGTGGATTGCGCTGCAGACGCAGATGACCGAGACCGGCAAGGTGGTGCGTTTCCCCGCCACCGTCATCGAAGTGGATGGCGAGCGCCGTGAGACTAACGTGGTCCGGGTCGGCGACTTCAACCTGGTGGCCGATGGCGGTTACGTCAACTTCAATCCGGATACGCAGTCCATTCTGGCGCTGCCCCGGCAACCCTCCAGCCGCTTCGCCAACACGGTGGGCAGGCTCGAGTCCGCCAGCGCAGGGGACATCGTCCAGTTTGCCATCGACCCCACCCGGGGCTCGCTGCTCTCGCTGCTGATTCAGGGCAAGACCATTCCTGAGCGGGTCGACGACGGTGGTGCGGTGGGCTACACGATCATCGCCCTCGGTATCATCGGTGTTCTGATCGCGATCTGGCGCTTCATCGACCTGATGCTGATCAGCACCAAGGTCGGCGCGCAGATGAAGAACCCGGAATCGCCCAACACCAACAACCCGCTGGGTCGCGTTCTCAAGGTCTACCAGGACAACAAGCACGTGGGTGTGGAGACGCTGGAGCTGAAGCTCGGCGAAGCCATCCTGGGCGAAACACCGAAACTCAGTCGCGGCCTCGGTCTCGTGCAGGTGATCTCGGTGGTCTCACCGCTGATGGGTCTGCTCGGTACGGTGATCGGGATGATCCTGACCTTCCAGGCCATCACGCTGTTCGGTACCGGCGATCCGCAGACCATGGCAGGTGGTATCTCCACAGCGCTCATGACCACGGTGCTCGGTCTTGTGGTGGCCATCCCCACCGTGCTGCTGCATGCCATCCTGAGCACACGGGCCAAGTCGATCACCCACGTTCTGGAAGAGCAGAGCGCCGGGATGATCGCGGAGGCTGCCGAGCGCTCCGGTCAGTCACTGGGTTGACGCCATGCTGTTTATCACGGAGATCTATTACGCCATCGTGACGTTCATGGAGCGGGGCGGTCCCATTCTGCCGCTGATCGCCTTGCTCACTTTCGTGATGTGGACGTTGATTTTCGAACGCTTCTGGTACTTCCAGGTCGAGCACAAGGCGCTGGTGCAGCGGATCACCGACAAGTGGGAAGGGCGGCCGGAGCGCAACTCCTGGACCGCCCACCAGGTCCGCGAGGCTCTGGTGTCCGAGGCTGCGGGCAGGATCTCCGGTTCTCTGCCCCTGATCCAGACCATGGTTGCGCTGGCACCCCTGTTGGGTCTCATGGGCACGGTGACCGGGATGGTGGCGGTCTTCGACGCCATGGCGAATCAGGGTGGCGACGCCCGGTCCATGGCGGCGGGCGTCTCCATGGCCACGATTCCGACCATGGCGGGCATGGTGGCCTCCCTGTCCGGGGTGTTCGCCACCACGGTGCTGCAGCGGCGGATCGACTATGAGACCGAACTGGTCGAAGACCATCTCACTCTGGATCACTGACCATGTTCATATTGTGGCTTGAAGGAAGGAGCAGCTGATGCGGCGGTCCCTGGCACGATTCTCGCGCCGCGACGAAGAGGCCGAGATCAACCTCACGCCCATGCTCGACGTCGTCTTCATCATGCTGATCTTCTTCATCGTGACGGCGACGTTCATCAAGGAACCCGGGGTGGATCCGACCCGTCCGGATGCCGAGACGGCAGAGCGCAAACCTGGGGTGGCTATGCTGGTGGGTATCACCTCCAACAACGAAATCTGGATTGACAACAACCGGGTGCAGTCCCAATCGGTCCGTGGCATTCTCGAAAGATTGGTGTCGGAGAACCCCATGGGGGGACTCGTTGTCCAAGCAGATAGAGGCGCCAAGAATTCGGTGCTCATGGACGTCCTGCAGTCGGCTCGGGCCGCGGGTATTGAACGCATCGCCGTGTCGACTGACGACTAGGAGGTTCCACCCATGATAGTGAGATACCTGGTTGGTCTGGTGTTGGCAGCGTTCGTCACCCTGGGCCTGTTCTATCTCATGCACTGGCTCATCTACACCGATGAGACCGGCCTGACGGACCCTCCGTCCGGCCGTCTGGTGGACTTCGTGCGCGTGGAGCAGGAAGAGACTGTTCAGCGTCGAGATCGCAAACCCGAGCCGCCGCCGCCGCCGGATGAGCCGCCCCCGGACATGCCGGACGTGCAGTTCGACACCCAGGTCAGTTCGGTGGGCATCGACATCGGCTCCGTGTCCATGGATACCGGGGTGTCGATCCGCGGTACGGGCGGGTTCCAGTCTGACGGCGACTATCTGCCCATTGTCCGGGTCGAACCGGTCTACCCGCGACGAGCCCTGACGCGGGGCATCGAGGGTTACGTGCTGCTGGAGTTCACCGTCACGGAAACGGGTTCCGTGTCCGACCCCGTGGTCATCGAAGCGCAGCCTCCCGGCATTTTCGACCGGGCCGCCATCCAGGCTGCTCTGCGCTTCAAGTATCAGCCGCGGGTCGTGGACGGACAGCCCATTGCCGTCGCCGGCGTCCGCAACATGATCACGTTCGAGCTGACGGACTGAGTGCGCATGCCCAGCGCGAGGAGGAATGACGTGAATAGTGGAGTTGTACGCATGTCCCGATCATTCGTGTCCCGGCTGCTCCTGCGCTGTGCGGTGCTGGGCATGGTGGCCGCTGTCGGCGTGTTCAGCGGCAAGGGGCCGGGGCTCGAACAAGCTCAGGCCCAGGGCACGCCTTCGGAGGCAGCGGAGCAGCGCCGGACCCAGCGCGTTCCGGCCATGCGGGAGCAGGCATTCAACCGGCTTTCCGAAGCCCAGGAGGCCCTCGACGAGAACGATACCCGCAAGGCCCTCGAAGCCCTGTCCAGGATGGAAGCCCAGCGCGGCCTGAATGCCTATGAGGCCGCTTCCCTGTGGAACATGCGGGCCTACATCCATTTTTCAACCGACAACTATCCGCGTGCCATCGAAGCCTACGAGCGGGTCCTTTCTTTCTCCCCCGAAGTTCCTCTGGCGCTGGAATTGGGCACCATGTACGCCCTCGGCCAGCTGTACTTCGTCCAGGAGGATTACCGCAAGGCCATCGAGTATCTGAACCGCTGGTTCGAACTCGTGGAGACGCCGTCCACCCAGGCTTACGTGTTCCTTGCCCAGGCCTACTATCAGCTCAGGGAGTTCCGCAACGTCATTCCTCCCGTGCAGACCGCCATGGATATGGCCCGGGAGCGCGGCGACGAAGTGCGCGAGAACTGGTGGCTGCTGAAGCGAGCGGCGTACTACGAGATGGAGGATTTCGACAAGGTCATCGACATTCTGGAAATCCTGGTCCGCGACTTCCCTTCCAAGGATTACTGGGTGCAGCTGTCGGGCCTCTACGGTCAGGAAGGGCGCCAGAAGAAGCAGATCGGCGCCATCTGGGCCGCCTACCTTCAGGGCTATCTGGATCAGGAGCGTGAGATCCTCAATGTGGCGGGTCTGCTGCAGCAGGAGGAGGCCCCCTACTGGGCCGCTCGGATCCTGGAGAAGGCCATCGAAGACGGCGTGGTGGAGTCCAATCGCCGCAATCTGCAGGGTCTGGCGCAGGCCTGGCAGATGGCTCAGAACCTCGACAAGGCGATCCCGGTCTATCACCGCGCGGCCGAACGGGCCGACGACGGGGAACTGCATTATCGCCTCGCCCAGCTCTATCTCGATCGCGACGACTGCGAGAACAGCATCCAGTCGGCAGATCGCGCCATCGCCGCGGGCGGCGTCGACCGCAGCGGTCAGATCTACCTGGTCAAGGGCATGTGTCAGTATAATCTGGGCCGTTTGGAGCCGGCGCTGGCGACCTTCGCCGAAGGCCTGCGGGCGGCACGACGCGAGCGATCGGAGCAGGACATCAACGCTTTGACTCAATGGCGGACCCACGTGGAGCGCGAACAGCGTCGCCAGGAGCAACTGGCCCGGGCATCCGGCCCCGCCTGATACCCGCTGCGGGGATCGGACAACGGGAGTACCGAAGGGTGCTCCCGTTTTCGTTTCAGGGGCCGCAGCAGCTCCGAAGCTGGCATTTCGAAGGCAACCTCGAGGCGACAGGAATGGGCTTAGGGCGCTGTCCTGACGCCGTCCCAGGAGACCGACTTGTTCACCGGAATCGTTCAGGAACTCGCGGAAGTGGTGGCCATCCGCCGCCAGCAGGGGATCACTCAGCTCGATGTTGCGCTTTCCGCTGAACGTCGAGCGGGGCTCATCGGCGGCGCCAGCGTAGCCATCAACGGCACCTGTCTGACGGTGGCACGGCAAACGGCAGAAGCCGTCGGTTTCGATGTCATCGCAGAAACCCTGGATCGGACCAACCTCGCCCAGCTGCAGGTGGGGCAGAAGGTCAATGTGGAGCGATCAGCAACCTTCGCCGACGAGATCGGGGGACACCGGGTTTCCGGGCACGTGACCGGCACGGCGCCCATCGTCGCCATCATGGAGGACGAAGCCAACCGGGTGATGAGATTCCAGGTGGAGCCTGACTGCCTGCGCATGCTGTTCCACAAGGGATTCGTGGCCCTCGATGGTGCCAGCCTGACCCTGTCTGCGGTCGACCGCGTGCACAGCGCCATCGAGGTGAGTCTGATTCCCGAGACCCTGGCACGCACGACGCTGGGTTTCCGCCGCGTCGGCGAGGCCGTGAACCTGGAAGTGGATGCCCAGACCCAGGCGGTGGTCGAAACCGTGGAGCGCCTGTTTCAGGATCCCGAGTGGCGGCGACAGGTCATGTCGTCGGGTTGACGGCGCCTCACTTCTGAACCAGGGGCGTTCGCTCAGGCCGTGGTGGCCGGCGCTGCCCGAAGTCCCCCGATCACCTGCTCCAGCGCCCGGTCGAAGAGCTGGCGGTCGTCCAGAATCCGCAACCGCTCGGCCTCGAGGGCCTGGGCGATCTCGAGCCTGGAGAGGGTCTCGATCCGCAGTCCTCGCCGGTTGAGAAAGATGCAGCGTTCCGGATTCTCTGTAATGGAGGCCAGCCTGCAGCGCACCAGCTTGTCCGCCCGGGTGTGCAATTCGACCCAGGTCTGTTCGACCAGCGCCTGGGCCGCCGCCAGCGCTGCAGGGCTTGGCAGGTTCTGATCGGCGCCGCCGCTGCTTTCCTCGGTGGCAGCCGCCGTCAGCTCAGCCAGCTCGGCATTCGGATCCTCGTGGGTGTCCCCCTCTGAGGGCGTCGCCAGGGCGCCGTCGCTCTCGGCTTCCACCCACATGGCAAGCACTTCGGCCGCGGTTGCACTGGCAGCCGTCGGCGACAGCGCCAGCAGGCCGAGCCCGTTGGCCAGTGCCCCATGCAGGTCGCTGCCGTCAGGACCCGTTCCGCTTCCCGTCAATCGCCGCAGCACGGCAAAGGCGCATTGCCAGACTTCGGGGTCGCCGTGGGCACGCATCAGAACCTGCTGCCAGTCGGTTTGCAGGAATTGCTTCAGGGCCGGCGGCAAGGGCGGTGCGCAGGCCAGCCGGTGCTGGATCAGACGGGTGACGATGCGCCGAGTGCGCTCGGCCGCGATCCGGGCCTGCTCCTGGGCGATCACTCGGGCTTCGGCAGCCCGGATGCGCTCAGCTTCCGCCCGCAACAGGCGATCGAGACCTTCGCGCAGTTCATCGAAGAGGGTGGTGTCGCCTGCAAACTCCGTCCCTGCGCGCTGGACCAGATGCTCGATACCGGCATAGAGGCGATCGCGGGACTTCTCTTCGGCCTGGCTCCAACCGATTCCGGCGCGGCTGATGGCATTGAGAAACCGCCGTGCCGGGTGCCTGGACGAGCTGAAGAACGCGGGGTCCACCAGCGCCACTCGCAGCATGGGCAACTGCAGCCGCGCCACCAGGGCGCGCATGGGAATGGCCAGGTGGTCATCGTTCAGGATCAGGTCGAACAGCATCTGCAGCAGGTTGACGGTGTCCTCGTCGGCCCCCCTGAGGGCCGCCTGACTCTGTCCTTTGCGGCCGGCCTCTTCCAGCAGCAGGGCAGCGAGGTCCAGTCTCTGCGGCAGTCTGTCCAGGTCGCTGTCACGCCATGAGCGCAAGGCGAGTCTTTCGCTGGCTTCAAGCAGTTCCAGAACGGTCCGGACATCGAGCAGCTGAGAGGAGTCCGAACTGCGATTGAAGCGGCGCTGGTGGCGCAGGGCAGGCAGCTTTCGCATCAGCGCGCTGCGGCGATTGATGGCGTCTTCGAGATCGTATCCCGGCGGCAGCAATGGCTTCCCCGAGGAGCTCAGGGGACCGGCCTGCGCGCTGGGCGCCGTTGCAGTGGACTCCGGGTGGGTCTGTGCCTGCTCCTGGGCTGCCGGGCTGGTGGCCTCCGGGGTTGCGACAGCCGGTTTGTTCTGCGTGGCGCCGGCCTGCTTGCGTCTGACTTCGGCAGTCAGGTCGAGTTTCGGCAGGACGCCAGCCTCGACCAGCAGCGCGTTGAACTCACGGAACAGCCCCGCCAGAGGTTCCATGACCTCGTTCTCGAAGTGCTTGAAGAGGATCAGGCGAATGCGCAGATCCAGGTCCATGGGGCTGAGCGACGTGGCGAAAGCTTCCGCCAGGACTCGGGCGTCGAGGGTGATCCGGGCGGCCGAGCTGTCGGGGTCCAGCTGCGCCCGCAGGGCCTCGATGCGGCGCTGGGCCAGCAGCACCTCCAGAGTGTGGGCGCGCTCGAAACGCTGGGTCATGGTGGAGACGGCCAGCCGCTGCTCGAGAACGTCTTCTTCGATCAGCGTGAGTTCTTCGAGGCGTGACTCGAGGCTGGTAGCGTCATCACCTTCGGCCGGTTTGCGGGCGTTTGGCGCAGGCTTCGACACCGAGGCGGTGATCTCTGCCGCAAAGCGGGTGCGGATGGCATCCGTCTGATAACGCAGCAGGCGCATGGCGTTGAAATACATTTCCTGCATGACGCTGTTTTCTGCCGCGTCTGCGCGGGCGAACAGGTCGTCGTCCAGGTCCAGGAGGAGCTGACGCAGCCGATCGTTGGCAAAGGACTGCCACCGTCCCCAGATGCGCTGCAGCAGCCGCGCAGGGGGCTGCCGGGTGATCGCGGGATGGGAGACGACACGCGCAGTCGTGTCTGCAACGCGGTGGTCGGGCATGTTGGCCATCTGGCCCTCCGATTACAGCGCAGATCATGTGCGACGGTGACCCGCTCAAGACCTGTCTCCTACCTCCCTGTGGTCGACATGGGGCGGAATCCCAACGCCTGTCATGGGAAATCTAGTTCAGCATTGGGCTGCCTGCCGCGATCTGCACCTCAGAGAGGGTGAGAATCGCGGCGGTTTTGGTGGTCCGGGGGATGTTTCTTCTGGAAACGTGAACCGGGTCATGCTCGCAGAGCGCCACGGAGGGCTGCCCTGGGGCTAGTTGGCGTCGAGAGGCGACGTCGCCGCAGGGGCGGGGGGGACAAATCCGGAGTTACCGCATCAGGGCCCGCCAGGCGTTGATATCGGTCGCCGGTCCCTCTTCGAGTTCCACACCGATCCCCTGGCTGCCTGTGGCACTGCTTTCGCTCCAGCGGACCTTGCCCGACAGGAAGAACTTGCCGGGCCGGCTGGAGATGTCGACCCAGATGTCCACCAGGGTTCCGACCGGCAGGGGAAGAGCACAGTGAAAGTGGATTCCGGACGCTGACACATCCACGACGCTGCCTGCTTCGGTGCGCCCCACGAGTTCCGGGTGCTCCGCACACAGCACGACCTGCACGAACAGACGCTCCCGGCAGATGTAGCGGGCCTCCCGGCGCCGGTCGTCCGTACGGCGGCTGCGGCGTTCGAGCACGGGGCGCAGGGCATCCAGCGAGAACACGTTTCCTCCGTGGACCAGGGCATTCATAATGTCGCTCCCAGGGTTGAGTCAGCTGTCGAAGTTTCCTGGTGCGATCCTCGTGCCAACGCAATAAAATCATAAAAAACAATAGGTTGTTTTTTGACAGGGGTTCCGGCCTGGGCTCTCGGCTCGTATTGCAGACCTTTGGCGTCCACCAATGACGTAGAGCGTCAGCCGCTGTGGGTAGTGATATATTGACTGCGGTCCGTCGTTCTCGGAGAGCCTGTCATCAGCACTTCCTTTCATGCCCGCCTGCGCGCGGCCTGGTCGCACACCGACTCCATGCTCTGCGTCGGGCTCGATCCTGAGCCGTCGCGCATGCCGGAGGGGATGGGGCAGAGCGAGGACGGGATCGTCGCGTTTCATCGCTCGGTCATCGCCGCGACGGCTGATCTGGCCTGTGCCTACAAGCCCCAGATTGCCCACTTTGCGGCCATCGGTGCGGAAAGGGCGCTGGCTGAGAGCATCGCGGCCGTTCGTGAACTGGCTCCCCATGCGGTGGTGATTCTCGACGCCAAACGCGGGGATATCGGTTCCACGGCTGCCATGTATGCCCGGGAAGCCTATGACCGCTACGGTGCGGATGCCGTCACCCTCAATCCCTATCTCGGCAGTGAAAGTCTCGAGCCCTTTCTCGAGCGGGTGGACCGGGGCACGGTGATTCTGTGCCGCACCTCCAATCCTGGGGCCGGCGAGATCCAGAACTGGCCGGAGTCGGATCCGCTTTATGCGCGGATCGCGCGCTTGGCCGTGAGCAAATGGAATCCCCACGACAATCTCATGCTGGTCGCGGGGGCGACCCAACCTGCGGAACTCCAGCGGATCCGGGAGCTGGCGCCGGAGATCCCGCTGCTGGTACCCGGGCTCGGAGCCCAGGGGGGAGATCTGGAGGCTGCCGTGCGGGCCGGTCTCGACGCCCGCGGCAGAGGCCTGGTGGTGAACAGTTCTCGGGCCATCCTCTATGCGGGCCATGGCCCCGACTATGCGGAACAGGCGCGGATCGAAGCCCTGCGCATGCGGGATGCCCTCAGAGCCGCGGCCCTCGCAGCCATGACGGCGCGCAAATGAAGCGGACAGGCTGAAATCGGAGATTCGGTATTATGATGGCGGCCGGTCAAGCTGACGCGGCACGTCAGGTCTGGACCCACGGTGTCCGGAAGGGCACTGACCGGGGCAATGTCTTTATTCTAGACTCAATCTAGAAAAGATAAACAAAGTATTGATTAATAAATAATAAAAATTGACGCAGCTCAGGAAGGGCGCGATTGGCACGGTGCTTGAGAGGCTCCCCCTGACGACGGGTGAGCCGTGACGGCACGCTGCAGTCGACTGTTTAGGCGATGGAGAAGCCAGGTGCAGTCCAAGTTCCAATTCATCATCAGCGTTTGCACCGGGGTCGTGCTGGTCCTGGCCAGCTGCATGCTGGTTGCACCGCTGCTGGCGATTCTGGTGGCCGCGGCCTGTGTGGGTTCCGCATGGGTCCTGCTGCAACTCGACTGGATGCTCCACTCCCGCCGCAGGCTCGACTTCAGCGTGGGCGATCGCAGGCTCATCCTCCCGCATGCCTGTGAGGAGACGCGTCCGTGACCTGGGCCACCATGACGGGCAGCTATGACCCGGCGCCACCATGGTTGCATCATGTGGCGGCAGCCATGCTGGATTGTGCGCTGCGGCCGGTACTCGACGCCTCCCATGCTCAGACCCTGCTCGAAAGCGTGGAGGGTCTGGGCCACGGCAGCCTCCTGGCTCCGCCTGGCCCCGGGTCCGACTTCGTCCTTCGTTCAATCCTTCTGGCCACAGCCGAGGCCCTGCTCGATCGTCCCAATCCTCGCGCCGACGGCAACCGCTGGCGCGTTTCGAACCGCGCGCTGGCATTAGCCGAGGTCTGGCTGGGATTGCCGGGCCTGGATCGTTCCGACGCCAGCAGAGACCGCTTGCGCTATGGCCTGGGCTTGATGGCGTCGCAGCCTCCGGATCTGCTGGCAGCCGACATGCGCCGCTACCGGGACGAGCCCCTGGAACTGCTGGCCGATGCCCATCCTCTGGTGCGGCTGGCGGCCGCCGCGTGGCACCTGTCCATCCATGGCTATGAGGCCCTGGGTGAGGTGGCCAGGTTGCTCGAGCAGCAGGAAGCGGAGCTGGCTTCCCGATTGAGCCAGGCCAGATTCTGGGAACCTCCGCACTCCGATGACCGGTCCGAGGCTGAACTGCGCCAAACCATCGAGCGCTTCCGCTCCCTGGAAGCGACGCTGCTGCCCATGGCCGACGCCGAGAATCTGGCGGCAGCGCTGACTGCACTTGAATCCCTGCTGCCCCGGTGGCTGGGACAGTCCGTTCTACCATTCCGCGTGACGGGGGACGGCCTGCTGACCGTGCAGGGCAGCTCCGACCTGGCGGGTCAGAGTATTCGTTTGCAAGGTGGTCGTTCCCTGGCCGCCACGGCCCTGGTGCGTGGAGGCCTGGTCTGGAGCCATGCCGGTGGCGCCGAAGGCAGAGGGGCGGATGGGTTCACGAATGAGGCGCCCCCCCTGGCCTCGGTGTTCGACCGCCAGTGCGCAGATCGCCTCGGCGTTGCCGAACTGGTGGCCGTGCCGGTCGGGCTTCCCGAACCTGTGGCCGTGCTGCTGCTCGGTGCCGGCAGGCAGGCGTCTGACCTGAATCTGGTCAGCATCCATGCCGGCCGCTGGCTGGTCCGAATCGCCGGTTTCGAAAACCGCGTGAAGCACGCGGCATCGCAGCAGCAGGAAAGGTTTTCGCGGCGGATGCATGAGGCGGTCCACGAGATCAGCAATCCCCTGGCCGTGATCCAGAACTACGTGCATCTGCTGGCCAATCGCCTGGACGGCCATGACCCTGCCCAGGAGCAGATGCGCCTGATTCGCGATGAACTGCGGCGGGCGGCATCCCTGGTGCGGGGCCTGACCGAGGAGGAGGCGCCCGATACAAGGGCTGCGGGATCGGCTGACCTCAATGGGCTGGTGTCCAAGGTCCTGACGCTGGTGCAGGCGTCTCTGGGTGTCGACGCGGCCATCGAGGTCAGGTTCACGCCTGGCCACGAACTGCCCCCGGTGGACGTCCTCGAACAGCACCTGCATCAGGTGCTGCTGAACCTCGCCAGGAATGCCCTGGAAGCCATGCCGGATGGAGGCATCCTGGATGTGGTGGTCGATCAGTCCGTGAACGACCGCGGCCAGCGCGGGGTCGAGATCCAGGTGTCCGATACGGGGGGTGGGATCGATCCTGAGCTGCTGGCGCACATCTTCGAATCGGGGGTGTCGGCCAAGGGTGAGGGCAGGGGCCTGGGCCTGGCCATCACGAGCCGCCTCGTCCATGAACTCGGCGGAAGAATCTCCTGCCGGTCCCGCCCGGGTGCGGGAACGGCCTTCGTGGTCTGGCTACCGGCCGCCTGAGCCATTCCGTTGCCCCAAAGGACAGGCGTCAGCCTTCCTCGTCTTCCGCTTCCCCCTCCTTGCCATCATCCTGCAGCCGTCGATCCTTGATCGGATCTCCCGTTTCCCAGTCGAAACGCGGCTCCCTGCGACGGCCGGCGCCTGCTCGGCGCTCGTCGTCCCCGGTTGGGGTTGGCTTGTCTTCCTCTTCCGTCATTGACTGCTCTCAGAGTTCCACAAGCCATGATGCGGGAATGTGGACCCGGTCAACAAGGGCGGGCGACGCTCTGCGTGGGCCTACTGACTGGCGGTTCGGAGCATGCTGCGGGCGATGATGAGCTGTTGAATCTGACTGGTGCCTTCGTAGAGCCGGAACAGTCGCACGTCCCGATAGAAGCGCTCGATGCCGTACTCTTCCATGTAGCCCGCACCCCCGAAGATCTGCACCGCGCGGTCGGCCACCCGGCCGACCATCTCAGTGGCGAACAGTTTGCTGCAGGACGCCAGCATGCTGACTTCCTCGCCCTGGTCCCGGCGTGCGGCAGCATCGAGCACCATGCAGCGTGCGGCGTAGGCTTCGGTGCGAGAGTCGGCCAGCATGCCCTGCAGCAGCTGAAACTCGCCGATGGGCTGTCCGAACTGCTTGCGTTCCAGGGCATAGCGGACGCTCTCATCGATCAGCCGCTCGGCGGTCCCCACCGCCAGCGCGCTGATGTGCAGGCGCCCCCGGTCCAGGGTTTTCATGGCCGTGCCGAAGCCCCCGTGCAGCCGATCCTCGCCGCCGAGCAGGGCCGTGGCGGGAATGCGCACGTCTTCGAACACCACGTCACAGACGTGTGCGCCTTGCTGACCCATCTTGCGGTCGGGCTTGCCCAGAGCAATGCCGGGGGTGTCTGCGGGGACCAGGAACGCGGAGACACCGCTGCCGCCCGTGCGCTCCGGATGGGTGCGTGCGAAGACGGTGAAGAGCTGGGCGTGGGGAGCGTTGGTGATGTAGCGCTTGCTGCCATTGAGCACGAAGTCGTCGCCGTCGCGGACCGCGCGGGTGCGGACGCTGCCGGCGTCGGAACCGGCTTCGGGCTCGGTCAGGGCAAAGGAGCCGATCACTTCGCCGCTGGCCATCTTCGGCAGGTAGTGGCGCTTCTGCTCTTCGGTGCCGTCCATCACCAGCCCCTGGGAGCCGATGCCGTTGTTGGTGCCGATGACGGAGCGGAACGCGGGGGAGGTCCAGCCCAGTTCCATCACCACCCGGCACTCCTCCTCGGTGTTCAGACCAAGACCGCCGAACTCCTCTGGAATGGTGAGGCCGAACATGCCCAACTCGCGCATTTCCTGGATCACTTCTGCCGGAATCCTGTCCTCCCGGGCGATCTGGGCTTCCAGCGGCAGCAGCCGCTCGCGCACGAAGCGGCGGATGGTGTCCAGAAGCTGCTGCAGGGTCGATTCGTCCAGGGCCATCGGTTGTCGTCTCCAAGCGGGTCGGGGCGCGCAGTTTACCGGATCTCAGGCCGGTCTGGCGCGGGCTGCAGGCCCCCCTCCGGGGGCTGCTGGCGTTTCTTGCAGCCAAGCGTGCTTGCACGCCGCGACGTCACCGCCGGGTGCAGATCAACGGCAAGCAGTCGGGCGTATGGCCGAGGGATGCGACCTGCTCCATGGCCCCTGATTGCCTGCCCTGGCGGGCTGGTCTAACCTCCCGTTCCCCACGTTTACAAGGTGTCCACTCATGTCCAGCGAAGCCCGTTCAACTGCCTCCAAGCCGGCTCCGTCCGGGCGTGCCGCATTCCGCTGGGAAGACCCCCTGGCCATGGAGGGGCTGCTGACCGAGGAGGAACGGTTGGTCCGCGACACCGCCCGCGGCTACGCCCAGGACAGACTCCTGCCGCGGGTGCTGGAAGCAAACCGCCAGGAACACTTCCACCGCGAGATCATGAATGAACTCGGCGACCTCGGCATGCTGGGAGCGACGCTTCCCGAGGCCTACGGCTGCGCCGGCGTCAACCATGTCTGCTACGGGTTGATGGCGCGGGAGGTCGAACGGGTGGACTCGGGTTACCGGTCGGCCATGAGCGTCCAATCGTCGCTGGTGATGCATCCCATTCATGCCTACGGCAACGAAGCACAGCGACAGAAGTACCTGCCGAAACTGGCCAGCGGTGAGTGGGTGGGCTGCTTTGGTCTGACTGAGCCCGATCACGGCTCTGATCCGGGCAGCATGATCACCCGGGCGGAAGCTGTCGACGGCGGTTTCGTTCTCAACGGCGCCAAGATGTGGATCACCAACTCACCCATCGCCGATCTCGCGGTGGTGTGGGCCAAGCTCGACGGCAAGATCCGCGGCTTTGTGGTGGAGCGGGGCAGCAAGGGTTTCTCGACGCCGAAGATCGAGGGCAAGATGAGTCTGCGCGCCTCCATCACCGGCGAGATCGTCCTCGACGACTGCTTTGTGCCCGAGGCCAATCTGCTGCCCAACGTCAGCGGCCTGGCTGGACCCTTCGGCTGCCTCAACAAGGCCCGCTACGGCATCGCCTGGGGTGCCATGGGCGCGGCGGAGTTCTGTTGGCACGCGGCCCTCAACTACACCCTGGAGCGTAAGCAGTTCGGCCGGCCGCTGGCAGCCAATCAGCTGGTGCAGAAGAAACTCGCTGACATGCAGACGGAGATCAGCCTGGGCCTGCTCGGCTGTCTGCAGGCTGGGCGGCTGATGGATGCCGGTGAACTGCCTGTGGAAACCATCTCCCTGCTCAAGCGCAACAACTGCGGCAAGGCGCTGGAAGTGGCCCGTGTCGCCCGTGACATGCACGGCGGCAACGGCATCAGCGACGAATACCACGTGATCCGGCACGTCATGAATCTGGAAACCGTGAACACCTACGAAGGGACCCATGACATCCACGCGCTGATCCTTGGTCGGGCCCAGACCGGGATTCAGGCCTTCAGCTGATCGCGGCCCCACCCCGACGCATTCGGACTTGACCAATGTCCGCCGTGACTCGATAGTTGGGACTTGCCTTCATGCGTGAAGGTCTTTGGGGAGAGGCGTCAGAGATGTGGATTGCCAGCTGCTGCTGGTGGTCTGCTCTGCGTTCGAAGCTGTTGCACGTGCAGGACGTGGCAGGGTTGTCTTGCGGGGATCCCCACCTCGCTGGTGTTTTCGCCACTCATTGAGTTGTTGTTTTCGTAGGCTATCCGAGTCGACGAGGTGCAGCCGTGGGTGGGCGTTCGTGTCATGCCTGCGGCCGCCTCCATATCCTCGAGGGAGGGGAGCAGGCATGAGTTCACGTGAAGGCAGGGCCGGCAAGGGGGTTGGCGCTTTGGCGCTGGCGTCGCTTGCGATGAGTATTTCAGCGGCAAGCGTCGCCCAGACAGAGCCCGCGCGCCGGGCAGGGGTGCTCGAAGAAATCATCGTGACGGGTACCAAACGGGATACCAGTCAGCAGGACACCCCGATTGCGATCTCCACCATCACCGCGGAGCAGATCAATCGGACCTTCGGTAACGATGTCCGCGTCATCGGCGACCTGTCGCCGAACGTCACGCTCACCAACCAGACCGGTTTCAACGCCTTGGCGGGTGGTATCCGTGGGACCGGGACCATTTCCATTCTCACCACCCAGGACCCCAGCGTGGGCCTGCTGGTGGACGAGTTCGCCCTTAATCACGTGCAGTCCCAGTTCGTGGAACTGTTCGATCTTGAGCAGGTGGAAATCTATCGCGGACCGCAGGGTACGCTGTTCGGCAAGAACAGCACGGGCGGCGTGATCACCATTCGTTCCAAGCGACCGTCATTGGATGAGTACGGAGCCGACATCCGCGTGGTGGGTGGACGCTATAACGGCGGTGCCAACACCCAGAAGGTCCAAGTGGGCTTCGACGTGCCCCTGATCGAAAATCGACTCGGGTTCCGCATGGCGGCCTCCTATACCGATGAGGATGGCTATTACACCAACGACAAGGACACGGCGACGTTTCCGAATTCGCCGTTCAATGCGCTGATCGGCGTGACGCCTGATCAGCTTCCGGCTGAGTTGAGCCAGTCGACCCGAGGTGCTGGAGAGCGCCTCGGCGGCAAGAAGGTGCTGGCGGCCAAGTCCAAGCTGCTGTGGCAGCCCAACGACATGTACGAGGCCTACTTCATCTGGGAAGTCGTCCGCGATGACTCCGATGCGCCTCCCGGGGTCAATGAAACACCGGCAGGGGAAGGGTTCCTGCTGCCACTTCTGGGGTTTCCCGGAATTCAGGAAGCGGGCCACCGCAATCCCTTCAGCACCGGCGCGACCCAGCAGGGCGGTGCCATCCGCATGCGTGATGGCCATCGGGTGGACATCGACGGTTTCTACCTGACCCAGAACCTGGATTTCGAGCGCTTCTCCCTGCGCTCCATAACGGGCTACCGGGAACAGGACGAGATTCTGCCCAGCACGTACACCGGCGAGGCCTTCCTCTCGCTCTTCGATGCCACCCGCAATCTGCAGCGGGAGCAGTTCCAGCAGGAACTGCGTTTCGTCAGCAATTTCGAGGGCCCGTTGAATTTCGTCGCCGGCGGCATCTACCTCACCGACGACCTGGAATTCGTCGCCTACTCCACAGTGGGACTGACCAGCCTGTTCCCACCCTTCGACCTGCGGCAGATCACGAGGGACCCCAACGTCGGCAGCCTGACCCAGGACCGCAAGTCCCTGGCCTTCTATCTGGATGGATCCTGGGACGTGAACGAAAAGATCACGCTCAGCGCCGGGGTGCGCTGGACCCAGGACAAGAAGGACTTCTTCAACCCGGTGGGCGGTGGCGGCCCCTGCAACCAGTTCACTCTCGAGCAGGATGCCATCCTGGTGGATCCGTCGCTGCCCTTCGATCCGGTCACCAACTGTGAAGCGGATGCGCTGTCCGGTCGCGTGAGCCGTTCTGGACTGAGCGCTTCGGAAGTTTCCATGCGCCAGAATCCGCTGCCCAACTCGGCCTATCGCTTCCAGGTGGATACCAAGGAGAAGTGGACGGAGACCACATGGCGGCTCGTCGGCGACTACAAATTCTCGGACGAAGGGATGGTGTATGCCAGCATCGCCACGGGCTTCCTCTCCGGAGGTTTCAGCGAAACCTGCCTGCAGCCTCAGACCTGTGTCCCCTACAACCCCGAAACCAACATCAACTATGAGATTGGTCTGAAGGCCGATCTGCTCGATCGGCGTCTGCGGCTGAACATGGCGCTGTTCTGGACCGACTTCGAGGATCTGCAGCGCAACCAGGTGTTCGAGTTCACCAACTTCGATGGCAGCCCGGGGCAGGAGACCATCACCCTGAATGCGGGCAAGTCCCGTTCCCGCGGTGCAGAACTCGAGGCCACATGGATCGTCACGCCGAGTCTGCAGTTCCGCGGCTCCGCCGGCTGGCTGGATGCCAAGTACCGGGAATTCGAGTTCGACCCGAACCCCCTGGATCCGACCGTGGCTCCGGTCGATCTTACCGGTCTGGACATCCCGTTCTCGCCGAAGTGGCAGCTCGCAGGGGAGTTGATGTGGGACCAGAATCTGGGTAACGGTGGGACCCTGCAGTGGGTGGGCGGTGTGCACTATCAATCCAGTGCAGAGACCAGTCCCTTCGATCCCAATGCCGTGGCCGTGGGCGTGGCCAGACACCCCACCTTCACCGCCATGGAAAGCCGGACCCTGGTGCATGCCAACATCACCTACATGGATCCGACTGAGCGCTACCACGTGTCCCTGTTCGGCAAGAACCTGACCAACGAGACTTATCGCGTGAGTGCGAATTCGGTAGGCAACCTCTGGAACTTCACTCAGTTCGGCGCACCGCGCCATATCGGTGTGGAACTCGGCGTCACGTTCTGATCTGCCTCATTGCCCCGGGACCAGCCAGTGGGCTGGCCCCGGGGCGCAGCCAAACCCCCGCATAGACGCCATGACCTCCGGCCATGCAGGCGTGGTGGCACGCTGCTATCACCCCGCTCGATTTAGCTGTTTTAGGTGCAGGAAAGTTTTGCAATCAGGCGAGTTCGCCTTGCAATCTGCGTCGTCCGGTCTATTTTTAAGGTGCGCACTCAGCAGCGCCTCGTTGCTGATCGCACTTCGAATCTGATTCGCATGGCTGCGGCAGGGGAAGGGAGGCTCCCATGATCAGAGTTCTGGTAGTGGATGATCACCGGCTCGTTCGCGCAGGCATCGTCAGCATGCTGACGGGCGTGAGGGGCATTGAAGTGGTGGGGCAGGCAGACAGCGGCGAAGACGCCCTGCTGGCTATTCGCAAGCTCGTCCCCCACGTGATTCTCATGGACGTGCGCATGCCCGGCATCGGTGGCATGGAAGCCACCCGGCGCGCACTGCGGCAGGATCCGGACCTGAAGATCATCGCGCTCAGCGTGTACGACGATGATCCGTTTCCCTCGAGGATGCTCGAAATCGGAGCGGTGGGCTATGTCACGAAAGGGGCCGATGCGCGGGAACTGATCAGCGCCATCCGCCGGGTCAGAGTGGGGCAGCGCTATCTGTCCTCGGACGTGGCTCAGCATCTGGCTCTGCGCAGCTACGAGGTGGAGGATGCGTCGCCTTTCGGAGTGCTCTCCGGACGCGAGATGCAGATCGCGACCATGGTGGTGAACTGCCGCAAGGTCCAGGACATTTCCGACGCTTTGTGCCTGTCGCCGAAGACCGTGAACAGCTACCGCTACCGGATCTTCGACAAGCTGAGAATTTCCAGCGACGTGGAACTGACGCTGCTCGCCATGCGCCACGGCATGCTCGATCCTCATCTCGTCCTTGGAGAGACGGCCTGAGCGATCTGCCGGATGCGGCGAGCGGCTGTGTCTTCGACGCGGACTGTCGCGCCTGTCCACGGTTGCTGCTGCAGCGTGATGCCGATGCCGTAGCCCACCCGCAATGGCACGCGGCGCCGGTAGCCGCCGCGGGCCCGACGAAGTCCCGGCTCCTGATCGTGGGGCTGGCTCCCGGACGGCTGGGCGCCCATCGCACGGGACGTCCCTTCTGGGGCGACGACTCCGGTGACTGGCTGCACGAAGCCCTGCTGCGTCACGGCTTCGCCAGGGCCCGTGAGGGCGGGCGTCCGCCCGCGCTCAAGGGTTGCCGGATCACCAATGCCGTGCGCTGTCTGCCTCCGGGGAATCGGCCCACGTCTGCCGAGCGGCGGCGCTGTTCGGTGTTTCTGCAACGGGATCTCGGCGAACTTTGCGGCGGCGGCCGTCGCCAGCGCCCCGTGGCCATTCTGGCCCTGGGCCGCTTCGCTCACGAAGCGGTACTGCTCGGACTGGGCCGCGGCCTCTCGGGTCTGCCGTTCTTCCATGGCGCGGAGCATCCGCTGGCCAAGGGCGTGACGCTGGTGGATTCCTACCACTGTTCCCGGTACAACACGCGCACGGGCCGGCTCACCTGGCCCATGTTCGATGCCGTATTCGAGCGGCTCGAGGCTCTGACTCTGCGATCCTGAGATGGTGATGCCGCCTGCCGTCGGACAGTTCGACCCACAAGCCCTGCTCCGTCATCTGACCCGCCGCCCCGGCGTCTACGAGATGCTCGATGCCGAGGGCGAGGTGCTCTATGTGGGCAAGGCGAGCAATCTTCGGGCTCGCGTCGGCAGCTACTTCCGCGGCTCGGGCCTCACCGCCAAGACCCTGGCCATGGTCGGCCGGGTGGCGGACATCCGCACCACCATCACCCAGAGTGAAACGGAGGCGCTGCTGCTCGAGCAGAGCCTGATCAAGCACCGCCGTCCGCCCTACAACGTGGTGCTGCGGGACGACAAAACCTACCCCTACATCCAGCTCACGGACCATGCCGAGTTTCCGAGGCTGGATTTCTACCGGGGATCGCGCAAGCGTCCGGGCCGCTACTTCGGGCCGTATCCGTCGGCAGGTGCAGTGCGCGAGACCCTCAACGTGCTGCAGAAGCTGTTCCGCATCCGCAACTGCAGCGACAGCTACTACAGAAACCGATCGCGGCCCTGTCTCCAGCATCAGATCGGCCGCTGCACCGCGCCCTGCGTCGGACTGGTGGACCCTGAAAGCTATGCTGAAGACGTTCGTCACGCCGTGCTGTTCCTGGAGGGCCGCAGCGAGCAGGTGCACCAGGAACTCGAAGCAGGCATGCAGCAGGCCGCCGCCGCGCTGGAGTTCGAGCGGGCGGCACGCCTGCGGGATCAGATCGCGCAGCTGCGCCGCATCCAGCAGCAGCAGGACGTGGATGGCGCCAGCGGCGATGTGGATGTGGTGGCGGTGACGGACCAGCCCGGGGGGCTCTGCGTCCAGGTGATGACTATCAGGGGCGGGCGGCTGCTCGGTTCCCGGGACTACTTCCCCAGGGATGAACTCGACTCCGGACCGGAGTCGGTGCTGGCGGCGTTCATATCCCAGTACTATCTCGGCGACAGTGGTGCCGTGCGGGAGATTCCCCGGGAGATCCTTGCCAGCCATGCGGTGG
The DNA here is from genome assembly GCA_020832085.1 of Gammaproteobacteria bacterium. Lineage (GTDB taxonomy): Bacteria > Pseudomonadota > Gammaproteobacteria > Pseudomonadales > Azotimanducaceae > SLTB01. Next base: position 8,028 of record JAFIFJ010000021.1, on the reverse strand, counting down.
CGGACGCCACGTTGCTGGCCCGGGTGCTGGCCGAGGTGGCGGGGCGTGCCGTGCGCCTGACCCATCAGGTGCGCGGACAGCGTTCCCGCTGGGTGCGACTGGCCAAGGACAATGCCGAAAAGAGCCTCGCTGCGCGTCTGGTGGACCGGCAGAACCTGGCCCAGCGCTTCGCCGCACTCGAACAGGCGCTGGGCCGGTCACAGCCCTTGACCCGGCTCGAGTGCTTCGACATCAGTCATACCATGGGCGAGCACACGGTGGCCTCGTGCGTGGTATTCGACGACAACGGCCCGCTGAAGTCCGACTACCGCCGTTTCAACATCACCGACATCACCCCGGGCGATGACTACGCGGCCATGGAGCAGGCGCTGAGACGACGCTACCGCCGCATCCGAAGTGGTGAAGGCATGATCCCCGACGTGCTGTTCATCGACGGTGGGCGGGGTCAGCTCGGTGAAGCCATGCGGGTGCTCCGGGAACTGGAGGTGACGGGGGTCACGGTGATCGGTGTGGCCAAGGGCGTGACCCGCAAGGCCGGCCTCGAGACCCTGATCGACGGCGCTAGCGGCCGCGAATTGGTGCTGCCGCCCACGGGTGCCGCGCTGCATCTCGTGCAGCATATTCGCGACGAAGCCCATCGTTTCGCCATCACCGGCCATCGCCAGCGTCGCGGCAAGGCCCAGACCCAATCTGAGCTGGAGGGCATCGAAGGCGTGGGGCCGCAGCGGCGCCGGGCCCTGGTCCAGCACTTTGGTGGCATACGCGGAGTCAAGCGTGCCAGCGTCGCGGAACTGGCGAAGGTTCCCGGGGTGAGTCGCAAGCTGGCCGAGCACATCCACGCTGCACTGCACGTGGGCTGATCCGGCATCGTCGTGTCGAAGCGGCCTCCTGATGAAGGCGCCGGGCTGCGGCGCGCCCGCAAGAGGGGACGCTGATCAGCGGGTGGAAAAGCGAACCGTCCAGCGGCCCCGCTCTGACGCTGCCTCTCCGAGAGCGAAGCGCCCGCTGCCGGTGAGTACGGCTTCCTCCCGACGAAGAATGGTTTCGGACCCGTCTGAGCGCACCAGGTGGGTGCCGTTGGTGCTGAGATCGATGAGCACGAACTTGCCTCGTCGATGATCGATGCGGCAGTGAAGGCGGGATGCCGACTGGGACTGAACCCTGAGATCGCAGGTCGGTGCCCGGCCCACGTTCACGGGCGTCATGCTCGATGTGATCTGGCGCTCTTCCGTACCGATGGTCAGTTCCAGGGCATCGGCTGCCAGATCCTTGAGGTAGCCGCTGTTGATCATGGAGGCCATGACCGACGTACTGTTGAGGTCGACAGGCTGCCAGGCCGCCTGCATCAGCGTCAGCGCCCGCTCCTTGCCCTTCACCTTGACCCGGTCGTAGGTCCGCAACAGGCTGGCGCTCTCGGCATGGAGGTGGCGACTCATTTCCCGGGTCATGAGGATCTGGCCGGGTTGGGCCTCGGCCTTGACCCGGGCCGCGGTGTTGATGCTGTCACCAAAGACGTGACCGTCGCGGCGATACACGGGGCCCCAGTGCAGGCCGACGGTCAGCGACAGGCCCTGAGCGCGGATGGCCGGATCTTCATGCACGACATGCTGCATCCGACAGGCCGCATTGAGGGCAGCGTCCGGATTCGGAAACAGGCACAGCAGTTCTCCCCCCACCACATTGCCGATCTCGCCGCCGTACTCGCTGCACAGCGCCGTGAGGCGATCGAGCGCGCGCTGCAGCACTTCCAGCGAAGCGCTCTGGCCCTGCCGGGTGGCAATATCTTCGATGCCGCTGAGGCTCGCGAAAGCCACGGATTGGCGTTCGATGGCTGTCATGAGTCGCATGACTCCCTGCGCTCGACCAAGCACTTCCCCCGACGTTGCGTTGCCGCGATGGCTGCAAGGCGCCCTCGGTGAGCGCGCCTGCTTGCCACTGAGTGTAAACCCGTTTGCGGTTCCTGCCACAGGGCGTGACTGCAGTTGCAGCGCCTGACAGGGTTCTGCTGCCCCCCAAGCTACGTCGTTGGCTGCAGAGGGCGGCTGAAGATCCCCTTGTGAGGGCGCGTCTGCGGCATCACAGCCTTCGATTCGGGTCCCCTGGATCGAGGCTGACGACCCGGTAGCGGGGTTCCGGCACATGACGGATCAGCATCCATCCGCCGATACCGAGAAAGGCGATGGATGTGGCAAAGACGGCAGGATACCCGAGCACTGCCGCGAGGATGCCGCCGAGCAGGGGCCCGACGGTGCCGGCCATTTCCGACGCCGTGTTGGCCAGGGCGATGCGCATCGGCAACTCGTCGCGTTCGCCGAACTCCAGGGTGAGATTCATGGCGGACTGCTGGAAGCCCTGGAAGGCGGCACCGACGGCAATGAACACCAGGGTGGTAGCCAGCAGCCCCGAGCTGAACAACAGTGCCAGCGTGGCGACGATCCACAGCGCTATGGACACCAGCAGGGCCAGTCGGAAGCCACGACGATCGGCGAGGGCGCCCCAGGCCAGATTGGAGAAGGTTCCCGCCAGGGTGAAGGCCATGGTGAGGGTGCCGAGCACTGGGCCGGTGAGTCCGATGCTCATGCCGGCGAAGAGGATGTAGAACGGCGCGGCCATGCGCCCCATGGTGGCCAGGGCCCGGGCCAGTACGTAGGTGCGGAAAGCAGGATCCTGGCGCAGCAGGGTCGGAACCTCACCGAGGCGCCGTATCAGAGCCGTGCGGGCACGCAGATTCGGAGGTTCGGGCTCGCGGACGAACATCAGCAGGGCCAGCCCGATGCTGGTGAGCACAAAGGCCAGGACGAAGGTCCAGGAGTAGCCCGCAACAGTGGGGGTTTCGCCGAGCAGGAACTCGCCGGCAGCCCAGGCCACGGCGGCGGCAGTGATGCCGGCCAGAAAGTTCCGCAGACCCGTCAGGCGCCCGCGTTTGCTCACCGGGATGACCTTGGACATGAGGAAATTGAAGATCACCCCCTGCATGCCCATGAACAGGCCGAAGCCGAACATGAACAGTCCGATCGCCCACAGGGCGAGGTGCGGCGGCAGCAGCAGGCCGGAAGCGGCAATGCAGAGGATCATCAGGCGCATGGCGGCACCAGTGCTGAAGCCCACCGGCAGGACCCGTGGCCGGTGCTCGATGAGATTGGCACTGACCATGGGCGTGAGCACCATGCCGAGGGCCTGCAGCGAGAGCACGGCACCGACGGCGATGTTGGAACCTCCCGACAGCAGCAGGATGTAGGCGGGCAGGAAGGTGGGGGCGTTGAGCAGGCGGAAGCCGGTCTGGCCGAGCAGGCCGTGGCCGAGATGGGCCAGGTAGTTGCGGGTCAGATGGGTCTCCACCATGGCGGCGTAGGCCTGTTCCGCACTGTGGCGCTCGCTGTCGGCCAACCTCATGTCCTCCCCTGGGCGGCAGGGATGCCCTGCCGAATCCCGCAGCCCCCGCACCTCATGGCCCCGCAGGGGCAGGGTGACCTTGCCCACTTGCGACGCAAGGTGACGCATGGCGTCACCTCAGCTCCGTTCATTCTTCGTCAGACCCAGAAAAAAACCATTTAAATCAGTTGGTTAAAATATTCTTCACGCGATGGCACGGTGCCTGCTCCCTATTTATCAAAACCTCCATGGGGAGCCAGACATGCAGACTTCATCGTTCCAGCAGCAAACCCGGCAGGCCATCGCAGACTTCGCGTATCCGGATCAGTTCGCCATCGTGAGTGATCCTCTCGAGATCCTCATCCCGCGGCAGGAGATTCTCGCTGCCATGCTGATCCAGGGCGAAGATCGTGTGCTCGACGAGGTGTGCATGGCTGTCGCCCTCTGCGCCGACGCCCTTGCAGCAGCCAGCGAGGCGGGTTGAGAGCGTTTCCGGCCGGCACCCTCGTGCCGGCCATCGATGCTGGCAGTGGCCCTGCTGTCAGCGCTTCAACGACCCTTCCAGTTTGGTGGACGCTTCTCAGCGAAGGCCTTCGGCCCCTCGATGAAGTCCTCACTTTTGGCCATGGCCGTCACGGCGTCATAGTGGGCTGACATGGCCTCCTGCAGGGAGGCGTGATTGAGCCCGCCATAGGCCACTTCCTTGCTCGCACGGATGGACAGCGGGGCGCACTCGCAGATCTGTCTCGCCCAGTCCCTGGCCCGATCCATGAGTTCCGCCTGGGGCGCCACATCAGTGACGAAGCCCAGGGACCTGCCTTCCTCTGCACCCACCCGACGGCCGGTGAGAATCATGCCCATGGCGCGCTTCATGCCGATTTCCCGCGGCAGGCGATGAAGGCCACCGGCCAGGGCGGCCAGGCCGACCCGGGGCTCGGGCAGGGCGAAGATGGCGTTGTCGGAGGCGATGATGATGTCGCAGGCCAGGGCGATCTCGAAGCCACCCCCCATGGCGACGCCATTGACGGCGGCGATCACCGGCTTGCCGAGATCGAAGCGGCTGGTGAGCCCGCCGAAGCCCCGGGGCACGGGCGGGCGCTTGTTGCCTTCGGCCTGCCAGCGCAGGTCGTTGCCGGCGCTGAACGCCCGGTCTCCGGCTCCGGTGATGATGGCCACCCAGAGATCAGGATTGGCGGCGAAGTCGTCGAAGATCTCTCCGAGCTCCAGATTCGCCGGTGGATGCAGCGCGTTCATGCGCTCGGGACGGTTCATGGTGACGGTCAGGACGTGGCCGTCCACCTCGGTTTTACAGAACTCAGGCATGTCTACTCTCCCGCGGCGCCTGCCGCCTCAGTCGTTCAGATGATCGATGTGATTGAACAGTCCGAGCCCCGGTTCCGGATGCAGCCAGAACTCGCTGACGCTGCAGTTGCGCAGGTGGTAGGTATGCCAGCCGAGGGCGTCCTGCTGCAGCACATGGGCCAGCATGACGGCCGTGGCGGCTCCGTGGCCCACCATCAGAACCTCCTCACCCGGATGCCTCTCGGCCACCTCATGGAAGGAATCGAGCATGCGCTGGAGCACAGCGTGAATGGATTCGCCCCCGGGCGGTGCCCAATGGGGGTCACGCATGCGCTCGATGAGCCGGCGTTCTTCATTGAGCTCCTGAAAATGCACGCCCTCCCACTCGCCGAGGCAGTACTCCCGCAGGCCGGGGAGGGGATTGACGTCGAGACCGAGGCGACCGGCTATACCGGTGGCAGTGTCCCGGGTTCGGATGAGGGGGCTGGAATAGACGGCTGCCAGCGGGCGGCGACTGTTCTCGAACCAGGCCGCCACCTGCTCCACCTGCCGGCGGCCGGTGTCCGTCAGGGGGCTGTCGGTGGACCCGTGCCAGTGGTAGGACACGTTGGCGGCAATCTGGCCGTGGCGGACGACCCAGAAGCGCGTGGCGTCCTCGTGCATGCTGCTTTCCCTCTGTTGTCCGCTCACAGGCCGAGCACGGCCTTGCTGATGATGTTGCGCTGGATCTCATTGGACCCCGCATAGATCGTGGCTGCCCGATTGTTGAGATAGAAGGGCACTGCGGTGACGCCGTCGGCGGGCCCGATGGGGGGCACGTTGCTGCCGAGTTCGTAGGCCTCAGGCTGATGGGGCATGCCGTAGAGGCCGATGAGTTCCACGGCCACTTCACTGATGGCCTGGGACAGCTCCGTGCCCTGAATCTTCAGCAGCGAGGAGGCCGGGCCGGGAGAGCCCGTCCGCTCGGTTTCGGCCAGGGTCCGCAGCTCGGTGAGTTCCAGGGAATGGACCCGGACTTCGAGATCGTCGAGGCGGCGGGACGGGTCGCGACGCTCCGCTTCGGGAAGCGCTGCCAGCAGGTTCCGGGCATGGCCGATGGCTTCGAGCAGACCGGGTGCCGCGGCACCGCCACCGCGTTCGAACTCCAGCAGATACTTGGTGACCGACCAGCCCTCGTTTTCCTTGCCGACGATATCCGTGACCGGGACCCGGACGTTGTCGAAGTAGACGGTGCACTGGGTGGCGCAGCCGGATACGAAGCGGATGGGTTCGCAGCGGACGCCAGGGTCTTCCATGTCCACCAGCAGAAAGCTCACCCCCTGCTGGGGACGCTCGAAGCGGCCGGTCCGGACCAGGCAGAACATGCGGTTCGCCACATGGGCGTGGGTAGTCCAGATCTTGGTCCCATTGAGCACGTAGTGATCGCCGTCGCGAATGGCCTGACACTGCAGGGCGGCTAAGTCGGAGCCGGCCTGGGGCTCGGAATAGCCCTGGCACCAGAAATCCTCACCGCTGAGAATGCGCGGCAGGTAGTAATCCTTCTGCGTCTGGGTGCCACGTCCGAGCAGGGCGGGGCCGAGCATGGACAGCCCCATGGGGGACAGTGCCGGTGGGCGGGCCCGGGCGCGCTCACAGGCGAAGATGTAGCGCTGGGTCAGGCTCCAGTCGGTACCGCCGTACTCCCGCGGCCAGGAGGGCACCAGCCAGCCCTTGTCCAGGAGGATCTTCTGCCAGGCCAGGGCCACCTCCCTGTCGCTGTAGACGCTGGTCATCTTGCGGCCGGCTTCGCGCAGTTCAGGGGTCAGGGCGGTGTCGAAGAACGACCGGACCTCGTCCCGAAATGCCTCGTCCTCGTGGTTGAATGCGAGTTTCATGGCAACTTCCTCAGAATCCGGCCAGGGTGGCGTAGCGGTCGCGAAGGAAGGCCTGACTGCCGAAAGCCTGCTCCTGCACCCGGGCGCGCTTCAGGAACAGGCCGACGTCGAACTCGTCGGTCATGCCCACGCCGCCGTGCATCTGCAGGGCCTCCAGAGACACCCGATGCAGGGCCTCGCCGACCTTGGCCTTGGCCAGGGCGGCGAGCATGGGGACGTCCTCGCGGGCCTCGTCGAGGGCGCTCAAGGCATCGAGCAGGGTGGAGCGGGCCAGTTCGATCTCGGTGAACATGTCCGCGGCACGGTGCTTCAGCCCCTGGAAGGAGCCGATGACCACCCCGAACTGTTTGCGCTCGCGGATGTAGTCCATGGTCCGGGCAAAGGCTTCGTCCATGGTTCCCATCATTTCGGCAGCCATGCAGATGCGGGCGCGTTCGAGCAGGGGTTCGAGGATGTCGGCAGCCTTGTGGAGCTCCCCGACCAGGGCGCTGGCGTCCACGCTCACGTCTGCGAAATCGATCAGAGCCGCATTGCGGCTGTCCACCATGCTGCTGCGGGTCCGCTGCAGGCCATCAGCGTCGCCTGGCACCAGGAACAGACTCAGACCCGCGCGGTCGCCGGGTTTGCCGGAGCTGCGCGCGACCACCAGCAGCTGCTGCGCACTGTGGCCATCGATGACGAAGCGCTTCTGACCGGACAGTTTCCATCCCTTACCCTCGGCGCGGGCGGAGAGGGCGCTGCCGAATGGGGCGTGATGGGGGCCTTCCTCCAGCGCCAGAGCCAGGGTCAGGTCGCCGCCGGCGATGCGGGGCAGCAGGGATTCGCGCTGGCTCTGGGATCCGCCGAGAAGCAGCGCGCTGGCGCCGAGGACCACAGTGGCGAACAGCGGCGAGGCGGTCAGGTGACGGCCCTGCTCCTCGAGTACGGCGCCCAAGGCCATCCAGCCGAATTCCGTGCCGCCGTACTCCTCGGGGATAACGATGCCGGCCCAGCCCAGTTCCGCCATCTTCTTCCAGGTTTCCTGGCAGTAGCCCAGGGGATCAGCTTCATCCCGCAACTTGCGCAGTTGGGCCACCGGGGCCTGGCTTGAGCAGAACTCACGTGCGGTGTCCTTGATCAGGGCCTGATCTTCATCGAGGACGAGGGCCATCCGGGTCTCCTGCAGCGGCTGTTGGGGGTTGGGCGGCTCGGGATGGTATCACTGCCCTTTGGCGGCGGACCACAGAGCACTTGCCGACATCCGGCTCAGGCGGGGCCAACGTTCCCCTTCGCTGCGCGCCCTCTTTGTGGTCATTCGCCAAGAACGTTTGTTCACGCTGTCGCGGAAGAAACGTGCGATGCGCTGACTGTGGGCGCATTTCTTCTGGAATGAAATGCGTCGCACACAGTGCGCCGCGAAGCGGGGCGCGCCATGGATGGCGCGCAACAGAGCGCTAGCGCCCGCAGGGCGATGCGCCGATTGGCATGACGTGCAGCGAAG
>JAFIFJ010000013.1 GCA_020832085.1 Gammaproteobacteria bacterium | reverse complement strand
TCCGCTGCCCCTGCTTGGGCATCAGGTGCATGCTGCGGTCGAGGTAGCCGGGATTGAAATTGTCCTTCTCGATGAAGGGCCGCGCGGGCTCAGCGAGTTCCTCGGCCGAGAGCGTCGGCACGACCATGTCTGCTCCCTTGGCATCCATGTGCTGCAGGAGTCGGCAGACGAAGTCGCCGATGAGATCGGCGCGCATGGTCCAGCTGGTGCGCAGGTAACCAAAGACCCAGGCCATGTTCGGCACGCCCGAGTAGAGGATGCCGCGCCAGGTGTAGCTCTTGGAGAAATCCAGGGCCTCACCGTCGATGGCGAAATCAATATCACCGAGCACGCAGAGATCGAAGCCGGTGGCCGTGACAATGATGTCCGCTTCGAGTGCTTCGCCCGACTTCAGCAGCACGCCCTGCTCCGTGAAGGTCTCGATCTCGTCGGTGACCACCGAGGCCTTGCCTGAGGCAATACCCTTGTAGAGATCACCATCGGGGATGAAGGCCAGCCGCTGCTGCCAGGGGCGGTACTTCGGCGTGAAGTGGGTCTCGACATCGAAGTCCGGACCCAGGTAGGCCCGGGCGCCGGCAATGAGTTCGTCCCGCAGCTTTTCGGGTTCCTCGAAGGAACGCTGCTGCACCACCTTCATGTCGTGGAGAATTTTGCGGCGGACGATCTCGTGGATCCATTCCTCCGGGACTTCGAGTTCGCGCAGCATGTCGGCCAGTTCGTTGCGGTTCTCGCCCGGGGCGAAGAAGGTCGGAGAGCGCTGCAGCATGGTGATGTGGCTGCACTTCTCGGCCATGGCCGGGACCAGGGTCGCGGCGGTGGCGCCGGAGCCGATCACCAGCACCCGCTTGCCGGCGTAGTCCAGATCCTCGGGCCAGTTCTGGGGATGAACGATGGCACCGGCGAAGCGATCCATGCCGGGCCATTCGGGCGTGTAGCCCTTCGCGTGCTTGTAGTAGCCCTGACACATCCACAGGAAGTGGCAGGTGAAGGTCAGGGGGTCGGCGCTGCCCAGCCGCTCCACCGTCACCGTCCACAGCGCCTCTTCGCTGGACCAGCTGGCGCTTTTGACCACATGACCATAGCGGATGTGATCGTTGAGCCCGTGCTCCTCGATGACCTCCTCCATGTACTCGAGGATGGCATCGGCGGTGGCGATGGGCTTGCCCGTCCAGGGCTTGAAGCGATAGCCGAAGGTGTACAGATCGCTGTCGGAGCGAATCCCCGGATACTTGTGGGTGCGCCAGGTGCCGCCGAAACCGGTCTGATTCTCCAGGATCAGGAAAGACTTCTCCGGGCACTGCTGCTGCAGGTGGCAGGCGCCACCGATGCCGGAGATGCCGGCACCGATGATGAGCACGTCCACATGCTGTGGCGCGCTCGGAGCAGCGGCGGGTTTGATTGCGGCCTGACTCATGGATGGCGTCCCTCATCTGGTGAGCATGGCAACAAGATTGCGGCGCATCCCCCATGGGAACCATTGCGGCAGAGGACAGAGACTTGATAATAGAGGTCACGCCTAGCCTGATCAGATAGGCTGACCATCATGATTCCAGGGACCCAGCCTCTTGCCAGCGGCAATCTGGCCTCCAGCCGCCGGACCATCACCGGCGTGCTCGGGCAGTTGGCTCTGGCCGGACTCGACGATGCCCAGCGCCTGGCCGTAGTGCGCCAGATCGGTCTGCCCACCGCCGCCATCGAGGATCCCGAGTTCCCCATTTCCCTGGGGCAGGAACTGCAGGCGCTGTCGCTGATGCTGTCGCAGCTCGAACAGACCCAGCGCAGCGTGGCCGGGTTCGCCATCGAGACCTTCAGCCGCATCGGCATCAACCACTACGGCGTGCTCGGGCTGGCCATGCAGCATGCACCGACCACCCTGGAAGCGCTGGCGTTTTTTCTCCATCACCCCGAGCTGAGCTGGGGCCACTCCCGCATTGTCATCCGCAGCGAGGCCTCGACCCTGAGACTGGATTTCGACATGGACGTCCCGGCGGTCCACGCCCATCAGGCCGAGGCGCTGCGCAGCTACTGCATTCCCAGGGATCTGGTGTCGGTGTACCGCCTGATCGCGGACCTGATCGGGGCGACCCCGGAACCGGCCGGCGTCACCCTGCCCTTCGCCACGCCCCCGGCCCCCTTCGACGCCCGGGCCTGGCTGCCCTGTCCGGTGACCTTCGACGCGCCGACCGCCACCCTGGACTATCCCCTGGAACTGGCGAACAGCGCCCCGATTCACGCCAGCCGAGGCGTCTTCAAGCGCTATGCCACCCTCACCCGGCAGTTCTCCCGCGTCCTCGCCGACGACGCCAGCCTGACCGAGCAGGTGACGCGCCTGTTGTGGGCCTACACCCCGCCGCCGAATCGAGAGGAGGTGGCCACCATGCTCACCATGAGCGCGCGCACCCTGGCCCGCAAACTCGAGACCGAAGGGACATCCTTCAACTCCCTGCTGCGCAAGGTGCACCAGGAACGGGCCTGCAACTTCCTGCGCCACACCAAGCTGCCCGTGTCCGTCATCGCCGAACGCATGGGCTACTCGGAGCCCGCCGCCTTCACCCGCGCCTTCCAGTCCTGGACCGGCCTGCCCCCCACCCGCTGGCGCGCCACCCAGCGCAGCCGACCCTGAGCCCCCCAAATAGTGGACATCCACAAAATTAGTGGACATCCACGAACTTTCTTGGATGTCCACTATTTGGGGTGGGGAGGCCGATAGAGGGGGTTGGGGAGCTGCGATACGGGATGACTGTGGCTGGCAGTTGGTTCATCCTGATCGAGCCACCGGGATCGGGCCTTGATCCGGGACGGGCAAGGGCCAGATCGCGTTCCACCCTCCTGTCATTATGGAGGGGCATATTTTTCAGGCTTTTTCGAGAGTTATGCAGGCATTGCACCCGCACGCATACTGTCGGGGTCCAATCGAAAAAGTGCATGGACCCGCGGCGGACAGCCGCACGGTCCTCGTCATTGAGCCGATCAGAAAGATGGAGAGCAGACCATGTCAGAAGCAGTGATCAGCCGCGACGTCGCGCGGTGGGGCATCCCCGAGTTGCGCGGCCACACCATCCCCGGCGACCGCTATACCTCGAAAGAGTTCGCGGAGCAGGAATGGGAGCACATGTGGACCAAAGCCTGGCTGCTGCTCGGCCGCGAGTCCGAGCTGCCGAACTATGGTGACTGGCAGATGGAAGAAGTCGGTCCCGAATCCATCATCATGGTTCGCCAGGAGGACGGCAGCGTCAAAGCCTTCTACAACGTCTGTCAGCACCGCGGCAACCCGCTGGTCGACGACGAGAAGGGCTCAGTGAAGCGCTTCGTCTGCCGCTACCACAGCTGGGCCTTCCTGCCCGACGGCTCGCTCAACTTCGCCCCCGACCGGCACGATTTTCCGCAAGGCGACCCCTGTGACCACATTCGCCTGGAGGAGCTGCGCTGCGAGACCTTCGCCGGTTTCGTATGGGTCAATATGGATCCGGATTGCGTCACTCTTAAGGAATACCTCGGCCCGATCTGGGAAGACTGGCAGCGTTGGGAAATCCAGAACTGGCGCCGCTACGTGGGCTTGACCACGGAGCTGAACTGCAACTGGAAGGTGGTCCTGGACAACTTCAACGAGTCCTACCACGTGCCGACCGTGCACTTGGGCGCGACCATCAAGACCAACCGCCGCAAGGTGTTCAGCAACGTCAACACCAACGTAGACGAGACCCTCTTCGACATGTCCGAGGAAGGTCAGAACAGGATGATCATGGAGGGCGGCTACGCCGCTGGTCAGACCGACAAGATGGGCAACATCATGGAGCCCATGGCCAGCGAGCTGCGCTTCTGGGGTCTCGATCCGGCCGACTTCAAGGGCCGCCCGGAAGCCACCCGGATCGCCCTGCAGAAGGCCAAGCGCGAACAGGGACCAAAGCGGGGTTACACCCACTACAACAACCTGCCCGATGCAGCCCTGACCGACGCCTTCCACTACACCCTGTTCCCGAACTTTGCGGTGTCGGTATGGGCGGACGGCTTCCACTTCCTGCGTGCCCGGCCCCATCCCAACGGTGACCCGCAGCAGTGCGTGTTCGACAACTGGTGGTACTGCAGCCAGCCCGAGGGCGAAAAGGGCCCCGTCAGCACCCAGATCGGTCCGCTGCCCCGCAACCATCCCGATGAACACATCAAGTTCAAGTACGGCGAGCGCTCCATGGGCAAGACCATCGACGAGGACATGGCCGTCTTCATCATGCAGCAGCGCGGCTTCCGCTCCCGCGGCTTCAAGGGCGTCTACCTCGCCCAGCAGGAGAACCGTGTTCGCCGCTACCATGAGCTGATCGACGACTACATCGAAGGCCGTCGCCCGCTCAAGCAGAAGAAGTCCAAGTCCAAGTAACCCCGCCTGACGGATCCGCCCCCCCGCCCGCCCCCCCCCGGCCCCCCCCCCCCCCCGCGGCGGAATTCATCCCGCAAGTCCCCGAGGTCTCAGCCCGGCACCCGCCAGGCTCTCCCCCAACCGTCACAGCGTCAGCCAGCCGCCATCGACGGGCAGGTAGATGCCGGTGACGAAATCGCTCATGGACGACGCGAGAAACACCACCGCCTTGCCCTGTTCCATCGGATCCGCCCAATGCCCCACGGGCAGCCGTGCGATGCGATCGGCAATGGTATCGGCCAGCGGGTCACCGGTGCGGTTCGGTGGCTGCCCACCGGTCTTCGGCGGCTCTCCCTCGCCCACCCAGGTCGGTCCGGGGGCCAGCGCATTGACGTTGATGCCGTGCTGGGCGAGTTCCAGCGCCAGCGCCTTGGTGATCTGGGTCACCGCCGCCTTGGAGCCGTCGTAGGTCACCCCCACCCCCGGACTCACCGCCTGGGTGGAGGACACGTTGATGATGCGCCCGCCACGACCCTGCTCGATCATGATCCCGGCCGCTGCCCGGCTGCAGTAGAAGACGCCGTCCACGTTGACAGACCACAGGGTCCGCCACATCTCGTCGCTGATGTCCCGAACAGGGCCACCAAAGCCCAGATACACCCCGGCATTGTTGACCAGGATGTCGAGGGCACCGAGGCGATCCCTGGTGGCCGCCATGGCAGCGTCCACGGCCTGACGATCAGTGACATCCAGGGCCATCGCTTCGCCACCGATGGCCTCGGCCACCGCGGCGGCGTCCTCGAGTTTCAGATCGCTGACCATGACCTTGGCGCCGGCCATGGCCAGCGCCCGCGCGATACCGGCCCCGATGCCACGGGCGCCACCGGTCACATGCGCGACCTTGCCCGTGAGGTCGATCCACCCGGCTGCCTCATTCATTGCATTCTCTCCCCAGTCAATCAGGACTCTTCGGACCCAGAGCCTCTACCAAGGTCCCTCTGCAGGCAAGCAGGCGCGACGGGCAATCACGCCGACTCCACCGTCACCTCCGCCCAGTGGCCGGCCCGGGCCGCATCGCTGGCACGCTGGACCCGATACAGTCCCGCGTAGGCGCCATCGGCCTGCATGAGGCGGGCGTGATCCCCGCGCTCGATGATGCGGCCGCCGTCCACCACCACGATTTGCTCCGCTTCGCGGATGGTGGACAGGCGATGAGCGATGACCAGTGCGATCCGGCCTGCAAACAGTTTGCGCATGGCGCGCTGGATGCGGAATTCGGTCTCGCTGTCGATGGACGAGGTGGCTTCATCGAGAATGACGACGTCCGGGTCAGCGAGCATGACCCGCGCCAGGGAAACCAGCTGCTTCTGTCCCGATGACAGACGGCTGCCCGCCTCACCCACCTGGAAGTCCACTCCATCGGGCAGGCCGCGGACAAAGGTCATGGCGCCCACCGCCTCCAGCGCCGCATCGACTTCTGCATCCGTGGCATCGAGACGACCGTAGCGGACGTTGTCGCGAATGGTCCCGGTGAACACGTGTGGCGTCTGCAGCACCACGCCGAGCCGGGCCTGCCAGCTGGCCAGGGGCAGGTTCCGATAGTCGATACCGTCGACAAGCACGGCGCCGCCCACCGGGTCGTAGTAGCGGCACAGCAGGGAGGCCAGCGTCGACTTGCCGCTGCCGGTGTGGCCCACCAGCGCCGTCACCTTGTCCCGCTCGAGGGTCAGATCGACGTCACTGAGAACCGGAATGCCATTGCCGTAGGCAAAGGCCACGTCCGCGAACTCGATGCGCTCGATGCGCTCGGTGCGTTGGGCCGGCATCGCCTGCCTCCCCTTTGCGGCCACGTCGGGACGATCCCGCACCTCGGGCACCGCATCCACCAGTGACAGCACGCGCTCTGCCGACGCCTGAGCCATCTGCAGTTCGGCGAACCATCCCGCCAGTTGCTCCACCGGATCGAAGAAGTGGCGGGCATAGGTGAGAAAGGCCACCAGCGTCCCGGCAGTGATGAGCCCACCGAGCAGCTGAATGCCGCCCAGCGCCAGCGCCAGACCCATGGCGATGGAGGCCAGAGCCAGCACCACCGGCAAGTACAGGGCCGAGTGCAGCAGGTTGCGTACCGAGGCGTTGTACATGTTGTCCGCGAGCACGCCGAAGCGGGCGTGGTTGTCGTCCTCGCGATTGAAGGCACGGGTCGTCAGCACCCCGGTCACGCTCTCGTTGAAGCTGGCGGTGATCATGGCATTGCTGCGCCGGACATCCCGCGCCGTGGTCAGGATGCGGCGCTTGAAGCGGGCGCTGGCCAGCGCCAGCAGCGGCACGATGGCCACCACCACCAGCATCAGCGGCGGCGACATGAAGGTCATGGCAATCACAGCACCCGTCATCATCGACACGCCCCAGACCAGATCGAGAATGCCCCAGGCGAAAATGTTGGACAGCCGCTCGCAGTCCGACGTCATGCGCGCCATCAGCCAGCCCACGGGCCGCCGGTCGAAGAAGGCGAAGGACAGCTGCTGCACGTTCTCGAAGGCGGCCTGACGGATGTCGTGGGCGATCTGGGTGCGAATGCGACCCCCGAGCCAGACGAAGCCACCGATGCTGGCACAGAGCATCAGCGTGGCGATGGCGTAGGCCAGCGCCCAGGGCCAGAGCACGGCCTCGCTGCCGTGTTCGGCAATGCTGTCGATGAGGCCGCGGGTGATGAGCGGAAAACTGACGTCAGCGGCCGCCGTCACCACCGCGCAGGCTGCCAGCCCGGCAATGCCGCGCCGGTAGGGCCAGGCAAAGTCTGCCAGCCGACGCCAGAGCCCGGTCTGCAGTTTGCCGGAGGCATGGCGGGCGTCGTGGCCGTCGTCGTAGAGTTCGTCGTCGTACATGCTCAGTCCTCCTCCCCCGCCACCTGCACGACATCTTCATCGTCGTCGAGCAGGCCCTGCTGCCGGCACAACTCCCGGTAGGCGCCGGCTTCGGCAGCCAGTTCGTCGTGCCGGCCCTGCTGCAGCACCCGCCCCTCACCCAGCACCAGGATCAGGTCGGCATCCCGCACCGCCGACAGCCGGTGCGCCACGATGATCGTGGTCTGACGACCGCGGCGACGCGCCAGACGCTCCAGCACGTGCACCTCGGTGTGGGCATCCACCGCCGACAGCGAATCGTCGAGAATCAGCACCGCCGGCCGCCGCAGCAGGGCGCGAGCCAATGCCAGCCGCTGCCGCTGACCGCCGGAGAGGTTCACCCCGCGCTCACCGATGCGCGTGGCCAGGCCATCCGGAAAGGCCGCCACCGTCTCGGTCAAGGCAGCGTCGTCCATGGACGAGATCAGCAGTTCCGGATCCGCATCCTCACGGCCGACGCGCAGGTTCTCCTCCAGCGAACGCGAGTAGAGGAAGGGTTCCTGCAGGACCACCGCCAACTGATCACGCAGCACGTTGCGGTCGATCTGCTCGATGGGCACGTCGTCGATGAGCAGCGTCCCCGGCGGCGGCTCATAGAAGCCCAGCAGCAGACGCACCAGCGTGCTCTTGCCTGCTCCGGGAGGCCCGACGATACCCAGGGTCTGACCCGACTCCACCCGGAACGTCAGGTTTTCGAGCACGGGCGATCCGCCTGGATAGGCGAAGGTCAGATGCTTCGCTTCGATGCTGCCCCGTCCCGGCACGGATGCTGCCGCAGGAGCCGGCGCAGGACCCTCACCGGTCGTGCCCGTGCCCTCGGAACGGATCTGTTCCTCCACGGCCGCGTCGAGCACCTCAGCCAGACGCACCAGCGAAACGCTGGCCTTGCCCGCATCAGTGAGAATCCGGCCGAGCTGCCGGACCGGCCAGATCACCATGGCCACCCAGGTCAGGAAGGCGAACAGGTCACCCACCGTCAGGCGGCCATCCGCGACGAAGCTGCCGCCGATGATGAGCACCAGGCCGATCTGTGCCGAGCACAGCAGGTCACTGCCCGACCAGAACACGGCCATCAGGCTGATGAGGCGCTGATAGCGGTTGCGGAACGCAGCGTTGAAGCCGCCGAAGCGTTCCACCTCGAAGGGCTGACGGGAGAAGGCCCGCACCACACGAATGCCGGTGAGATTCTCCTGCAGACAGGCCGTGAGTTCGGCTTCCGCCTCGTCGGTGGCCTTGAAAACGAACTGCACCCGGCGGAAGAAGATCCAGGCGCAGGCGAAGATCACCGGCATCAGCGCAATGGCCACCAGCGCCAGCGCCCAATCCAGCCAGAACATCAGCGGCAGCAGCACCGCCACCAGAATCAGGGCGCGGCCGATCTCCACCAGATCACCGGAGAAGAACACCCTGAGGGTCTCTACGTCCGACGAGCAGCGCTGCACCACGTCCCCGGTGTCCATGCCGTCATGCCAAACCGCGGGCAGATGCTCCACGTGGGCATGCACCCCGGTACGCAGACGCCGGATCAGCGCCTCGGAGGCGGTGGCGGTCAGGCGCCCGCGGAAGTAGTGGAAGACACCCGCGCCCAGAGTGACCAGCACCACCAGCACGCCGGACAGCGACAGGTATCCCAGCAGCGGATGCGCGGGCGCCACGGTGGTCGCCAGCCCGGACAGGAAGGGAATGCCGGAGGCCAGCCCATCCTCCATCACCACATCGAGGGCGTACTTGGCGATCAGCGGCACCGACAGCAGCAGCAGGCTGGCGAGCGCCATGGCGCCCACCGCGGCCGCGAAGCGGTGGCGGTAACCCCGGGTCAGAGCCCAGAGATTGCTATGCAGTGTGTTCGACATCGTCGCTTCCGGTAACCAGATTCAGGGAGACCGGTGCGACTGCGAAAGGGTGATTCAGGAGGTCGGTACGGGCGAGGTGATCCTGATCAGCGCGGTGAGTGCACCGGGAGGCTGTGGGCGAATCGAAGCTTCATCGATGCGGCCTCCTTGGGGTCGCGGAATCAGGAATGGGGAATGATAGCGGCTGAATCAGCAAGCGCAAGCACTTCGTGGCAGCAGGTGGCGCAGGACGGTCTGCCACGACGCGCGCCCGCGCCTGGCCAGAGAAGCACCGTTGCTTCGCATGTGCTCAGGTTCAAACCGCGCCCGCGTCATCGACAGCAGTGCCGATCCGCGCCTTGTAGGACATCCCTCCCGTCACGGCGTAGCGCAGGGCATCCTCCACCGTCATGGCCACCGCCGTCAGGCGTTCCCGAGGCACGTTCACGGTGAAACCTCCGATCTGATAACTCCCAGGAATGTATACCGCGAGCCGGTCGTCGGAGCGCAGACCCAGAGGCCGATCTCTGAGATCATGGCGGGTCACCAATCCAAGCACGGTGACACCGGCCAACTCGAGGCTCACCACCTGATCGAAGTTGCGGTTGCGGTCACGGCGGAAGTAGCTGATCAGATCCTGAACCGCATTGAACACCTTGTTCACCAGCGGCGTGCGCGCCAGCAGCGCTTCGGTGGCGTCGATGAAGCCACGCAGGAGCCAGTGATCAAATGCCCAGCCAACGCCGTACAGCAGGGGCAAGGTCAGCGCCAGCCCCATGCCGGGCCAGTACCATTCGTCCGGCAGCACTGCCCTGACCGCCAGCCCCATAATCCACTCCGCCGACACGGCCAGCCAGCCCACCACATAGAGCGTCGCCGCCACCGGGATGACCGTGACGAGTCCGCGCAGGATCGTGCGCGTCACATGCTGGAAACCTGACTCCGAACCCTGTCCCACTGCTGCCGCCTCCTCATCGTCAGGAGAGCCAGATGCAGTGGCGCTCCCCATGCATGGTAGTGATCCGGCACCGCGTCACGCGCGGCGGACTCAGAGCCTGCCGGTGGCGCACTGGGCGGATCGCTGCCCGTCCCGGCACTCCCCGGGGCCCGGCCGCCACTGCAGCAATGCAGTTTTGTGCCCGCAGTGCCCGTAAACTTAGAATGCGGCGCCCCGCACAAGCCACTGGAGTCCGTCTTGGCCATCGACCCCGTAGTCTACTTCTTTGGTTTCGGTCTCATCGCCGGTTTACTGCGGGCCGACCTGCGCCTGCCAGGACCCGTTTACGACGCGCTGTCCTTCCTGCTGCTGCTGAGCATCGGGCTCAAAGGTGGGGTCGAACTGGCGCGCCACGGCAGCATCGAGCTGCTGTGGCAGAGTCTGGCCGTCATCGGCATGGGCATCCTGCTGCCGATCCTGGCCTTTCCCCTACTGCGAGGTATCGGACGGCTCGGGCGCAGTGATGCTGCCAGCATTGCTGCCCACTACGGCTCCGTCAGCGTCGGGACCTTTGCCGTGGCGGTCAGCTGGCTGGGCAGCCGCGGCATTGAATTCGAACCCTACATGGCGCTGTTCGTGGTGCTGCTGGAAGTGCCTGCGATCATCGTCGGCATCCTCTTTGCCCGCGGCCTGCAGCACAACCTGGACTGGCGGGACATGGGCAGGGAACTGTTCCTGGGCCGCAGCGTCCTGCTGCTCGGTGGCGGGCTGGTCATCGGTGCCCTGGCGGGAGGCGAAGCCCTCGCCCCCTTGGAACCCGTCTTCGTCGATGCCTTCAAAGGCATCCTCGCCCTGTTTCTGCTGGAAATGGGCCTGATCGCGGCAGCCCGCCTCGGCCCGCTGCGGGAGCATGGCCTGTTCATCGTCGTCTTCGCCATCCTCTGGCCGCTGTTTTCGGCCATCATCGGCCTGCTGTTCGGCCTGCTGCTCGGCCTGTCACCTGGCGGCGTCACCATTCTCGCCACCCTCGCTGCCAGCGCGTCCTACATCGCCGTACCGGCGGCGATGCGGATCGCCGTGCCGAGCGCCAATCCGTCGCTGTCCCTGGCTGCTTCCCTGGGCCTGACCTTTCCCTTCAACATTCTCTTCGGCATTCCACTCTACGCCGAAGTCGCCCAGCGTCTGGGAGGAGGCTGACATGAGCAACCTGCACACCCGCTGTCTGCTGACCATCGTCTGCGAAGCCCTGCTCGAGCCGCGCATCGAAGCCGACCTCAAGCGCCTGGGCGCGCCGGGCTGGACTGCAACACCCGTCCGCGGCCGGGGCGAGCACGGCGACCGCGAGGGGCACTGGGAGAACGACGGCAACGTGCGTCTGGAAGTGGTGTGCTCCAGCGAGCGCGCGGAGCGGATCGCGGCCCACCTGCACGAACACTACTACCGGGATTACGCCATCGTAAGCTGGTTGGCAGAGGTGAAGGTCCTGCGCCCCGAGAAGTTCTGAGGAATGCCGCTGTCCGCCAGCAGGCTCGCCTGGCTGCAGATCCACTTCTGCGTCCTGCTCTGGGGTTTCACCGCCATTCTCGGCAAGCTCATCACCCTGGAGTCCGTGCCCCTGGTGCTGTGGCGCATGGGGCTGGTGGCGACGGCCCTATTGCTCTGGCCGCGCGTCTGGCGCGCCATGCTCGAGCTGTCAGCCCGGTTGCTGTGGTCCTACATCGCCATCGGCTGCGTCGTCGCCCTGCACTGGCTGACCTTCTACGGCGCCATCAAGCTGGCCAATGCCTCGGTGGCGGCCACCTGCATCGCGACAGTGCCCATCTTCCTGGCGCTGATCGAACCCCGTCTCACAGGACGCCCCTTCCGCTGGTGGGAACTCGCCCTCGGCCTGCTGGCCGTGCCGGGGATCGCGCTGCTGGTGGGCGGCACGCCGGAGCACATGAACATCGGCATTGTGGTGGGCATCAGTTCCGCCGCCTTCGCCGCGCTGTTCGCTGCCCTCAACAAGCGGCTGATCATGGGTGCCGGAGCGCTGGCCATGACCACCATCGAGATGGGTTCGGGGGCCATGTTTCTGGCCCTGCTCTACGTCGCGCTGACGCTGGCCGGGGTTGGCGAAGTGGCGGGGATCTTCGATGCCGGACAGTCCCTGCTGCCCAACCTGGGCGACAGCATGTGGTTGCTGATTCTCGCCTTCGGCTGCACCCTGCTGCCCTTTGCCCTGTCGCTGATGGCGCTGCGCCACCTCTCCGCCTACGCCTCGGCGCTGGCGGTGAATCTGGAACCGGTCTACGCCATCATCCTGGCCATCATCCTGCTTGGTGAACAGGCCGAGCTGGAACCGACCTTCTATCTGGGCGCCGCGCTGATCATCGGCGTCGTCGTGATCTATCCGCGGCTGCTGGCGAGGCGCACGCTTTGATCTGAACGCGCGCTTCGCTTCGTGAGCTCAATCAGATGAGGCAATGCGAGGTCTTTGTGGGAAGCTGCGAAGCGCAGCCCAGCAGCGATGACGATGACATTCAACGAAGGCATCGGCATCAACGTCGGCAGGACGTCTCGAGATCGGCCCAATCGCGCTGCGATTAGGGCCTTCCCACAGTGTCTTCGATCGAAGGTGTGGTTGGGCTCATTCACCCAGGCAGTGCCGCCCGCACCGCCGCCGACAGGCCGCGGGCATCGGCCTGGGGCAGGGGCAGGAAGCGGGCGCCCATGATCCCGGCAATGGCCTGGGCGCCTGCCCGCCGCCGGGGGCCGGTATCGATCAGCAGCACCTGATGTCCCTGAACAGCGAGGCGTCGCGCCGCAGCCTCGGCATCGGTATTCGCTTGACCGCGACCGGGACGTCCGTCACGGGCCACGTTGGCCTGACCGTCCGTGAGCAGCACGATCACCGGCGTGGCGCCGCGCCGTCTGATCTCGTCGGCCAGATCGGTGGCGGCGTCGAGCCCCGAGGCCAGAGGCGTTCCGCCCCCACCCGGCAGCCCCGCCAGACTGCGCTTGGCCCGGACCAGGGAGCGCGTCGGCGGCAGCAGCACTTCCGCAGTGTCGCCACGAAAGGCGATCAGCGCGACCTTGTCACGCCGGATGTAACAATCCGCCAGCAGCAGTTCCACCGCGCCTTTGGCTTCCGCCAGACGATGCAGGGCCGCCGAACCCGAGGCATCCACCACGAACAGGGTCACGGTTTCCGTAGGCTGCCGATGCCGGGTGACCCGAAAATCCTCGGCACGAACTTCCACTCGCGGCGCGTTTCCGGACCCGCCGCCACCGCCCGCAGCCCGTTCCCGTCGGCGCAGGGGCTGCCAGGCGGCCGCCGCCCGCAGAGTCTCCACCACATTCAAGCGCATACCGCGTTCCGGGCGGCCCCTGCGAATCCCCGCCGGCCGACCCCGCGTGCCCTGGCGCCAGGCACCGCTGCGGCCACCATCGCCCTTGGCGCGCCGCAATGGAGCACTGCGCAACTGGGCCAGCAGATCCTGGGGCAGCATGGCGGCCACCGCAGCGAGCACCTGATCTTCCAGGGACCCGGTCGCGTCAGGATCGGGAGCCTCTTCAGGATCATCACTGTCTTCGCCAGCCGGGGGCGGCGTCTCATCCGCGGACTGCGCGGCAGGATCTTCCGGCTGCTCCTCAGGCGCGTCGTCAGGCGGATCAGGTAGGTCTTCGGCAGCTTCGTTCAGAGCCTCCGGCGGGTCGGCCTCAGGCGCGTCCGCCTCGGCAGGGTCAGCCTCAGGAAACCGGGTAGCCCGGGGGGCCAGGACCAGTTGGGCCGCCAGCGCCACGTCCCGATCCGCCAGCCGATCCCGGCCGTCGAGGGCAGCCGCGGCGCGGGCAACACGAAGGGCCTGCAGCGGTGCGCGCAGGGAATCCACACCCAGCGCCCAGGCGCCACCGCAGAGTGCTTTAAGCGCTGAGGCTTCGGCGCTCACCGCAGCCAGGCCGGCCGCAGCCTCGCTGAGCTGTTCCCAAGTCCAGAGATCCGCCCCGGCCTCACTCTCGGCCAGCGTGATGGCATTCAGATCCAGCCACAGGCCCGCCCGGTCCGCCAGCGCTGGCGCCAGCCGCTCGTCGTCGCCCTCCCCTTCGTCCAGGGCGACGAAACCAAAGCGGCTCGGCAGCACCTGATCGAGGCCGTCACGCTGAATCTGCACGCTGCCGCGGTCGATCACTGCAGCCAATCGTGCCGCCACCCCGGCTTCCAGGCGCTCGGCCATGGGCAGGATCAGAATGCCGCCATCCACTTCCGCCAACAGACCCCGCTCCATGACCGGCCGTCCCGCCCTCAGGGTTGCCGACAGATCCAGGCCGCCCAGCAGGCGGCTGTCCGGAATCTGCGATGGCATGCGACGCAGCGGGCGTTCGTCAGGCAGCAGCGTGCGCAGCAGGTTCAGCCAGCGATCACGCACCGGGCCCGCCCGGGCCCGAACGACTACGCCGCCGATTCCGGTGGGATCCATGGCGAACAGGGCTGCCGCCACGGTGGCCCGCAGCCAGGGCGTCAGGCCGTCGCCGGCCTCGGCCGCCCCATCCTTCATTCAGGCAGCACTTCCGCCACGGCCCGCTCCACCCGCACGCCGGAACCCGCATCGTCCAGGGGATCGCGGCGCAGGCGATGCCGCAGGCAGGAGGGCGCCACCACCCGCAGATGTCTGGCCTCGATCTGCCGGTCGCCAACCAGTGCCGCGTAGGCGCGTGCGGACCGGATCAGGGTGAGTTCCCCGCGCAGGCCGTCGGTGCCGAGAGCGAGACAGAGCCGCGCCGCCAGCTCCAGACTGGCTTCCGGGACTTCCACCTCCGGCAGCAGGGTCTGGGCGGCGCTGAGCTGTCGCCTGAGCTTGCCGTCCCGGGATTTCCACTTCCTGATGAAGGCGCCGGCGTCGCGCTCGAAGTCATCCCGCCGGCGCACCACCTCCATGCGGGTGGGAAGATCCGTTGGGGTGGTGACTTCCACGGACAGACCGAAGCGGTCGAGAAGCTGGGGACGCAGTTCACCCTCTTCGGGATTGCCGCTGCCGATGAGGACGAAGCGTGCCGGATGGCGGACGCTCAGGCCCTCCCGTTCCACTACGTTCTCACCGGAGGCCGCCACGTCCAGCAGCAGGTCCACCAGATGATCCTCCAGCAGGTTCACCTCGTCGATGTAGAGAAAACCCCGATGGGCGCGGGCCAGCAGCCCCGGTTCGAAGGCCTTCTCGCCCTGAGTGAGCGCCCGCTCCAGATCCAGCGCACCCACCACCCGATCCTCGGTGGCACCCAAAGGCAGGTCCACCACCGGCACCGGCACCTGCCGCACCTTCGGAGCACCGCCGCCCTGGCAGGCGCTGCAGAGCCCGGCCATCTGCTCCGGCGCGCACTGATACGGGCATCCCGTCACCGCCGCCATCTTCGGCAGCAGCGCCGCGAGGGCACGGACCGCAGTGGATTTGCCGGTGCCGCGATCGCCAAACACCAGCACGCCACCGATGCGGGGTTCGATGGCGCAGATCAGGATGGCGCGCTTCATTTCTTCCTGGGCGACGATGGCCGAAAAGGGAAAACTTGCCGTCATGCTGCATCCAATCCGAGAGCAGGGAGCCGGCTCATTGTCGCCGCGCCGGGTCCCCGGATGTTACCAAGGCTTTCGTCAATCGCCATGGAAACATAGAGTGTCAACCCAATCGTCCAAGGTGCACGGCATGACGTCGACCATTGCTCCACCGATTCTGCGCGCAGCACCCCACCGGGATCTGTGCACCGATTGCGGCGTTTCCCGACTGGCCGACGCCCGGGCCTGTGGTCGCGCCTGCCAGTTCATCCAGCCGGACTACCCGCGGCTGGAAGCGGCCGTACACGGGCGCAGCCGGAATCCCGACCGCCCGGACGAGCGCTTCTTCGGCCCCTTTCAGCGCATGCTGCGGGCGCGTCTGGAACCGCGTCGGGACGGCGCCCAGTGGAGCGGCATCGCCACCCGCATCGCCGAGCGCCTGCTGGAGACCAAGGCCGTGGACGCCATTCTGACCGTGGCGCCGGACCCCGAGGATCGCTGGCGACCCATGCCGGTATTGGTGACGGATGCCCGGGAGCTGGCCCACTGCCGGGGCATGCGGATGGGTTACGCGCCCACCCTGGCCATGCTGGAGCCGGCCCGCGCTGCCGGCCACCGGCGCATCGGGCTGATCGGCATTCCCTGTCAGGTCTACGCCCTGCGGGCGCTGGAAGCGGAACTGGGCTTCGAGCGCATCTACGTCATCGGTACGCCCTGCTCGGACAACACCACCACCGAACGCTTCCACGACTTTCTGGCGCTGCTGTCCGACGACCCGGCAAGCATCAACTATCTGGAGTTCCGCGCCGACTACCACGTCGAGCTGCGCTTCGACGATGGCAGCGAGCGGCTGGTCCCGTTCCTGGCGTTGCCCATCTCGAAACTGCCGCCGGACTTCTTCCCGCTCACCTGCCGGAGTTGCGTGGACTACACCAATTCCCTGGCAGACATCACCGTCGGCTACATGGGCGGCGAGGGAGAACAGTGGCTGCTGGTGCGCAACGATCGCGGTGCGGAGCTCATGGATCTGCTCGGTGACGAACTCGTCGCCACCGAACCCGGCAGCCGCGGCAAGCGCGCCGGTGCCGTGAAGGGATTCATCGAGAACACCCGCCGTGCCGCCGGTGGTCTGCCCCTGCGCCGCATGCCGGATTGGCTGCGGCCCATCGTGTCCTGGCTCATGCCCCGGATCGGGCCCCGGGGCATCGAGTTCGCCCGCGCCCGGGTGGAGATGAAAGCCGCCGAGACTGTCCTCCACCTGCGGCGGGAGCGACCCCGGCGGATGAAGTCCATGATCCCGGCCCATGTCTGGGCGCTGGCGCAACCCTACGGTCTGACCCCAGAATCCGGTGAGCACCCCGGACAGCCAGAGGATCCATCCCGGCCATGAGCGCTCCGCAGCCCCCCCTCGGCTGGATCGGTATCGTCCGCCTGGGCCTGATCCAGGCCAGCCTCGGCTCCGTGGTGGTGCTCACCACGTCCTTGCTGAACCGGGTCATGGTGGTGGAACTCGGTCTCCTGGCCATGCTGCCTGGCGGACTGGTGGCGCTGTACTACAGCCTGCAGATCCTGCGGCCGCGGCTGGGCTACGGCTCGGATCAGAGCGGCCGCCGGACGCCCTGGATCGTCGGCGGCATGGCGGTGCTCGCCCTGGGCGGCGCCAGTGCCGCCCTCGCCACCGCGTGGATGAATCACGCCCTGCTGCCCGGCATCGCCCTGGCGGCCTTCAGTTTCGTACTCATTGCCTTGGGGGTCGGCGCCGCGGGCACCAACCTGCTGGTCCTGCTGGCCAAGCGGGTGGAAGCGAGACGGCGGCCGGCGGCCGCAACCATCGTCTGGCTGATGATGATCGTGGGCTTCATCGTCACCACCGCCAGTGCCGGGCAGCTGCTCGAACCCTTCACGCTGACCCGTCTGGTGGCGGTGAGCACAGGCGTCTCCGTCATCGCCTTCATCGTCAGCGTCTGTGCCATCTGGGGCGTAGAGGGCCACCCCAGCGCGGACGATGGATGGTCCGCAACAGCGGACGCGTCCGCGAATGACCCGGAGAATGCCGATCCGCAGCCGGCCACCGAACCCTTCATGGTCGCCCTGCGTGAAGTCTGGCAGGAACCGGTGGCCCGGCAGTTCACCCTGTTCGTGTTCGTCTCCATGCTCGCCTACAGCGCCCAGGACCTCATCCTGGAGCCCTTCGCCGGCGCCGTTTTCGGCCTGACGCCGGGCCAGAGCACCCAGCTGGCCAGCGTCCAGTACGGCGGCGTCCTCCTCGGCATGGTGCTGGTGGGCGTGCTGGGCCCGAAGATCGGCTCCCTGCAGCACTGGATGCTGGCCGGCTGCCTGGGCTCCTCTGCCATGCTCGCAACCCTGGCCAGCGCCGGCTTCATCGGCGCTGATTTCCCCCTGGCGGTGGTCGTCTTCCTCCTCGGCCTGGGTCTCGGGACCTTTGCGGTGGCGGCCATCGGCTCCATGATGAGTCTGGTGGACGCCGGCCGGGCGCAGCGCGAAGGCATCCGCATGGGGCTGTTCGGCGCTGCCCAGGCCATTGCCTTCGGCCTCGGCGGCCTGGTGGCCACCGCGGGCATCGATCTGATCCGCTGGCTGCTGGACTCCGTCACCTGGGCCTACTCGACCATTTTCCTGGCCGAAGCCTTGACCTTCCTGGTCGCCGCCGTGCTGGCCATGCGCGTCGGTCGCATGGCCGAAGGCAGGCGACGCCTGGACATCAGCAAGGCCGGCGATGGCTACGCGGCGGGCCTCGGCAACTGACAGCCGGCTCGCTTCTCTGCCCCCCCAACGCCCTCGTTAGTTCGCTGGCCCGGATTTTGCTCAAAATCACCCCTTCAGCACGGAACTGATGACACCACGTTGTTGCGGTGCGTCGGATGCCTTTGTTCGGTGCAGGCATGCGTTCCGGCGGGCAAACGCGCACCTTCTCGATGCACGCAGAAGTGGGGATGAGCCTATGAAGTCGACCTGTTCGGGAACCCTCTGGCGGAATGCTGCCGTCATGGCCCTCAGTCTGCTCCTGACCTTCGGCCTCGGCAGCGCCCAGGCCCAGTACGGCGGTGGCGGTGACGGCGAGCGCGAAACCAAGGAGATCGAATTCCCCGACAGCCTGACCCCTAAATTCGCCCTCCTCAGCGAGGAGCAGATGACCTTTCTGCGCAGCGGCCCGACCCAATCCTTCGCTCGCACCCCGGAACTGCTGATCGAGCAGCTCGAGCGGCGCAGCCCCGAGGAGGTCAAGGCCTACGTGGAGGCCATGATGTTCGTCCATGCCGAGCGCAACTTCGACGAGGACCGGGATTCCGATCGTTTGCCGCTGAACACGGACGCGGTGGACTTCAATGCCTGGCACCTGCGCCGCCCGAGCAGCTTCGACCCGGACCGGGAACCCGGACCCATCGCCCTCGGTCGGTACATGGGAGGTTGGGGTGGCATTCCCACCTTCGCCGGCGCCCCCGTTGCCCTGACGCCTGAGGACCTCATCGCTGGCGAAGTGGATGTCGCCATCGTCGGCGCGCCCCTCAACATGGGCTCGGGATTCCGGGGAGCTGAGCACGGCCCCATGGCCCTGCGCATGGCCCGCGGCCTCGCGGGCAACGACATGAGCACCCAGATCAACCCCAGCCAAGTGCTGAACATCGTCGACTACGGCGATATAGCGGTAGACCAGCACAGTTCGGAGCTGAGCGTGCACCACGTCCGCGAGGTCCTGCGCGAGATTGTCGAAGCCGGCGCCATGCCCATCATCATCGGTGGCGATCACTCCCTGGAATATCCAGCGGTGGCCGCCATGGTGGACGTCTACGGCAAGGGCAACGTCACCGCCATCCACTTCGACGCCCATCACGACATCGGCCGCAACAGCCCCCACTACATCACCCACGGCTCGCCCATCTACCGCCTGCTGCGGGAAGAACTGATCACCGGCGCCGACTACATCCAGGTCGGCCTCCGGGGCGGCGGTCCCAATGCCGCGCAATTCCGCTGGATGCGCGAGGAAGGCTTCATCTGGCACACCCAGGCCGAGATCGAGCGCTACGGCTGGGACACGGTCATGGAACGGATC
>JAFIFJ010000010.1 GCA_020832085.1 Gammaproteobacteria bacterium | reverse complement strand
CATGTCCGAAAGGTCGAGTTCCGGATCCACGCCCTGGGAGAACAGGTTCATGGCCAGGGTCACCAGGCAGACGTTGCCGGTGCGCTCACCGTTGCCGAACAGGGTGCCTTCGACCCGATCGGCACCGGCCAGCACGCCGAGTTCGCTGGCCGCCACGCCGGTTCCGCGGTCGTTGTGGGTGTGCAGGCTGACGATGCAATGCTCCCGCTCGGGGAAGTGGCGGCAGAACCACTCGATCTGATCGGCATAGATGTTGGGCGTGGACATCTCCACCGTCGCCGGCAGGTTGACGATCATGGGCCGGTCACGTCCCACGCCCCAGCGCTGGGCCACCGCCGAGCAGACCTCCACCGCGAAGTCGAGCTCGGTGCCGGTGAAGCTCTCCGGGGAGTACTCCAGCGTGATGTCGGTATCCGGGATGCGTTCGACCTCGCGCAGCACGTTATCGACGCCATCGAGGGCGAGCTGAATGATCTCCTGTCGGCTCATGCCGAACACCACCTGCCTCTGCAGCGTCGACGTGGAGTTGTAGAGGTGAAAGATGGCCTGCTTCGCGCCGGCAAGACCGTCCACGGTCCGGCTGATCAATTCCGGACGGGCCTGGCACAGCACCTGGATCAGCACGTCGTCGGGAATGCGGTCCTGCTCGATGATGCGGCGAACGAAGTCGAAGTCGGTCTGCGACGCAGCAGGAAAGCCCACCTCGATTTCTTCGAGGCCGATCTCGAGCAGCAGATCCCAGAAGCGCAGTTTCTCGTCGGGACGCATGGGATCGATCAGGGCCTGATTGCCATCCCGCAGATCGACGCTGCACCAGCGCGGCGCCTTGGTCAGGGTCCGGCTCGGCCACTGCCGATCGGGCAGGTCCACCGGCTGGAACGGTCGGTATTTGGCGTGGGGCATGGCATTCGCGCGGGCAGCGGCGCGCTCGATTCGGTATCGACTCATGACTCTTCCTCGGAATATTCCTCGCTTCGGCACGGCACGCGGCCATGACCGGGGAAATCGGTTCGGTAAGCAGGTTCGGGTAGCGATTCGCTCAGGGCCATCTGGGCCCCTGCGGAGAAGTCAGAATGCCGGCAAGGCCGGCAGTCGCAGGAATAGCGAGGCGGGTTCGAGGGCGGCGCGCAGGCGCAGAGCAAAGACCGTCGCCAACCGCATGGCTGCGGGGCGAACATCGAATGCACATTGGGCGACACTGCGGATCACGCGATCCTCCTGGAAACCTTCGCGAACTCTAACTTCATGGGGTCGCGGTGTGCAAGCTGCAAGGCTTCGCAGCGAGGGTCCGGAACCCCCTGTGGGAGCTCACGAAGCGAAGCGTAGTGAGCGATTGCCTGCCGCGCCAAGAAGGCTTCCTGCGGGCTTGGAGCTTGCAGGCGGCTGCGCCGCCTTCGCGACTGGGCCTCACAGGCTGCGCTGCGCTCCGTCCAGCTGTTGCGCGCCATCCATGGCGCGCCCCGCTTCGCGGCGCACTTTGTGCGACGCATTTCGATCCAGTCGAAATGCGCCCACAACAGAGCCTTCGATCGAGGCGTTTCCATGTTCCATAATGAGGTAGCAGGAGTGCAACACCATGAAGAGCAACCGCTGGCCTCTCGTGACGCTCGCCGCCGTCCTCTGGCTCGACTGGCCCACCGAGCTGCTCGCCGCGGCCGATGAATACTCTGTCGCTGGCAGCGTGGCAGAAGCGCAGTCGGTTCCGACGCACAGTGACTACGAGCTGAGGATCGGGCCGCGCATCGATTACAGCCTTGCGGACCTCCATTTCGTGAATGGGATGGTCGGCTACGCCGTGGGAACGGGACTCCGTCGCGGGCAGGCACCGATCGTCTACAAGACTAAAGACGGGGGCCTCAGCTGGCTTCCACGGTTGTTGGACACTGGCTGTAACCCGCGCGTCATTGCCTTTGAAGACGAAAACCGCGGACTCGTCACTTTCCACGAGACCACGGGCTGCCCCGAGGCCTGCCAGCACCGCACGGCGGCGCTGGTCACGGAAGACGGTGGTGCGACCTGGCTCAGAGTGGATTACCCGGAGCTGCGAGGTCACATCATCGACGTCGTGTTCGACCACGCCGGCAAGGCCTTCGGCCTGTTGTTCCAGCTCGACATTGACTATGGCACCTCCAATCCGCCCAGACCGACGATCACCCTGCTGCGCTCGGAGGACAGGGGGAAATCCTGGCAACCGATTAGCAGGGGGGTGCCGCCACAGGCACAAACCCCGCCGACGCTCGCGCTTCGTCACCACCAAGGCCAGCTCTACCTCACCTGGGCCGACGCTTCGATCCTCGTGTTCGACACAGAAGGGCATCTCCTCGAGACACTCGAGACCGGCTACGCGCACCTGTGGGATCTGGTCGTCGTGTCCGAATCGACGCTCCTGGCAACCGCCACCGATGGTGCGACCCACGCCTTGATTCGCAGCCTCGATGGCGGCCGGACCTGGAACGTTCTGGTCAATGAGTATACGAGGATCGCCTTCGCCCGTTCGAGCGACGAGTTCGGCGTGATCGTCAGCCGCGGCACCACCAGCGGACCCAACCGGCATTCTCGGGACGTCATCGCCCACACCCGAGACGGAGGCAGCACCTGGCGGGAAAGCGACCCGATCCTCTCACTGTCGATGAGCATGAAGCGCCGCATCCGACAGCCCGGAATCGAGCGCGATCTGTTGCTGCTGAACGATCGAATCGTGGAGATCGACCACACAGATCCGCGTCCGCAGCCGTGAATCGGTGAGCGATGCGGGCTAGAGTATGCAAGCTCTGTCCATGGACCACGACCTGTCAGACGCTCGAGTGGAGAACAGCCAAGATGCAACCGCAACTGAAGCAGGTGCAGGAGAAGCTTGGACAACTCACGCCCGATCGGCTTGCCGAGGTAGACGACTTCATCGACTTCCTGCAGCAGCGGGATCGGGAGAGGCGCCTGCGCCACAACTACGCGCAAGCCTCGGAGCCTTCGTTCGCCAAGCTCTGGGACAACGACGAAGACGCCGTTTACGATGAACTATAGCTTCGGCCAAGTGGTGCTGGTGGGATTTCCGTTCACCAACCTGCAAGCGGCCAAGCAACGCCCCGCGGTCATCATCCACAGCGATACCTATCAGTCCCGACCGGATGTGATTTTGATGGCTATCACCAGCCAAATTCGGGAACCGCTCGCCACTGGCGAAGCCCTGCTGCAGGACTGGCAGATAGCGGGATTGGTCAAGCCTTCTGTACTGAAGCCGTTGATCGCCACCCTGGAGAAAGATCGGATCGTCAAGAAACTGGGGCAGTTGTCGACCGCCGATCAAAAGCAGCTGTCCGACATCCTGGACAGTGTACTGGGACCGCGGAGATAACGGCCCGAGTGGCTGCAGGCGAGACGCACGCCTTGAGGCCCAACGTGGGGCCTACAGCGTAACTTCGATGGCGTCGATGACGGCACGGGCCTTGTCCCGGGCCGCCTCCACATCGTCGGCCAGCGCCAGAGCCACACCCATGCGGCGCTGACCGCGGACCTCGGGCTTGCCGAAGAGGCGCAACTGAGTACCGGGTTGTTTCAGGGCCTCATCGAGACCGGAGAAGGCCACCTGATCGGAATCCCCGGATACCAGCAGCACACAGGAGGCCGCCGGCCCCCACTGCCGGACGTCGGGGATGGGCAGGCCGAGAATGGCCCGGGCATGCAGTGCGAACTCCGACAGTTCCTGGGAGATCAGCGTCACCATGCCGGTGTCGTGGGGGCGCGGTGAGACTTCGCTGAACCAGACCTGCTCTCCGCGCACGAACAGCTCCACGCCGAACAGACCATAGCCGCCCAGGGCCTCGGTCACGGCACCGGCCATGCGCCGACTCTCCGCCAGCGCCCCAGCGGTCATGGGATGGGGCTGCCAGGATTCCCGGTAGTCGCCGTCCACCTGGACATGGCCGATGGGTTCGCAGAACGCGGTACCGCCGGCATGGCGCACGGTGAGCAGGGTGATTTCGTAATCGAAGTCGATGAAACCTTCGATGATGACCGTCCCGGCACCTGCGCGGCCACCCGTGGCCGCGTAGTCCCAGGCCTTGTCCACATCGGCCTCGGAGCGGACCAGGGACTGCCCCTTGCCCGAGGAACTCATGACGGGTTTGACCACACAGGGCAGGCCGATCTCCGCCACCGCTTGCCGATAGCTGTCGCGGTCGCTGGCGAAAGCATAGGGCGAGGTGGGCAGGCCGAGTTCTTCTGCCGCCAGCCGACGAATGCCTTCCCGGTTCATGGTCAGCCGCGCCGCCCTGGCTGTGGGCACCACGGTGAAACCCTCGGCCTCCAGCGCCAGCAGTTCGTCCGTGGCGATGGCCTCGATTTCAGGAACGATGAGATGGGGCTGCTCTGCTTCGATCACCCGCCGCAGCGCCGCGCCGTCGAGCATGGAGATGACATGACTGCGATGAGCCACCTGCATGGCCGGCGCATGAGCGTAGCGGTCCACGGCGATCACCTCGCAGCCGTAGCGCTGCAGTTCGATGACCACTTCCTTGCCGAGTTCACCGGCGCCGCAGAGCAGCACCCGCTTCGCCGTGACGCTGCCCGGTGTGCCGATGGCCGTCATTCGAACAGCACTCCGGCCTCCCGCATGCGTTCACGGGTGAGTTCCAGCACCTTCCTGCGGCCCGGGTCGTCGAGCATCACCCAGTCGGTGATCTCGTCAGCGGTCCGAAAACAACCGACGCAGACATCCTGGCCGTCCAGCAGGCAGACCGACACACAGGGGGAACCCACGCGACGCGGTGCCGCTGTGTCATCCTGGCTCACCCGATGCGCTCCAGGTCCTTGCCGTAACGGCGGAAGTTCTCTACGTAATGGTGGGTTCCGAGGCCGACCATCTTCGCCTGCTCAGGACTCACCTCCCGCACCACCTTGCCGGGGGCACCCATGACCAGCGAGTTGTCAGGGATCTCCTTGCCCTCGGGGATCAGGGCCTTGGCGCCGATGATGCAATTGCGGCCTATCCTGGCGCCGTTGAGGATCACCGCGCCGATGCCGATCAGGGAGCCGTTGCCGATGGTACAGCCGTGCAGCATGACCATGTGGCCGACGGTGACGTCGTCGCCGATGACCAGCGGCGAACCCCAGTCGGTGTGCAGGACACTGCCATCCTGGATGTTGCTGTTCGCGCCCACGGTGATGCGCTCGTTGTCGCCGCGCAGCACCGCGCCCCACCAGATACTGGCATTGGTCTTGAGCAGGACGTCACCGATGACCACAGCGGTTTCCGCGATCCAGTGCTCCCCCTCAGTGACGAGCTGCTTGTCCCCCAGGCGATAGATCATGATTACTCCGTTCCCGGCCGGTTGGCATGCGTCTTCCATCGTGGCCGGCGATGATAGCCGATGCGTTCGATCCAGCCCAGGCGGACGCCGGACCACGCAGCGAAGTCCCATCCGCCAATTGACGCCATGAGGCACCGAAGCGAGCATGCTCCGAGCCCCCGACCCCTGCGGAAGCCTTGCCTTGTCTCCAAATGAACTGCCACGCCTGACCTCCGCGAGACTCGAGCTGCGCCCCTTCGAGGCAGGCGATGTCGATGCCCTCTACGCCATGTTCTCCGATCCCGAGATCACCCGCTTCTGGTCGTCAGCGGCCATGACCTGCCGCGAGGACGCGGTCGCTCTGATCGAGGAAATCGAGGACTACTGCCGCCGCGGCGAGCTGATGGAATGGGCCCTGGTCAGAAGGGATCAAGCCGGTCTCATCGGCACCTGCTCGCTGGGCAATCTGGATCGCGTCAATCGCCGCGCCGAGATCGGCTTCGCCCTGGCGCGGCCGGCCTGGGGCCATGGCTTCATGGCCGAGATGCTGCCGGTGCTGGTGGACTACGCCTTCGACACCCTGGACCTGCATCGCCTGGAAGCGGACGTGGATCCCCGCAATTCGGGGTCGATCCGGCTGCTGCGAGGGCTGGGTTTTCAGCTCGAAGGCCGGCTGCGTGAACGCTGGCAGGTCACCGGCGAGGTGCAGGACGCGCTGTTCTACGGCCTGCTCGCCCGGGAGTGGCGGGCGCGCGCCGACGCCACGGCAGGCGAGGGCCAATCTGCGTAGGATGAGACAGCTACAGGCTGCGGGCGCAAGGAGGATGTCATGTTCCATCGCCTGATGAAGTTCATGCAGCAACGGCAGATGCTGCCGCGCATCTCGGACACCGAGCGCCTTGCCCTGGAGGCCGGCACGGTCTGGATCGACGGTGAGTTCTTCAGCGGCCGGCCGGATTTCGCGCGCATGCTGGCCGAAGCCTACGACCAGCCCAATCGGGAGGAACGCGCCTTTCTCGACGGTCCGGCGGAGGAACTCTGCCGCATGGTGGATCCTTACGAGATCGCCCGGACCCGGCGCGTTCCGGATCACGTGCTTGATTTCATCAAGCAGCAGGGCTTCATGGGCCTGCTGATTCCCAAGGCGCACGGTGGCCGGGGGTTCTCCACCGTTGCCCTCTCCGCCGTGATGGCCAAGGTCAACGGCTACAGCGCGCCCATGGGCACCTTCGTCGTGATTCCGAACTCTCTCGGCGCCGGCGAACTGCTCGCCCACTATGGCACCGACGCGCAGAAGGCAGCGTATCTGCCCAAGCTCGCCAGCGGCGAATACGTCCCCTGCTTCGGCCTCACCGAACTCACCGCCGGCTCCGACGCGGCGTCCATCAAGGCCGAGGGGGTCGTCTTCGCCGACACTGACGGCAACCCGAAGATCCGCCTCAACTTCGCCAAGCGCTACATCACGCTGGCGCCGGTGGCGAATCTCATCTCCCTGGCCTTCAACCTCCACGACCCCGATGACCTGCTCGAGCAGGGCCGGCATCCGGGCATCACCGTCGCCATGCTGCACCGTGACATCCCCGGTCTTGCTATTGGCAACCACCACCAGCCCATTGGCGACGGTTTCTACAACGGCCCGTTCTCAGGGACCGACGTGGTGATCGAGCCCGACGCCATCATCGGCGGGCCGGCGTACGTCGGCCAGGGCTGGCGCATGCTCATGGAGCAGCTGGCCGGTGGCCGGGCCGTCTCCCTGCCCGCCGGGGCCGTGGCCACCATGAAGCACGTGGCGGCCATGACCGGTCCTTACTCCATGCTGCGCAGCCAGTTCGGCATTCCCATCGGCCTGATGGAAGGCATTCAGAGCAAGGTCGCGGAAATCGCAGCCATGACCTACCTGTTCGAGGCCGCCCGAGTCTACGCCTGCTCCGCCATCGACCATGGCGAGAAGCCCCCGGTGGTCTCGGCCCTGCTCAAGAGCAGCTCCACCGAGTACGCCCAGAGGCTGGCCATTCACGGTATGGACGTCCTCGCCGGCGCGGGCGTGATGCAGGGCCCGAACAATGTGATGGCCAGTTCCTACAGCAGCGCTCCGGTGAGCATCACCGTGGAAGGCGCGAACATCATGACCCGCACCCTGATCGTGTTCGGCCAGGGCGCCACTCGCTGTCATCCCCATGCGCTGGCCCTGGTCAACGCCGTGGAAGCCGATGACGTGGACGCCTTTCGCAGTGAACTGCTCGGCTGGCTGAAACACACCGCGCGCAACTGGCTGCGCACCAAGGCGCTCGGGGCGACCCGCGCCCTGTTCGCCCAGTCCCCGGTGTCGGGACCCACCGCCACCTACTATCGCCGCCTGTCCTGGGCCTCGGCACGCTTCGCCCTGCTGGCCGATCTCGCCATGTATCTGATCGGCAGCAAACTCAAGGCCAAAGGCAATCTGAGCGGCCGCTTTGCCGACGCCCTCACCTGGCAGGTTCTGGCCATCGCCACCCTGCGCCGCTATGAAGCGGAAGGCCGACGGCCGGAGGATCTGCCGCTGCTGCAGTACGCCTGCGAGTACGCCCTGGCCCGCATCCAGGAAGCCTTCGAAGGCATTCACGCCAACTTCGAAGCACCGGTGGTGGGTTGGTGGCTGCGCCATCCCGCCGCACTCTTCCTGCGCATGAACCGGCTTTCCGACGGGCCTTCCGACCGCCTGCTGCCCGCGGTGGCAGGCTCCATTCAGAGCCTGAACGATCAGTACCGGCGCCTGACCGCAGGCAACGCCAGGATCGAGGAAGGCCCCACGGGACCCGGCCGCATGCTGCGGGCCTTCCGCCTGCACCAGGAAGCAGCGGCGCTGCGCAAGCGCGTGGCCAAGGCACGCAAGTCCCACCAACTGCCGGGAGGATCCGAGTACGAGATCGCCGATGCAGCACTTGAAGCCGGCATCGTGAATCAGGCCGAAGCGGAACAGCTGCGGGAAGCCCACGCCGCCGTGCTGGCGGTCTGGGAAGTGGACGTGTTCAAGCCTGAGGACTACTTTCGCGAATCGTCAGCAGCCGCGCCCTCCGCCGACGAACCGGCTCCGGCCGCATCGGCCGTGGGACAGCACTGACGCCCCCTCCCGCCCCGCCCTCGTTCATGGGGGGCCTTGTCGCGCTCTTGTGGGAAGGCCCTGATCGCGCAGCGATTGGGCCGATTGCGGGGCGCCGCGCCAAAGCTGATGTCGCTGCCTTCGCTGAACGGCCTGCAGATCGGCGCATATCCATCCCGTCGAAATGTGCCGACAGTAGATCGTCAGCCCAGCCACACCCTGGCATTGCGGAACAGCCGCATCCAGGGTGAAAACTCGCCCCACTCGGGCGGATGCCAGGACAGCTGCCGGGTGAGGAAGACCCGCTCAGGGTGCGGCATCATCAGGGTGATGCGGCCGTCGGCATTGGTGATGGCCGCGATCCCCTCAGGAGAACCGTTGGGGTTGGCGGGATAGCGGACGGCGGTCTGGCCGTCGCCTTCCACGTAGCGCGCCGCAATGCGGCCGCTGTCGGCAAACCTGGAAGCCTCGGCAACCGTGGCGAACTCAGCACGCCCTTCACCATGGGCCACCGCCACCGGCACCCGCGTGCCCGCCATGCCGGCCAGCAGCAGCGACGGACCCGGATCGATTTCCACCTGCACCAGCCGGGCCTCGAACTGCTCGCTGCGGTTGCGAACGAAGCGCGGCCAGTCCTCGGTACCCGGAATCAGTTCGGCCAGGGCCGAGAACATCTGACAGCCGTTACAGATACCCAGGGCGAAGCGATCGCCGCGTGCCAAAAAGGCCTCGAACAGCGCCCGGGTCCGATCGTGGAACAGAATGGACTTGGCCCAGCCCTCACCGGCACCGAGTACATCGCCATAGGAAAAGCCGCCGCAGGCCACCAGCCCCTGCACGTCGCCCAGGCTGCGGCTGCCGTCCATGAGTTCCGACACATGCAGATCCACGGCCTCGAACCCGGCAAGATGAAATGCGGCGGCCATCTCCACCTGACCGTTGACGCCCTGCTCCCGCAGCACCGCGATGCGCGGTCTGGCGCCGGTGCCGATCAGCGGCGCCGTCACGTCGTCGCCCATGTCGAAGGCAATCTTCGGCTGCAGGCCGGGCTCATCGGCACCAATGCGGGCGAACTCCTCCGCTGCGCAGGCCGGGTCGTCCCGCAGGGCCTGCAGGCGCTGACTGGTCTCGGCCCAGATCTGCTGCAGGGTGCTGCGATCGGATGCCATCCACATCCGATCACCGCCGCGCACCTCGATCAATCCGTCAGCGCGGGGGCTGCCGAGATCATGGACGCAGCCGGAGAGCCCGCGCTCTTCCAGCCTCTGGATCAATGTTTGGCTGCGGTCGGCGCGAACCTGCACGACAGCACCCAGCTCCTCGGCAAAGAGTCGGCCGAGCACCGCTTCGGCTGTATTCACCTGGGCGCCCAGATCGATGTCCAGACCCAAGCGGCTGGCAAAGGCCATTTCGCAGACCGTGGCCCACACTCCGCCATCGGAGACATCGTGATAGGCCAGCAGTTCGCCCTCTGCCGCCAGAGTGCGGATGGCCTCGAACATGGCCCGCAGACGCGTCGGATCATCGAGGTCCGGTCCCAAGTCCCCGAACTGCTGGTAGACCTGGGCCAGCACCGAGCCGCCGAGACGGGCCTGTCCGGCGCCGAGATCGATCCAGAGCAGCCGGGTGGATCCCGCATCACGCCGCAGTTCCGGCGTCAGCGTCCGGGTGACATCGGCCACCGGCGCGAAGGCGGACACGATCAGGGACACCGGGGCCACCACGCTGCGGGGCTCACCGGCGTCGTCCCAGACCGTGCGCATGGACAGGGAGTCCTTGCCCACGGGAATGCAGATACCCAGCGCCGGACACAGTTCCATGCCCACCGCGTGAACGGCCTCGTAGAGGGCCTGATCCTCGTGTCCGTGGCCCGCCGCCGCCATCCAGTTGGCGGACAATTTGATGTCCGCAAGCTCACTGACGTCCGCCGCCATCAGATTGGTGATGGCCTCCCCCACGGCCACGCGCGCTGCTGCCGCGGAATCGATCAACGCCAGCGGCGTGCGTTCCCCCATGGCCATGGCCTCGCCGGCCACGGTGTCGAAGGCCGCCGCCGTCACCGCCACGTCAGCCACTGGCACCTGCCAGGGCCCGACCATCTGATCGCGCGCCACCAGGCCGGTAATGCTGCGATCACCAATGGTGATCAGGAAGGACTTGCTGGCCACGGCGGGAAACCGCAGTACGCGCTCGGCCGCTTCGGCCGGGTCGATGCCGGCGAGATCCAGTGCCGGCGGCCGCCGCTGCACGGTGTCGAAGCTGCGCTCCATCTTCGGCGGCTTGCCGAACAGGACCGACAGCGGCAGATCCACTGGCGCCTCACCCAGGGTCGGGTCCGCCACGTGCAGATCGGGCTCGGCCGTGGCCGTCCCCACCACGGCCCAGGGACAGCGCTCCCGGCGGCAGAGCTCGGCAAAGGTATCCAGACGCTCCGGATGCAGGGCGATGACGTAACGCTCCTGGGCCTCGTTGCACCAGATCTCGATGGGGGCCAGCCCGGACTCGGCACTGGGAATGGCGCGCAGATCGAAACGACCGCCGACACCGCCATCCTTGACCAGCTCCGGCAGGGCGTTGGACAAGCCGCCGGCGCCCACGTCGTGGATCAGCGCAATGGGATTGTCCGCGCCCAGGGCCCAGCAGCCGTCGATGACCTCCTGGCAACGACGCTGCATCTCGGGGTTGCCGCGCTGCACCGACGCGAAATCCAGTTCCGCATCACTCGCACCGCTGGCCATGGACGACGCCGCACCGCCACCGAGCCCGATGAGCATGGCCGGTCCGCCAAGGACCACCAGCGGCGCTCCCGGCACCACCGGCTCCGCCTCGATGTGTTCGACGCGAATATTGCCGAGCCCGCCGGCGATCATGATGGGCTTGTGATAGCCGCGGACTTCCGGTCCGGACCCGAGATCCACGGCCTGTTCGAAGCAGCGGAAGTAGCCGCACAAGGCCGGTCGGCCGAACTCGTTGTTGAAGCTCGCAGCACCGATGGGGCCTTCCAGCATGATGGAAAGCGCCGAGGCGATGCGCGCCGGGCGGCCGTATCCGGTTTCCCAGGGCTGCTCGTAGCCGGGAATCTCCAGATGGGAAACGCTGAACCCGGTCAGGCCCGCCTTGGGCTTCGAGCCACGCCCCACGGCACCCTCGTCGCGGATCTCTCCGCCGGAACCGGTGGCCGCACCCGGGAAGGGCGCGATGGCCGTCGGGTGGTTGTGGGTCTCCACCTTCATCAGGATGTGGATGGGCTCGCGCCGGAATTCATAGCTGCGGGTGACCGGATCGACGAAGAAGCGGGAAGCCTCGCTGCCTTCGATCACCGAGGCGTTGTCCGCATAGGCCGACAGCACCCCGCGGCCGTTGCTGGCCTCGAAGGTGTTCTTGATCATGGCGAACAGGGAGCGCGGCCGGGCCTCACCGTCCACGGTCCAGGAGGCGTTGAAGATCTTGTGGCGGCAATGCTCCGAGTTCGCCTGGGCGAACATCATCAGTTCCACGTCGGTGGGATCGCGCCCGAGACCTTGGAAGGACGTCAGCAGATAAGCGATTTCGTCCTCGGAGAGGGCCAGCCCGAGGCGCTCATTGGCTGCCTGCAGGGCTGCGATTCCGTCATGGCCCAGCGCCACACGCGCCAGCGGCGCCGGCTCGGCGTGGCGAAACAGGATGCCCGCATCCGCGCCGGCAGGCAGCACCGCTTCCGTCATGCGATCGTGCAGCATGGCTTCCACGACCCGGCGCTCGACCACCTCACCCGTGATCCACCAGCGCACGCCGCGCTCGATGCGCAGCACCGCGTCGAGACCACAGTTGTGGGCAATGTCACTGGCCTTGCTGGACCAGGGCGACTGGGTGCCCGGCCGCGGCACCACCAACGCGAAAGCAGTCCCTGCAGGCTTTACCGTGTTCCGGGGGCCATAGCGCAGCAGCCGCTCGAGCAGGGTGCGTTCCCGCGCGTCCAGTGGGCGGGCCAGCTCGACCAGATGACAATAGCGCGCCGAGAGATCCGAGATGCCGGGCTCCCGCAGAGCCAGCGCTTCAAGCAGCTTGCTGCGGCGGAACTCGGAAACGGCTTCACCGCCGGCAAGATCGAGCAGGTTCGCAGCGTTCAAACGTCCAGGGCTCCAGGTTGGGTCCGTGCGCGCCGCGCACGAAAAAAATCTCGCAGCAGCGTCGCCGCTGCCTCCTCCAGCACTCCGGCGGTGACGGTCACATGATGGTTCAAGGCCGGATTGTCCAGAACCCGGGCGCTGCTGACGACCGCGCCGGAGCGCGGTTCGGCGGCACCGTAGACCAGCCGCGCCACCCGGGCGTGCACCAGGGCACCGGCGCACATGGTGCAGGGTTCGATGGTGACGTAGAGGGTGCTGCCCGTGAGGCGGTAGTTGCCGAGCCGTGTGGCCGCAGCACGCAGGGCTTCCAT
Organism: Gammaproteobacteria bacterium; assembly: GCA_020832085.1. Lineage (GTDB taxonomy): Bacteria > Pseudomonadota > Gammaproteobacteria > Pseudomonadales > Azotimanducaceae > SLTB01. Next base: position 26,976 of record JAFIFJ010000010.1, on the reverse strand, counting down.
CTCCGCATGGGCGGTGGGGTCGCAGCTGCGAAGGGGACGGTTGAAGCCCTCACCGACCACTGCTCCATCGATGACCACCAGCGCACCCACCGGCACTTCCCCCAGCGCCGCACCTTCGGCCGCGAGGTCCAGGGCACGGCGCATGAAGCGTTCGTCGTCGTTCCGGTGGGGCTGCTCAGTCGGTGTCGGCATCACGCCTGGGCTCTGCGTCCATCATTCCCACTCGATGGTGGCGGGCGGCTTGCTGGAGATGTCGTAAACCACCCGGGAAATACCGGCGATCTCGTTGATGATCCGGTTGGAGACCCGAGCCAGCAGCGAATAGGGCAGCTCCGCCCAGCGCGCCGTCATGAAGTCGATGGTCTCCACGGCCCGCAGCGCCACCACGTACTCGTAGCGTCTGGCATCGCCCACCACGCCCACGGACTTCACCGGCATGAACACCGTGAAGGCCTGGTTGACCTTGTGGTACCAGTCGGCGGCGTGCAGCTCTTCGATGAAGATGGCGTCGGCTTCACGCAGCAGGTCGGCGTACTCCTTCTTCACCTCGCCTAAGATGCGCACGCCCAGCCCCGGGCCCGGGAAGGGGTGCCGGTAGACCAGATCGTAGGGCAGGCCGAGTTCGAGGCCGATACGCCGGACCTCGTCCTTGAACAGTTCCCGCAGGGGCTCCACCAGTTCCAGGTTCATGCGCTCGGGCAGGCCGCCGACGTTGTGGTGGGACTTGATGCCGTGGGCCTTGCCGAACTTCGACGCCGCCGACTCGATGACGTCGGGATAGATGGTGCCCTGAGCCAGGAAACGGGCCCCTTCGATCTTCGCCGCCTCGCGCTCGAAGACGTCGATGAAGGTCTGGCCGATGAGTTTGCGCTTGGTTTCCGGATCAGCCACGCCATGGAGCCGATCGAGAAACTCGTCTTCGGCATCCACCCGGATGATGTTCAGATCGAAGGTGTTGTCGGTGGCGGCGGCAAAGGCCTCCATGACCTGACCCCCTTCGTTCAGGCGCAGCAGCCCGTTGTCCACGAACACACAGGTGAGCTGCTTGCCGATGGCGCGGTTGAGCAGGGCCGCCACCACCGAGGAGTCCACCCCACCGGACAATCCGAGGATGACCTGACCGTCACCCACCTGGGCACGGACCTGCTCGATGGCGTCCTCGACGATGTTGGCGGCCGTCCACAGGGCCTCGCAGCCACAGACGTCGCGAACGAAGCGCCGCAGGATGCCCTGGCCCTGACGGGTATGGGTGACTTCCGGGTGAAACTGCAGGCCATAGAAGCGACGCGTCTCGTCCGCCATGGCGGCGATGGGCGCATTGTCGGAGATGCCCACGAGTTGAAAGCCGGCCGGCAGCGCAGCCACCCGGTCGCCATGGCTCATCCAGACGTCGAGCAGCCGGGCATCACCCTCCCGGGCATCCTCGAGGTCGCCGAGAATGGCGCAGGGAGCGCTGACCTGAACCCGCGCGTGGCCGAACTCCCGATGCTCGGAGCCCTCCACGGCGCCACCGAGTTGGCTCGCCATGGTCTGCATGCCGTAGCAGATGCCGAGCACCGGCACGCCGAGTTCGAAGACGGCAGCAGGCGCCCGGGGCGTGGTGTCCAGGGTCACGCTCTCCGGCCCACCCGAAAGAATGATGCCGTGAGGTGAAAGCGCCCGCAGCTCGGCTGCATCCAGGTCGAAGGGAACGATCTCGCAGAACACGCCGAGTTCGCGCACGCGACGGGCAATGAGCTGGGTGTACTGGGAACCGAAATCGAGGATGAGAATCCTCTGGGTATGGATGTCCTGGCTCATGAATGTCCCGTAGCAGGCCGTGTGCCATCAACCCAGCGGATAGTTGGGCGCTTCCTTGGTGATGCTGACATTGTGGGGATGACTCTCGATCATGCTGGCGTGGGTCACCCGGGTGAACTGGGGTCGGGTACGCATGGAGGGAATGTCCGGCGAGCCGGTGTAGCCCATGCTTGCCCGCAGGCCACCCATGAGCTGGCCGACGATGGCTCCCATGGGTCCGCGATAGGGCACCCGCCCCTCGATGCCCTCGGGCACCAGCTTGCGGGTGTCCGTTTCCGGCCCCTGGAAGTAGCGGTCGGAGGAGCCGTGGGGCCCTTCCATGGCACCGATGGATCCCATGCCGCGATAGGCCTTGTAGGTCCGCCCCTGGAACAGTTCCACCTCGCCCGGCGCCTCGTCGGTGCCGGCCAGCAGACTGCCTACCATCACCACATGGGCGCCGGCGACGATGGCCTTGGCGAGATCGCCCGAGAAGCGGATGCCGCCATCGGCGATGACAGTCACATCCGTCCCTTCCAGTGCCGCCACCACCTCCGCCACCGCCGTGATCTGGGGTACACCGATCCCGGTGACGATGCGGGTGGTGCAGATGGAGCCGGGGCCGATGCCTACCTTCACCGCATCGGCGCCGGCTTCCACCAGCGCCAGGGCACCGTCTGCGGTACCCACATTGCCGCCGATGACGTCGATGTCCGGGTAGTGCTGCTTCATCCAGCGCACGCGCTCCAGGACGCCGCGGGAGTGGCCGTGGGCGGTGTCGACGACGATCACGTCCACACCGGCTTCCACCAGGGCCGCCACCCGCTCCTCGGTATCTGCCGAGGTGCCGACACTGGCGCCGGCACGCAGCCGGCCCTGATCGTCCTTGCAGGCGTTCGGGTAGCGCAGGGCCTTGTTGATGTCCTTGACGGTGATCAGCCCGCGCAAGGCGAAGTCGTCGTTCACCACCAGCACCTTCTCAATGCGGTAGCGGTGCAGCAGTTCCATCACGGTCTTTTGGCTGGCGCCCTCCTTCACGGTCACCAGCTTGTCCTTGGGCGTCATGATCTCGGCCACGGTGTTGTCGAGCTTGGGCTCGAAACGGACGTCGCGACTGGTGACAATGCCGAGCAGATCCTCGCCCTTGACCACCGGCACACCGGAAATGTTGTTTTCCCGGGTGAGGTCGATGAGCTGGCGGACGGTGGCATCCGGCGAGATCGTGATGGGGTCACGGATGACACCACTCTCGAACTTCTTCACCGAACGCACCTCTCGGGCCTGACGCTCGATGGTCATGTTCTTGTGGATGATGCCGATGCCGCCTTCCTGGGCGATGGCAATGGCCAGCCGACCCTCGGTCACGGTGTCCATGGCCGCAGAAATCAGGGGAATGTTCAGGTTGATGTTGCGGCTCAGGCGGGTCCCCAGGGAGACCTGGGAGGGCAGCACTTCAGAGTAGGCAGGCAGGAGGAGTACATCATCGAATGTGAGTGCGTCGTGTGCGATGCGGAGCATGCGACAGGTCCTCCCCGCAGATGAAGCGCGCAATGCTACGCCGGGGTCTGCTGGAAGTAAACCGGAGCAGCCCTGGAGCGCCTGCCACTGCTAACATGGCGTCATGAGTCCGACTTCCACCCATCCTGAAGGCCCCCTCCGGCCCACCGAGCCCCCGCGGCGGGTACTCACGCCCAGCCAGCTCAATGCCGAGGCGCAGGTGGTACTGGAGGAAAACTTCGGCCTGATCTGGCTGGAGGGTGAGGTCTCGAACTTAGCCCGCCCCGGTTCCGGCCACTGGTACTTTTCCCTCAAGGACGCCCGCGCCCAGGTCCGCTGCGCGATGTTCAAGAATCGCAACATGCGGCTGAAGTTCCAGCCCGAGAACGGCCTGAAGATCCTGCTGCGGGGCCGGGTCAGTCTCTACCTCGGCCGGGGCGAGTTCCAGGTCATCGTCGATCACATCGAGCCGGCCGGCGAGGGGGCCTTGCGGCTCGCCTTCGAGCAGCTGCGCGCCAAGCTGGATGCCGAAGGCCTGTTCGCAGCCGAGCGCAAACGCCCGCTGCCTGCCCTGCCGAAACATCTGGCGGTGATCACCTCCGCCACAGGCGCGGCCATCCGCGACATCCTCACCGTCCTCGGCCGCCGCTGGCCCGCCGCAGACGTGACGCTGATCCCCAGTGCCGTCCAGGGCGATGCCGCACCCAGTGAACTCATCGCTGCCCTCGAGCGTCTGGCTCGCTGGCGGGAAGAGTCACCGGAGCGGGCGCCGGAGCTGCTGATCATCGGTCGCGGTGGCGGCTCCCTGGAGGACCTCTGGGCCTTCAATGACGAAGGTCTGGCCCGGGCCATCGTCGCCAGCCCCATCCCCGTCATCTCAGCCGTCGGCCACGAGGTGGACGTGACCATCGCCGATCTGGTGGCCGATCTGCGCGCCGCCACACCGTCCGCCGCTGCGGAGCTGGCGGTCCCGGATCGCATGGAGTGGCTGGCGGCCTTTGCCGGGTTCGAACGGCGCCTGCACGTCACCGCGCGCCGCCATTTCGAACAGGTCCGGGAACGACTGCGGCATCTGTCCCGGCGACTGCGGCATCCTGGCCATCTGCTGCGGGAGCGCAGCCAGCGCCTGGACGAACTCGACCTGCGCATCCGCCGGGAGCTGGACCGCGACCTCCATCGCCGCGGGGAGCGTCTCGCCGCCCTGCGCAAACGCCTGATCCACGCCAGCCCCAGCAGCCGGCTGCTGCGCGGCGGTGAACGCCTGCAGCGGCTGCAGCGCCGCCTGCTGCAGGCCCAGCCCGGGCAGCTCGTCCTGCGCGAGCGCGCCCGCTTGAACGGTCTCGAACGAAGACTTGTCAGTGCCGAAACCCGACTCATCGACCGCAAGCGCAGCGAACAGCAGCGACTCGCCGGCGCCCTCAACGCCTTCAATCCCCTGGCCGTGGTGGAACGGGGCTACGCCATCCTGAGCCGCCCGGACACGACCCGCTTTGGCACGGTCATCCGGCGTCCTGAGGCAGTAAAGGAAGGAGAAGTCCTCCACGCCCGCCTCGCCGGCGGCATCCTCGAAGTCCACGCCGGCAAGGCCGTTCCCGACCCGGACGCCTGAGCATTGCCGAAAGCGCCCGCTGGAAGGGTGTAAAGCTTTTCGACGCCTGTAAGCAGCCTCTTGACGCTTTGCTCCGCCCCCAATGCGCTGAAAGCGCTGGAATTGGGAGCCGCCAGAGGGATCAACGCTTTCCGGCATGCAAAAGGGCTCACCAAGAGGAGGTCCGAGAGCTGTCAGCGCAACCATCTCTGGCTGGATAGCCCTCCAAATCGCTGGGGTTCAACTCGACGATTTAAGCTAACTCTTTGTTTAAAATATACTTTTCGAGATCGTGGGTTCCTGGCCCAGCCGCTGCAAAAACGTCAAGGATCTTTACACCTTGTAGGAAGCAGTCACGGAGAGGAACTGAAATTATCTATACGTTTCAATTTCTTAACATACATGGCCCCAATTTTGCCTGCCCTGGAGAAAGCAATTTTCACACGGAGCTCAAAACATGACAGCACCCATGCGAATCGCCATCGCCACGATGGCCCTGATCCTGGCCTCGGTCTCCGCACACGCGTCGACCCTCACCCTCACCAAGGGCGATCCACTCTTCAGTCAAGGATCTCAGCAGGGCAACATTTCGCTCCAGAGCCCCGCGGTGTCCACAGGCGTGAAAGCAGGGGAATTCAGCTTCGACGTGTCCAATGACTTGAGCGGACTATTCGGCGACGAGCTCCTCGGTTTCTGTATAGACGTCACCAACACGCTGAAGAACGGCAGCTACACGGTTCAAGCGATAGAAGACTCGAGCTTCAACGCCGTCGCTGGCTGGCTCGGCAATCTTTTCGACACGCATTACGACAGCATCTCGAACGGCGCCCAGTCAGCTGCATTCCAGCTGGCAATCTGGGAGATCATTTATGACGCTGGCAACTTCGACCTGGGGACCGGCAACTTCAGAGCAAGCAACTTCTCAACCGCCATCGGCATCGCGGAAGATACCTTTCTTGACGGACTTCAGAATCAGATCAGCAGCCAGTACCAGTTTTACGTACTGCTCCCAGACAACCCAACGAACAATCAAGCCATCCTGACCTGGAAGCCCAAGCCCGTGCCAGAGCCCGGCTCACTGGCCCTGATCGCCCTCGGCCTGCTGCTGGTGCTCGGTCTTCGTCAGCGCCGGCTGCAGACCCGCGCCGTCTGACCTGACCCGCGCAAGCTATACCGAAGGCCCTGGTTCGCAAGAACCGGGGCCTTTTTCTTTGTGGCGTCGGTGTTAGTGGAGCATCCGGACGAACCCGGATGCTCGACGGTGGCGGGCCCTAGCGGCCCTTCTTCTTCACGTGCTTCTTCAAGCGCTGGCGTTTCTTGATCTGTCGGGGCGTGAGGACGTTCTTGCGGCCGGCGAAGGGATTGCTGCCGGCCTTGGTTTCGATACGCAGGGGCGTGCCGTGCAGATCCAGCGCACTGCGGAAGGCGTTCTCCAGGTAGCGCTTGTACTGATCCGGCAGATGCTCCACCTGATTGCCGTGGATGACGATGCGCGGTGGCCGCAGGCCGCCGGAGTGGGCGTAGCGCAGCTTGATGCGCCGGCCATGGCGCAAGGGGGGCGCGTGGGCGGTGACCGCATCGATGAGAATGGCGGTCAGGCGCGGCGTGGACAGCTTGCCGGTGGCGCTAATGTGCGCCTCGTGAATGGACCCGTAAAGATCACCGACCCCGGAGCCATGCAGCGCCGAGATCAGATGGCTGCGCAGCCAGGGCGCGAAGCTGAGCTTGCGGTCCATCTCCTCCTGCACGGCACGGCGCTGATCGACGCTCAGCCCATCCCATTTGTTGATGGCCAGCACCGCCGCACGACCATGCTCGAGCACGGTACCGAGCAGGTGCAGGTCCTGATCCACCAGACCATCGCGGGCATCCGCCACCACAATCACCACGTCGGCGCGGTCGATGGCCTGCAGGGTCTTGACGATGCTGAACTTCTCCACCACCTCCGAGACCCGGCCGCGGCGCCTCACCCCAGCGGTATCCACCAGGGTGTAGCGCTTACCATCGCGCTCGTAGGGAATGAAGATGGAATCCCGGGTGGTGCCCGCCTCGTCGAAGACCACCACCCGGTCCTCACCGAGCAGCCGATTGACCAGGGTGGACTTGCCCACGTTCGGGCGCCCCACCACGGTGATGACCACGCCACGGGCCTCCCGGGCCGCCTCATCGGCACCCTCCTCCGCATCGAGGTCGAGTTCGTCGCCGATGCGTTCGTCGGGTCCGGGGGGCGGCAGCTGCTCCAGCACGAGGCTGATGAGGTCCCGCATGCCACGGCCGTGGGCTGCGGAAATGGCCGTGGTGGCGGCAAAGCCGAAGCCGGAGAATTCCGCCAAGGCGGCGTCTTCGCCCACCCCGTCGCTCTTGTTGACCACCAGGACCGGATCGCGACCAAGGCGGCGCAGGCGTTCGATGATGAGTTCGTCGCCGGATGTCAGGCCGGCACGCGCATCCACCATGAACAGCACCAGATCGGCCTCGTCCACCGCCATCAGGGTCTGTTTGGCCATGGCTTCGTCGATGCCGGCGTCTTCGCCGGTGAGGCCACCGGTATCGATGATGACGCAGGTGCGACCGTCGAGCCGGGCCAGGCCGTACTGGCGATCACGGGTCAGGCCCGGCAGATCCGCCACCAGCGCATCCCGGGACCGGGTGAGTCGATTGAACAGGGTGGACTTGCCGACGTTCGGCCGACCCACCAGTGCGAGCACCGGGGAAACCATGATTGTCTCTCGCTTTGCGGGGCTCGCGTCAGTTCGATTCGACGCGCAAGACTTCGAGCCGTCCGCTGTTGCCCAGCACGTAGAGCCGGGAACCATCGCTGTAGGGCGCCACCCGGATGCCGCGGCGATCGATACGGGTCCGGGCCACGGGCCGGCCGTCGGTCTGGGCGAATACGTGCAGGAAGCCCTCCGCATCAGCCACCGCCACATGGGCCCCGACGCTGGCCGCACCCGTCACGCCCCGCCGCAGCAACCCGTCCTGCTGCCAGATCACCGTCCCGGTGCCCTGGTCCAGGGCATGCAGCACGCCCTGGTCGTCGACCACATAGAGCTGGCCGTATCCTTCTGCCAGCGGCACGAAGCTGGACATGGGCCGCTCCCACTGGGTGAAACCGTCCTGCAGGCGCAGCGACTTCACCGCACCCTGGTAGCTCACCGCAAAGGCACCCGCGGGCGTGATCAGGGGCGTGCCGTCCACGTCCGCCATGCGCTCGAGTTCGGAACGTCCGGTGGGCACGCCCACCGGCACTTCCCAGACCACCTGGCCGCTGTCACCACGCAGCGCCGTCAAGCGGCCGCTGGAGAAGCCCTGGAACACCAGCGGATCGCTGTACACCGGCGCCGAGGTTCCGCGCAGGGACAGCACCGGAACCTGAGTGTCATAACTCCAGATCTGACGGCCATCCGAGCGCGACAGCGCCCGCAGGCGGCCATCGCCCGTCACGGCGAAAATGTGATCACGGCTCGATGCGGCCGGTGCGAGGACCTCGCTGGACAGCGTGACCCGCCACAATTCACCACCGTCGTCGGCGCGCAGGGCAAAGAGTTCACCGCGGGCGGTCCCGACGAAGACGGCGAAATCGTCGGCATAGACGCCGCCGGTGACGAAGCTGCCACGGTCGTTGTCTCGCTCCCAGACCGCTATCGCGCCAAGCAGCGCACCTTCAGGAATGCCAATCCGGGTCTGCCAGATGCGCTCGCCCGTTTCCCGGTCCCGCGCCTCGACCATGCCGTAGGCGTCTGCAGTGTAGATGCGGTTGCCGCGGACGGCCGGCTCCAGGCGGTTGTAGCGGCGGCCAAGGCCGGCACCCACGGATTCCCGCCATTCGGTGCGCAGACGCGCTTCCGGCGTGAATTCCATCAGCGGCGCCGGCTTCAGCTCATCGTCATCGCTGGAAAACGGGTTGATGCGCTGCAGCCAAGCGCATCCCGCCACCGAGCCGGTGAGCAGAGCGACCACGAGGATGCGGCTGCAGTACGTAAGCCAGGTGGACGTCATCACAGGCGCCCTCCTGCCAGCCGGCCGCGGAGGTCTTCCTGCTTGATTTCCAGCAGCGGACGGGCCATTTCGGCACTGGCCAGGGCCCTTCCGTAGGCTGCCAGGGCTTCGTCGTGGCGACCGAGCAGACGCAGCGCATCGCCGCGCAGTTCTTCGGCCAGGCTCAGTTCCGTGGCACCACCGATGGCATTGAGATAGCCCAGGGCGGCCTCGGCGTCGCCCTCGTCCAGAGCGACCCGGGCCAGGCGAATGCGTGCCACATCCTGCATCTGCTTCGGCACGGGCACACTCAGGACGACTTCCAGCGCCTCCCGGGCCGCAACGGAATCACCACCGTCCATGGCCACTCGCGCCGATTCGAAGGCCACCAGAGCCCGATAGGCCGACCGCGGGTAGGATTCCCTCAGCTCTGCCGCCAGCGCCTGCCGCTCCGCATCACTGGCCCGCTCCCAGGCGGCATAGATCGCCGCCGCATTCTCGGAACTGGCCAGCTGCTGGCTCTGCCACCAGTTCCAGCCCAGCACGCCACCGACCACCAGCACGATCGTGCCCACCATGAAGGCGCCATTCTCTTTCCACCAGTTCGCGATGACCTCGACGGTCTCCTCGTCACTGCGATACTCACTCACTTGCCGTCTCTCCCGTCCGCGCGACCCGCCACCAGCGCCCGCAATGTCTCGATCAGTGCCGTCTTGTCCAGGGTACGCTGCTCGCCGCCGGCACGCAGGGACTTCACGGTCACCGTACCGGCGGCCACTTCCTCCTCACCCAGAATCAGGGCCAGTTCCGCCCCGCTGCCGTCGGCACGTTTCAGCCGCGATTTCGGCTTGCCGCCGCCGCAGTGCATCTGCAGCCGCAGGCCAGGCACCGCTGCCCGAAGTTCCTGCGCCAAGGTCAAGCTCAAGGCCAGCTCGGCATCGTCCAGGCTCAGCAGATAGACGTCCACATCCTGCTCGAGTTCCACGGGCAGCGCCTCGACGGCCTCGGCGAGGAGCAGTACCCGCTCCAGACCCATGGCGAACCCCACCGCCGGCGTGGGCCGGCCACCAAGCTGCGCCACCAGACCGTCATAGCGACCTCCGGCACACACGGTGCCCTGGGCACCGAGCCGGTCCGTGGTCCACTCGAACACCGTCCGGCTGTAGTAGTCCAGGCCGCGGACGATACGGGGATTGACCACAAAGGGCACCGCCGCCGCCTCCAGCAGGGCCTGCAGACCCTCGAAATGGGCCTTGGAAGCATCATCGAGGTAGTCGGCGAAAAGCGGCGCCTGGGCCATGATCTCCCGGGTCCGCGCCACCTTGGAATCGAAGATCCGCAGCGGATTCTGCAGCAACCGCCGCTGGCTGTCGGCGTCGAGATCATCCCGGTAGGGCGTCAACCAGGACACCAGCGCATCGCGATACACCGCCCGCGCCTCGGGCGAGCCTAAGCTGTTGAGCTCCAGGGTCACCGCCTCGGCCACGCCCAGCCTGCGCCACAGCTCCGCCGTCATCACGATGAGTTCGGCGTCGATGTCCGGACCCTCGAAACCGAAGCACTCCACGCCAATCTGCTCGAACTGCCGGTAGCGGCCCTTCTGGGGGCGCTCATAGCGGAACATGGGGCCCGCATACCAGAGCCGCTGGGTCTGATTGAACAGCAGCCCATGCTCCTCGCAGGCACGCACGCAGCCCGCCGTGCCCTCAGGACGCAGCGTGACGGAGTCGCCGCTGCGATCGGCAAAGGTGTACATCTCCTTGGCAACGATATCCGTGCTCTCGCCCACCGAGCGGGCAAACAGCCCCGTGTGCTCCAGCACGGGCAGCCGGATCTGGCGATATCCCCAGGCTGCCAGGATGTCCTGGGCCTGACGCTCCAGCCACTGCCAACGCCTGGAAACACCGGGCAGAACATCGGGCATGCCCCGTACAGACTGGATCTTTTTCATGAACATTCCTGAATGGCGCGAACGGTCAGCGACCGACCACGAGCGAAGCGATGTCGTTACGAATGTGGGGGGCGAGCCCGACCGGTTCCCCGTTGTAGGTCACTTCGACCCCGTGGGCATAGCCCAGCAGGATTCGGAAGGGTCCCTTGCCATGAACCTCGAAGGTCTGACCTTCACGGCCGAGATCACTGACGATGCCCCGCCCTTCGGCATCACGAATCTCGACCCAGCAGTCGCTGCTGAAGCGCAGGAGGACCTGATCCTCGCCCTGGGCGTACACCCTCAGCACGCGGCCGCTGTCGACACTCTCGCGACGCACGGCAAAGCCCGCTGCTGCGCCCTGAGCGCCGCTGTCAGCGACTGCGGCGGGCGGCGCCGGATCCGGGCGGGATCCCTGAGTGGGGAGCTGTGTCGCTTCCTGCTGCGCTTGCGCTGCTGCTTCCGCTGCTGCTTCCTCCGCCGCTTGACTGCCGTCGTAGCCGTCGTCGGCAAAGGCCTCTTCCTGACCCATGGCCTGGTCTGCGCCGGGCACGTCGACAGCGTCCAACTGCAGCCGGGGAGCCGACAGCGGGACTGACCGGGTTGCCGGAGCCGCTGCTGGCGCCGCGGCCGGCGGCTCTGCCGCCGACTCCGAACGCATGGCCTGAAAGCCACCCTCGGGCCAGATCATGACCAGCACCGCTCCCAGCACAACGACCACCAGGATACTGAGCAAGGTCAGGATCAGCCCCGCGTGGCCGTGCAGACCGCTGCCGAGACTGCGCTTGGCGACCACCGAGGCGGGCGAGAGCGGCAGTCGACCGTCATCCTCCGGGGCGCGCCAGGATGCCAGGGCCTCGGCGATATCCGCTTCGGGAAAACCGAGCAGCCGCGCATAGGAACGGGCATAGCCGCGGACGAAGGCCATCTTCGGCAGCGCGCCGAAGTCTTCCTCCTCCAGCGCGACGATCACGGCCACCCGCAGATTCAAGGCCCGAGCCACGTCTGCCTGACTCAGCCCGTGCTGTTCGCGCTCTGCCGCCAGGCGCTCTCCGAAGCCGGATTCCGCTGCGGCACGACCTCCGGTGCTGTCGACGGCGGCGTCCTCGGCGCGCTCATCCGTCACGCAGGGACTCCTGATAGAGCAGGTATTCTGCAGACGAGGGGTAGAGATTACGCAGCTGCAGCGCGTAGCTGGCCTCGGCGTCCGTGTTGTCGAACACACGGGCGAGGCGGATACCCAGCCAGAGGCTGCGCGGGGTTTGCCGGCTCATGCCCCGGAAGCGATCGAAATAGGTCGTGGCCTGGGGAAAGTCCGAATCCTCGAAGGCCAGCTCCGCCAGTTCCAGCAGGGAGACCGGCATGCGCTCGCGCAGCATGATGGCCCGGTTGAAGGCATTGCGGGCCTCGGTGCGGGCACCCACCTGCAGCTGTGCCAACCCCAGGTTCTCGTAGGCGATAGCCCGCTGGGGATTGCCCGGATCGGCGACGGCCAGGGTGAGCTGCTCCACCGCCTCCGGGTAGCGGCCGCGCTCGTAGAGGAAGACGCCAAAGTCATTGCGCACCCGGGGTTCCCGGCCAGCGAAGCGGATGGCCTGCCGGAAGTGCCGCTCGGCCAGTTCGAAGTCGCCTTCCCGCGACGAAATGCGTGCCCGCAGGCTCTGCACTTCCCAGGATCGCGGGGCGAGCTGCTCTGCCCGCTCCAGAGGTCGCTTGGCCCGATTGAGGTCGCCGGTGTCCAGGTAGCCTTCCGCCAGATCCAGGTGGGCGCGCACGCGTTCTTCCACCGTGCCGACCTCCCCCGGCCCGGTGCTCGCCGGCGTGGTGGCACAGCCCGACAGTGTCAGAAGGGCCGCGACGAAGGCCGCCAGCCAGATGCCCCTGCTGCTGCGCTCAAACGGCTTGGTGAGTGATGGCACCATGATCCTTGAGTCTCGCTATGTAGCGCTCGCGTCTGCGCGTGCGGTCCTCGAAGTTGCCGGCCAACTGCCCACAGGCGGCATCGATGTCCTCGCCGCGGGTGGTCCGCAGCATGGTAGCGAAACCGCGCTCGAGAAGATGGGTCTGGAACGCCCGTACCCGCGCTTCAGTGGGGCGACGATAACCCGATCCAGGGAAGGGATTGAAGGGGATGAGGTTGATCTTGGAGCGGTCACGAAGATCGGCCAGCAGCTTGGCCAGCGCCTCGGCCTGCTCCAGGCTGTCGTTGACGCCGTCCAGCAGCGTGTACTCGATGGTCACCGAACGCCAGTCACCGAGCCGTCCCAGATAGGTGCGCACCGCATCGAGCAGCTCGGCGATGGGATAGCGGCGATTGATGGGCACCAGCTGATCGCGCAGGGCATCGTCGGGCGCGTGCAGGGATATGGCCAGGGCCACGTCGGTGACTTCCGCCAGCCGCAGGATGGCGGGCGCCACCCCGGCCGTGGACAGGGTCAGCCGGCGCTTGGAGATACCGTAGCCGAGGTCGTCGAGCAGGATGTCGATGGCGGGCAGCACGGCGTCGAAGTTGAGCAGGGGTTCGCCCATGCCCATCAGCACGATGTTGGTGATGGCCCGATCGCGATCCGTCACCACGCCCTGCAGCCGGCGGCTGGCCTGCCGCACCTGGCCGACGATCTCGGCGCTGGTGAGGTTGCGGTTGAAGCCCTGCTTGCCTGTCGCGCAGAAACTGCAGTCCAGAGCGCAGCCCACCTGGGACGAGATGCACAGGGTGCCGCGATCCTTCTCCGGAATGAACACCACCTCGATGCGCTGACCGTCGGTCAGGCGCATGAGCCATTTGCGGGTGCCGTCCGAAGAGATGTGCTCAGCCACCACTTCCGGCATGGCCACCACGGCCATCTCTTCGAGTCTGGCGCGCAGGACGCGGGAAAGATCGGTCATGGACGCGAAGTCGTCGGCGCCCCGATGGTGCAGCCACTTCATGACCTGGACGGCACGAAACGGCCGCTCGCCGAGCTCGGCAAAGAAGCGCTCGAGCTCTGCGCGCGGCAGGCCGATCAGGTTCACGGGCTCCCTGGCATCGGGCCCGGTGACGGCAGTGGCGGTTGCAGTGGTCATCAGCCTTTCCGAGGGTGGACGTCCAGAGCGCTGAAGAAGTAGGCGATCTCGCGGGCTGCGGACTCCGGTGAATCGGAGCCATGGACCGCGTTGGCGTCGATGGACGTGGCAAAGTCAGCCCGGATGGTACCAGCATCCGCCTTCTTCGGGTCGGTGGCACCCATGAGCCTGCGATTGGCGGCCACGGCATCTTCACCCTCGAGCACCTGCACGACCACAGGTCCGGAGGTCATGAACTTCAGCAGATCCTCGAAGAACGGACGTCCCTCGTGCTCGGCGTAGAAGCCGGCGGCTTCAGCCCGGGACAGGTGGCGCATCCGCAGGGCAACGATGCGCAGCCCGGCCTCTTCGAACCGTGCTTCGATCGCGCCGATGTGGTTGTTGCCGACCGCGTCGGGCTTGATGATGGACAGGGTCCGTTCAAGGGCCATCGTGTTCTCTCTCCAGCAAGACGTCCGAAAAAATCAGGTGGCGCGGGCAATGGGAGCCGCACCCCAAGGCGGCGCACATTATACGCGCCCAGGGCGATTTTGCATTGCATCATCCGCTGCGCAGCGATGACCTGAAGGCGACCTTCAGAGCGCACCTCGACGGGGCCGGCCGGCGAAGGAAGCACGCAGCCGGGTGACGGTCTCGACCACGCGACCGGCAGCGAAATCCACCTCCTCGGCCGTGGTGAATCGACCCAGGGAAAAACGGATCGAGGCGTGGGCGAGTTCGTCCGTGAGGCCGATGCCGCGGAGAACGTGGGAAGGTTCGATGGTCGCCGAGGTACAGGCGGAAGCCGTCGAGCAGGCCACATCGGCGGACAGCGCCAAGATCAGGGCCTCGCCGTCCACGCCGCCGAAGGCCAGATTGACGATGCCGGGCACGCCGCGCTCGGCGTCGCCATTGAGGTGGACGTCGTCCAGTGCCGAGAGGCCCGCCAGAAACCGGCCGCGCAGGTCACGCAGGCGGCTGATCTCGGCGTCGAGCACGGCGCCGGCCACGGCACAGGCCCGCCCCATGCCGACGATCTGATGGGTGGCCAGAGTGCCGGAACGCAGGCCGCGCTCGTGCCCACCGCCGTGCATCTGCGGTTCCAGCGCCAGACCCGCATCGCGCCGGACGTAGAGGACACCGATGCCTTTGGGTCCGTAGATCTTGTGCCCGGAGAACGACATCAGTTCCACCGGCACCGCGGCGAGATCAATGGCAACCTTGGCCAGGGCCTGGGCCGCGTCCACGTGCAGCGGAATGCCGGCCGCCCGCGTGACGGCGGTGATGGCCTCGATGTCATTGAACACGCCGAGTTCGTTGTTCACCGCCATCAGCGACACCAGCGCGGTATCCGGCCGCAGTGCCTCGGCCACCGCTGCCGCGGTCACGGCGCCATTCGCTTCCGGCGTCAGCCAGGTGACCTCGAAGCCCTGCTTCTCCAGCCAGCGGCAACTGTCGATCACGGCCTTGTGCTCGATCCGGGACGTGATCAGGTGCCGACCGCGGGCCCGCGGACCGAGCAGCACGCCCTTGATGGCCAGGTTGTCTGACTCCGTGGCGCCGGAGGTCCAGACCAGCTCCCGGGGATCGCAGTTCAGCAGTTCAGCCACTTCCACGCGGGCCTGTTCCACCCGCTCCTCGGCGTCCCAACCGTAGAGGTGGGAGCGGGACGCGGGATTGCCGAACACACCCTCCGTGGTGAGGCATTCCGCCATGGCAGCGGCCACGTCCGGGTCCACCGGCGTGGTGGCGGCGTTGTCCAGATAAACTGGCATCGGGACGACTGCAGTCATGGCTTCAAGGGCGCCGGGTCGAGCGAGAAGGTGTCGATGCGATCCCCGGACCGCCGTTCCGGCCCGTCCGTCGCCTGCCGTTGCCGTCGACCCACCGCCTGAATTTCCGGGCGGTCGATGATCTGACCGAGGGTGACGCCCTTGAGGAAGGCATGAATCCTCGACGACAGGTCACTCCAGAGTTCGTGGGTGAGGCAGGTCCGCCCATCCTGGCAATCGCTGCCGCCGCCGCAGCGGGTGGCATCCAGGGACTCGTCCACCGCATCGATGATGTCCACGACCGCAATGTCCAGGCCAGCTTCCGCCAGCCGATAGCCGCCACCGGGGCCGCGCACACTGCACACCAGCCCGTTCCTGCGCAGGCGGGCGAAGAGCTGTTCGAGATAGGCCAGGGAGATGTGCTGACGGGTGGCGATGTCCGCCAGGGCCACCGGCCCCTTCGAACCGTGCAGCGCCAGATCGACCATGGCGGTCACGGCATAGCGGCCGCGTGTGGTCAGACGCATGAATCAGCATCCTCGGAGGCGGACTGCAAAGGAGGATTGTCTAATACCCGAGGGCGGCGATCAACTTTTGTCCCGCGGCTCGAAGCGGCGGCGCGCCTCACTCCCCATCCGGATCGCGGGCGCCCTTGCCCTGCTGCCCTGCCCGGCGCTCCATGTTGGTGAGCAGGCCGCGCAGAATGTTGACCTCCACCTGATCGAGCCGGGTGCGGAAGAACAGCCGCCGCATGCGCAGCATCACCTGTCCGGGCTCCCGCTGATCGTAGAACTGCAGCATGTCCAGCACGTCGGAGAGGTGCGTGAGCATACCTTCCACCGCCCGGGTATCGGCCCAGGGCTTGTCCCAGTCCGGCTCCGGCAGCAGTCCGCCCGCATCCAGCCAGCCCTGGCGGATCTCATAAGCGACGATCTGCATGGCCATGGCCACGTTGAGGGAGGTGTAGGCCGGATCGCTGGGAATATGCAGGTGCAGCTGACAGCGGGCCAGCTCGTCGTTGGTCAGCCCGCTGGATTCGCGGCCGAAGAGGATGGCCACCTCACCCTGGGTCACTTCCTTCAGGGCGGCCGCCGCCGCGGCCCGGGCATCCACCAGCGGCCAGGGCACGCGACGATTGCGGGCCGAGGCACCGATCACCAGGGTGCAGTCGTCGATGGCGTCTGCCAAGGTCGGCACCACCCGGGCCGCATCCACCACGTCCACCGCCGACGCCGAGCGGAAACGCGCCTCGTTGTCGGGAAATTTCAGCGGATTCACCAGCACCAGCTGCGTCAGGCCCATGTTCTTGATGGCCCGGGCGGCGGCGCCGATGTTGCCCGGGTGGGTGGGCTCCACCATCACCATGCGGATACGCCCGGCGATTTCCGGAGCCAGCCCCGGGGCATCGGTCGCGTTTGTCACTTTGCATTCTCCATCACGGTTGCTTCTCCATCCGCCCTGCACTTCTGGTAACCTTCGCAGCCGTTTCAGGCCGGCCATTTTCGACCCGCCTCCAACCGTGGAGACCCGCCGTGCAGCCCATGGCCAACATCGCCCTGCGCGCAGCCCGGCGCGCCGGGCAGATCATCGTTCGTGCCCTCGATCGCGTAGACACCCTGGACATCCAGGAGAAGCGCAAGAACGACCTGGTGTCCGAGGTCGACCGTGCCGCCGAGCAGGCCATCCTCGACATCCTCACCAAGTCCTATCCGGATCATGCCTTCCTGTGCGAGGAGTCCGGGCTGATCGGCCCCAAGGATGCCGACCACACCTGGATCATCGATCCGCTGGATGGCACCACCAACTTCCTCCACGGCATCCCGCACTTCTGCGTGTCCATTGCCTGTCGCGTGCGCGGCAAAATGGAACACGCGGTGATCCTCGACCCCCTGCGTGACGAATCCTTCATCGCCTCCCGGGGCCACGGTGCCCAGCTCAACGATCGCCGTATCCGCGTCAGCAAGCGCGCTCACCTGGAAAGCGCCCTGATCGGTACCGGCCTGCCCCCGGGCGAGGTGGATCTCCACCTGACTCCCTACATGGCCATGCTGGAATCCATGACCCGTCGCGCGCGCAGCGTGCGCCGCTCAGGTTCCGCTGCCCTGGATCTGGCCTACGTGGCTGCCGGGCGTCTCGATGCCTTCTTCGAGCCGGGCCTGAAGCCCTGGGACATGGCGGCGGGGGCCTTGCTCATCGCCGAGGCGGGCGGCCTGGTGGCGGACTTCACGGGGGACATGCACTACCTGAGCAGCGGCAACATCGTGGCGGGCAATCCCAAGTGCTTCAAGGCGGTCCTGCAGACCATCGCGCCCAACGTGGTGCCGACCATGCGACCCGAGCGGGGCTGAGTCAGACCGACCGCGGCCCCCTCAGGGCTCGATGCCTTCCTGGTCGGCACCTTCCTTCACCGGCAGCAGCAGATCCTCGCGGCTGATGCCCAGCGCCACCAGCGTATTCGCCGCCACGTAGATGGATGAATAGGTCCCGACAAGGACCCCGACGATCAGGGCCTCCGAGAATCCTTCCACGGTCTGGCCACCGAAAATGAACAGCACTGCCAGCACCAGGATGGTGGTCAACGATGTGACCAGGGTGCGACCCAAAGTCTTGTTGAGCGCAATGTTCAGCACTTCCAGCGGCGTCTCCCGCCGCAACCGTCTGAACTCCTCCCGGATGCGATCGGAGATGACGATGGTGTCGTTGAGCGAATAGCCGATCACCGCCAGCACCGCCGCCAGCGATGGCAGATCGAAGCTCCACTGGAACAGTACGAACGCGCCCATGACGATAATGACGTCGTGGGCCAGGGCCACCACCGCACCAATGGCGAACTTGCCGCTGAAGCGGAACAGGATATAGATCATCACCAGGACCAGGGCCGCCAGCATGGCCAGGCCACCCTGCTCCCGCAGTTCCTCACCCACTGTCGGACCCACGAACTCGGAGCGCCGCAGGGTGACGTCGGCGCCGTAGACGGTGCGCAGCTGCTGGATGAGGGCATCACCCACGGTGGCCTCGTCCCCCACCACGTCAGGTGGCACCCGGACCAGAATGTCCCTCGGGGTGCCAAAGTTCTGCACCACCAGATTCTCGTAACCGAGATCCTGCAGCTCCACGCGCACTTCCTGGGGATCCACCGCTTGCGGGAACTGCACTTCCACCAGGGTGCCGCCGGTGAAGTCGAGGCCGAAGCTCAGACCCTTGAAGATCAGCAGCAGAATGGAGGCCAGCACCGCAGCCCCGGAGGCCCAGGCAGCCACCTTGCGCCAGCGCATGAAATCCAGGGCGAGTTCGAACTCCCAGAAGGTCTGGCGCTTCTCGACGTTGCGGCGATCAATGTCCAGATCGGATTCGCTCACTTACGGGCTCCTCAGATCGCCAGCTGGCGGATGTTGCGCCCGCCATACATGAGATTGACCAACGCCCGGGTCACCATCAGGGCCGCGAACAGCGAGGTGCAGATGCCGATGGACAGGGTCACGGCAAAGCCGCGCACCGGACCACTGCCGATGGCGTAGAGGATCACAGCCACGATCAAGGTCGTGATGTTGGCATCCAGAATGGCCACGAAGGCCCGGTCGAAGCCGGCCGATATGGCAGCCTGGGGACTTCGATACTGCAGTTCCTCGCGAATGCGCGAGAAGATCAGCACGTTGGCGTCCACCGCCATACCCACCGTGAGCACGATGCCGGCGATGCCCGGCAGGGTCAGGGTGGCGCCGAGCAGAGACATGACCGCAATCAGCAGCACCAGGTTCACGGCCAGGGCGATGTTGGCTGCCAGCCCGAACAGCTTGTAGTAGACCATCATGAAGGTCATCACCAGGGCGAAGCCGATGGCCACCGACAGGAAGCCCGCGCGAATGTTCTGCTCGCCCAGCGACGCACCGACCGTGCGCTCCTCGACGATGTACATGGGCGCGGCCAGGGCTCCAGCCCGCAGCAGCAGCGACAGATCGCGCGCTTCGTTCTGGGACAGGCCCGTGATGCGGAAACGGTTGCCCAGCGCCGCCTGAATGGTGGCCACGCTGATCAGGCGCTGCTCCTCGTAGGGCACCTGCCGCAGCACCATTTCGCCATCCACTTCCTCGTAGTGGGACCGGGTCAGGGTCTCGCGGAAGAGAATGGCCATCTGCCGGCCGATGTTGTGGCGGGTGGCCTCGTGCATGCGCTCGCCGCCGCGCCCATCGAGGGTGATGTTCACCTGCGGCATGCTGGTTTCCGGATCGATGCTGGCGGTGGCGTTGCCCACCCGATCTCCGGTGGCGATGACGGCCCGCTGCAGATCCACATCGCGCCCCTGATAAGGGAAGGTTTCCACCTCGCTGCGCGGATGATCGGCGCTGGCCACCAGCCGGAACTCCAGATTCGCCACCCGGCCGATGATGTCCTTGGCGCGGGAAGAATCCTGAATACCCGGCAGATCGATGACGATGCGGTTGCGGCCCATGCGCTGCACCAGCGGTTCCGAGACCCCGAGTTCGTTGACCCGGTTGCGCAGGCTGATCAGGTTCTGGGAGATGGCGTAGTCCTCGATCTCGCTGACCACGTCCGCGCGCAGGCGCATCACCAGCGCCGGATCACCGTCGATGACGTCGGTGGAGAGATCGAACTCGTGCACCCGACCGGTGAGGGCCGAGCGACCGGAATCCCGGTCGGCCTCGTCTCGAAAGCGGATGCGGATTTCCGGCGGCTGAAGACGGGTGTCGATGGGCCGGAGGTAACGCAGCCGTTCATTGCGGAATACGGTTCGGACCTCTTCCTCGAAGCCGTTGAGGCGGTCCCGGACCGCCGTCTCCATGTCCACTTCGAGCAGGAAATGGACGCCGCCGGACAGATCGAGGCCATAGTTCATGCGTGCCCCGCCGATACGCTCGAGCCAGGCAGGCGTGGTGGAGGCGAGGTTCAGGGCGATGATGTAGTCGTCGCCGATGCCGTCGCGGACGAGGTGTTGCCGAATGATTTCCTGGGCGCGGATCTGGGTTTCGTTGTCGCGGAAGCGCAGGACCGCCTGACCGTATTCAATGGCGACCCGGGTGGGTTCGAACCCCGCTTCCACGGCGGCCCGCTCCGCCAGCGCCACCACGTGCTCCGGAACCGTCGGTGATTCGCCGCGACCGGAGATCTGCACCGCATAGTCCGGCGGGTAGAGATTGGGCGCTGCGTACAGGCAGCCCACCGCCACCACCACCACTACCACGATGTAACGCCAGAGCGGAAACGCGTTGAGATTGCCGGCGCCTCCGCGCGAACGGGCGCCGCCAAGCGTCACCAGTCCCGGCGGCGCAACCGCTCCCCGGGAGCTGCCGCGGCTACGAGCCATCAAGCGGAACCAGAGTCGAGCTTCTCGAGGGTGCCCTTGGGCAGGGTCGCCACCACCGCGGCGCGCTGGACACGGATCTCGATGCCCTTGGCCACCTGGCAGCGGACGAAGTCGTCTTCGACCTTGGTAATCAGGCCGACGACGCCACCGCTGGTCACCACTTCGTCACCGGTATCGAGGGCGGAGATCAGTGCCCGATGCTCCTTGGAACGCTTGAGCTGGGGACGAATCAGGAAGAAGTAGAAGATGACGAACAGCAGGATCAGGGGCAGGAATTCGAGCCAGCCGGCACCGCCCTGGCCGCCCCCTGCTTCCTGCGCCCAGGCCTGGGCGAAGAAAACGCTCATGTTTGACTCCCGGGAAAATGCTCAGAGCTTTCGCCATGACTGACGATATTACCGCGTGGGACGCCCCATGCGGCGTACAGCTCCGAAACGAAGGCCGCGAATGTACCCGACTCGATGGCGCCGCGCAAACCAGCCATCAGCGTCTGGTAGTAGTGCAGATTGTGCATCGTGTGGAGGTGCGCGCCGAGCATCTCGTTACAGCGATCGAGGTGATGCAGGTAGGCGCGGGAGAAGTTCGAGCAGGTGTAGCAGCCGCAGGACGGGTCCAGCGGCTCGGGGTCATCCCGGAAACGCGCGTTGCGGATCCGGATCACGCCCCTGGACGTGAACAGGTGGCCATTGCGCGCATTGCGGGTGGGCAGGACGCAGTCGAACATGTCCACACCTCGCGCCACCGCCTCGACGATGTCCCAGGGCGCGCCCACTCCCATCAGGTAGCGGGGCGCCTGCGCCGGCATCCGCGGCGTCAGCCCATCGAGAACGGTGAGCATCTCGGCCTGGGGCTCCCCCACCGACAGCCCGCCGATGGCGTAGCCGTCGAAACCGATGGCCGTGAGCCCGGCCAGGGATTCGGCGCGCAGATCCTCGTACATGCCGCCCTGGACAATGCCGAACAGGGCCGAGGGAGAGTCGCCGTGAGCCGCCTTCGACCGCTCGGCCCAGCGCAGGGACAACTCCATGGACGCTCGCACGGCCTCGGCATCCGCCGGATAGGGCGTGCACTCATCGAAGATCATGACGATGTCCGAGCCGAGTTCCCGCTGCACCGCCATGGAGCTCTCCGGGGACAGGAACACCTTGCTGCCATCGATGGGTGAGCGGAACTCGACGCCCTCCTCCTTCACTTTGCGCAGGTCACCGAGGCTCCACACCTGAAACCCACCGGAGTCGGTCAGGATGGGGCCTGACCAGCCCATGAAGGCATGCAGATCCCCGAGCCGGGCGATCAGCTCGGACCCCGGCCGCAGCATCAGGTGAAAGGTGTTGCCGAGCACGATCTCGGCACCGATGGCCCGCAGATCACGGGGCGTCATGCCCTTCACGGTGCCGTAGGTGCCCACCGGCATGAAGGCCGGCGTCTGCACGCTGCCGCGGGCAAAGTCGAGGCGTCCACGGCGGGCGCCCTGGTCGGTGGTGATCAGTTCGAAGCGCATCAGTGACGCGGCTTAAGAGCTGCAGGGTCGGGCCAGACCAGCATGGCATCTCCGTAGGAAAAGAAGCGGTAACGCTCCGCCACCGCCTCGGCATAGGCCGCCAGCACAGGCTCCCGACCCGCGAAGGCCGAGACCAGCATGAGCAGAGTGGATTCCGGCAGATGGAAGTTGGTGATCAGGCCGTCCACCACCCGGAAGCGGTAGCCCGGACGGATGAAGATGTCCGTCTCCATCGTCGCGGGCGCCACGCGACCCGCCCCTGAGGCGGCGGATTCCAGGGTTCTGACCACCGTGGTCCCGACGGCAACGACCCGCCCTCCGCGGTCGCGGCAGGCGGCAATGGCTGCAGCCGCCGCCTCGCCCACCTCGAGCCACTCGCTGTGCATGCGATGTTCCTCGACCTGCTCCACCCGCATGGGCTGAAAGGTACCGGCGCCCACGTGCAGGGTGACGCAGGTCTGTGCCACGCCCTTCGCCGCCAGTTCCTCCAGCAGGTCCGGCGTGAAATGCAGCCCTGCGGTGGGTGCGGCCACAGCTCCGGGCCGACGGGCATAAACGGTCTGATAGCGTTCCCGGTCGGCCTCTGAGTCCGGCCTGCGGATGTAGGGCGGCAGCGGCATGTGACCGATGCGGTCGAGCAGCCGGGTCACTTGTGTCTCGTCGGCAAAGGCAAGCCGCAGAAACCCGCCGGCCTCTTCCGCCACCACCTCCGCGCTCACGGTTTCGCCCCTGCCGTCGTCGAAGAGCAGGGCACGGCCGGGCTTCGGACGCTTGCTGGCGCGGACCTGCGCCAGCACCTCACCCGCGGCCAGGACCCGCTCTATGAGGACCTCGACTTCGCCTCCCGTGTCCTTGCGGCCGAACAGGCGCGCCGGAATGACCCGGGTGTCATTGCACACCAGCAGATCGCCCGGCTGCAGCCACGCGCCGAGGTCGCGGAACGCGGCGTGGCTCGTCGCGCCGGTGCTGCCATCGAGCAGCAGCAGCCGACTGCCGCTGCGATCGGCCAGAGGCGCCTGGGCAATCAGCGCCTCGGGCAGGTCGAAATGGAAGTCACTACGCTGCATCGAAAGGGGTCGGCAGTTCAGCTCAACCGCCGGAGAGGCGAATGATGCGCTGGCGGCCTTCCACCGGAAAGTCGTTGCTGCGGACACGACGCTGCAGTGCCTCCACCAGGTAGCGATCGAGGGCCTGGGGCAGTGACAGTCCGATGTTGACCCGATTGGCACCGACGACGGGGTTGCCAAGCAGCCCCTGGGCCAAGCGGTCGGTGGTGGCCAGGGCAATGTTCGGTGCGTTCTCACGCACGGCACCATCTTCCACCAGGACGGCGCCACCAATGATGCGCAGCTGCCGCACCCGGGTTCCGGCCGTCACCACCTCGCCCTCTTCATCGAGCTCCTGCGCCGTACCGTTGGGATCCCACTCGAGACGAAGTCCTGCCAGCTGCAGGAATTCCGGACCACCGACGTTGGCCAATGACCACTCCAACAGACGCTTGAGCTGGGTGGCACTGACGTTGCTCATCACCGTCAGCGTGCGATCCGCATCGAGCAGGTCATAGACGTCCGCGCGACGGATGACCCTGCCATCGGCGATCACCTCATCGATCAGCACGGCCCCGGCATCCACCACGGCAGCGGTGGCATTGCCCGCATTGAAGCCCTGGGCCTGAGAGCGGGCCAGGGCCACCAGCGCGTCCGCCACCAGATCACCGAAGTTGGTTTCCCGCGAGCGCAGATTCTCGGCGGTGGCGTCCAGGGGCACCTGCACCTGCGCCGCCTCATTACCCCGCAGCGTCTCCACGGCCGCCAGCAGGGGCTCGATGACCTCAGCCACCATCCCGGCATCGGCCACCACGCCATCCGGCGTGCCGGAGCCGGCCACGCGGATGGGGCCGGAGTTCAGCGCATCGACCCCGAGCAGCAACCCGAGCGGATCCAGCGACACATCGAGGCGGCCGAGGTAGCGGTACCGGCCGGCCGTGCTGACCAGCGGCACGTCCACGCCGTCCTGATCCGTCGCCCATTGGGGATAAGCTCCGGCCACGCGGTCCTCATCGCCGGGTATCAGCAGGTCGCCCTCATTGGCCAGCAGGCTGTGGCCGCCCGCAGCGATCACCACATCCACGTCCCGCAGCTGTTCCGCCAGCGCCCGATCGGCTTCCAGATCCGCCTGATGGGAGAGCAGGATAACCACCCGCGCACCGGCGGCGGTTACCGCGTCGACCTGATTCTGCACCACCGTGACGAGTTCGTCGGCAGGCGCGAAGGCCATGCTGCGGGGGCTGGAGACGGTACGCATGTCGGGACGAGTCGCCGACACCAATCCGACCCGGCGACCACCGATCTCCACCACTCTCACGGGAGGCAAGCGATCGGCGGCGATGGGAGCCAACAGGTTCTGCTCGCCGGACAGGTCCACCGTGGAGGTGATCATGGGCACGATGGGGCTGAAGGCGGAGAGAAAGCTGCCCAGCCCCACCGGGCTGAGGGCGAGATCCCGCGGTCCGAGGCCCATGCCGGCGTAGCCCAGCCGCGCCATGGCGTCGGCATCGTAGTCACCGTTCTGGCGATCGATGCTGGCCTGTCTGAGCAGGCTGGGCGTGATCTGGTCGCCACCGGACAGCAGAATGGTCGGCCCGAAGGTCCGCGCCGCGAAGCGGGTGTCGTCCACCACCGTGGCAAAGCGGGCCACACCGCCGAAGTTCTCCAGACCCGGGCCCGCATCAAGCAAGGCACCGGCGCCACCGGAGTGGTGCAGCACGCTCAGGTCGAAGGGCGGGAAACGGGCCAGGAAGGCTGCCCGCAAGGTGCGCCCGAACTCTGCCTCGAGTTCGGCTACGGCCGCGTCAATCTCCTCTGCCAGGGCCTCGAAGGCCGCTGCATCCAGGACACTATCGTCCACCAGATCCATGAACAGCGCTTCGAAGTCCGCATTGGCGCCACCGCGCAGCGCATTGAACAGCATCGTTGCCGTGGCCGTCAGCAGACCGAGATCGGCATCCGTATCGATGGCGCCCATCAGGGCATCCCGGCGCGCCACCGGATCCGAGACGCGGCCATCACTGAACTCCTGCGCCACCAGCCACGCCACCACCGTGGTGGCGGGCAGCACCAGCTGATCGCTGAGATCGCCCCCGGGCGGCAATCCGACCGTGCTGAAGAAGGCACGAAGTTCCAGCGCCGCCTGATTGGGCGGGGCGCAGGCGAGCACGCCGCGCTCGCCCGGATCGGCCAGCAGCACGAACTCACCCTGGGCATTGGCGGTGGCGGAATGCAGCACCCGACCCTCGAGGTCGAGCACCCGGCAACGGGCATTGGCCACCGGAGACGTGGGCGTCCCATCGTCCACCACACCACGGATGGCCACGGTGGAGCGCTCGACCACGGTGCCGTCATTGCCGCCACCACAGCCCACGGCCAATATCGCCAGCAGGATGGCTGACCCCAGCCACCGCACCTCGGCCCTGCGTTGAAGCATCAATCGTCTCCCTTGCATGCACGTAGCGGGCGCCGGCATCGGTCTGCGCCCACGGAAGGCCGCCATGAGATACCAGCAGGGCGCCAGCGTCCAGTGGGGAACCTTCATCCAGAGATCGGGATTGAGCCGGACGGCCGCGGTCGCTATGCTCCGCCTCCGCGCCGGAGTGGTGGAATTGGTAGACGCGCCGGACTCAAAATCCGGTCCTCGCAAGAGGGTGTGGGTTCAAGTCCCACCTCCGGCACCAGCATTGACAGGGCCCTGCTTTCGAAGCTTTCAGGCGGCCTGGCGGGTCATCAGCGAGGTCTGATTCAGCCGTCTGCGTGACGCTCAGCTCGAGCACTCATTGCCCGCCTTCATCCGCTTACGACCAGAAGCCCTGATAGCCGATACATCCAAGGGCCTAGTTTTCCCGCGTGACTCGCCCTCAGCGAGAGCCTTTCGCAACATGGTAAGACGTTCCTGAGCCTGCTGGTCTCGCCGGATCAGGTGGCGGATGTACTCACCATCATTGCCGAAGTGACCGCTTTGAATCTGGCCTTTCACCCAGCTGTCCTGTCGCTCGGTCAGCGTGATGGTTTTCCGGCGCATAGCCATAACTGGCGCTCCTGAAACCGAGAGTATGACAATATCATTCGCTGCGTTTAGCCGAATCAATACCCCTTGTTTCCAGCTGCCCGCCGATGACTCAAGAGTGCATAAAGGTCCTGTTTTCTTCGAACAAAACAGTCTTTCTGGGTAGTTCATCGGGGTCGCGCATTCGGGCAAGATTACTGTATATCCAAACATATATGCAGATAGCTATCGGAGCCCGCCATGGAACCGGCCACCCCCGATCTCCCCGACTTCGACGCCATGAACGACAAAGAACTCAACGCCCAGCTCGGGCTGCTCTGCACCCACATGTACGCCACCGACTATCAGTTCCTGCGCTGCGTGCGGGCCTGGGAGAACGTCGCCTCGCTGCATGTGTACGGTGTGAAGTCGACAGCCCACTGGCTCAACGCGCGCTGCGGCATCGCCATGGGCGCGGCCCGAGAGAAAGTTCGCGTGGCCCGCGCGCTGCCTGATCTACCGAAGATC
>JAFIFJ010000001.1 GCA_020832085.1 Gammaproteobacteria bacterium | reverse complement strand
AATGTCTTGTCGAGGGTACTGATCTGGGCCGGCAGCGGCCGCCGCTGCTGTGGGTGTTAAGTGGTGGGCTGTGGGCAGCCGTTATCGATCCTGGGGGCTCAATCTAACACGCTCGCTTCAGTCCGGCAGTTTGACGGTGGCGCTGCCCGCCAGCGGCGGCTCGGTTCCGTCGCGCTGCAGCCAGATGTCGCAGTCGGCCAAGCGCTCGCCGTTGTCCTCCCGGATCGCCGTGACCCGACCGCGGGCGATGATGTGATCACCGTCGAGGACGGCCATGGGAAAGCGCATGTAGATGCGACGGATGCTCTCCGGTCCGGTCCAGGCGTGGAGCATGTTCACCATGTAGCTCAGCCCCAGCGGGCCCTGGTTGATGGTGTGCTCGCCGAAACCCATCTTGGCCACCACCCGGCGGTCCCAGTGCACCGGGTTCGGATCGCGCAGGATCGCCGCCATGGTGCGCATGCGCTCAGGGAGTACGCTGGGCATGTCCCAGGCTGGAATCTCGTCTCCGACCTTAACGTTCATCGCTTCCCCCTGTTGTAGTGCCAGGTGATGGTGGTACGGGCCGCCG
This sequence comes from Gammaproteobacteria bacterium, assembly GCA_020832085.1. GTDB lineage: Bacteria > Pseudomonadota > Gammaproteobacteria > Pseudomonadales > Azotimanducaceae > SLTB01. The sequence goes on along the minus strand of JAFIFJ010000001.1, from coordinate 10,898 downwards.
GTTTGCCGTCTTCGTCCTTGAGGTCGAAGCGGAAGGCGATGCGGTCGAACATCCGCCCGTTCTCCTCGCGGCGGTCGGCCTCGGTGATCTCGGCGTCGATGCGATAGGGGTGCTCTTCGCGCAGGGGCTGGAAGAACTCCCAGTCATAGCTCTCGATGCCGATGGAGGCATCGGAGTCGGCCTGGCCTAAGGCGAACATCTCGCCGATGCTGGTTCCGGCGCCGAGAATGGGCACGTGGAACAGGGCTACGGGGTGGGCGATGTCTCCCGGCAGGGGTTCGCTGCCCGTGCACTCGGTGAGCAGGAAGTTCTCCCAGTGGGCAATGGTGTAGTGGCCGCCGGGAAAGCGGTGGCCCACGAGGGCGCGGATCTCCTCCACGGGTGGTAACGGTCGCGACATGGTGATCGCCTCCTGGTTTCAGTAATGGCTGTGAATGACTGTGAACGTGGTTCGGGACGTCATGTCCTGCGGTCGGTGCTCACGGTGCGACCAGCAATTTACCCCGGTTGCCGCCGTTCATGAGCATGACGATGGCCTCGGGAAACTGCTCGATGCCTTTGACGATGTGCTCGGGCATGGAAAGCTTGCCGTCGGCGATCCAGCCGGCCAGATCCGTTTCCATCTTCGGGAACTGCGATGCGTAGTGGTCGACGGTGAAACCGAGCATGCGCGCGTTGCGCTCGGGAATTCTCAGGTAAAGCGATGGCCCCCTGACGTGTTGCAGGTCGTTGTACTGGGAGATGGCGCCGCAGATCACCACCCGGGCCTCCTTCGCCATGTTGTCGAGCGCGGCGTCGAGAATCTCGCCACCGACGTTGTCGAAGAACAGGTCGAGGCCATCGGGGACCGCAGCCGCCAGGGCCTCGGCCACGTTGCCGGCCTTGTAGTCGACGGCCCCATCGCAGCCGATCTCCTTCGTCAGGAAGTCGCACTTCTCCTTGCCACCGGCAATGCCGATGACCCGTGCACCCTTGATCTTGCCGATCTGGCAGGCGATGCAGCCCACCGCGCCCGCTGCAGCCGATACCACCACCGTGTCGCCGGCCTTGACGTCGCCGACGCAGATCATGCCGGCGTAGGCGGTGAGGCCGGTGGTCATGCCCAAGGCGCCGAGGTAGGCGCGGGCGGGCACCGCCGACTCGTCGAGCTTGCGCAGCATGTTGCCGGGCACCACCGTGCGGCTCTGGGCGCCAAAGGGACCGAAGGTGGCGTCACCCTGCTGCAGTCCCTCGAAGCGTGAGTCGAGTACCCGGCCGACACCGAGTGCCATCACCGGCGTGCCGAGATCCATGGTGCCGTGGTGGCCCTTCGGACCATCGAGGGTGGTGCGAATGAAGGCATCGATGGACAGGTGTTCGATCTCGATCAGGACCTGACCGTCTTCCAGCGGTGGCAGTTCCGCCTCGATGATCGTGAAATCCGAAACCTTGGGTTCGCCCTGAGGGCGTTGGGTCAAGACTGCTTTCTTCGTCTGCATGTTCACGTCAGTCCTGCATCGGTGAGGGTTTCGTCACCCACAGGACCGGAATCCGATTCCGTGGGTGACATGGTTTGGCTGCTGAACGCGACTGGAGAGGGCAGGCTCAGTCGGCGCGCCAGATGCGACGATTGACCGAGCCGAACATCTCCGACAGTTCCACCCGATGCGGCACGATACGCACCGGCAGGAAGTTCGGATCATCCGGTCCGGTGGAACCGAATTGCGTCAGGTCGTAGTCGATGACGTCCCAGGCCCGCTGTTTGTCGGCGGGCTTACTGCAGAGCTCGGCCCGGCCGCGGACCATGATGTGAATGAAGTCTGGCGGCGCCACCTGGAACTGGACGTCGACGGCAGGATTCTGCGCCATCTGCACGGCCTTGGGTGAATCTGGACCCGTGGCGAACCACAGCACTCGCCCGTCCCAGGTGGGATGCACCATGCGTACCCGGGGCTGATTGCCGGCGACCGTAGCCAGGGCGCACCAGACTGCTTTCTTGCTTGCTGCTTCGACCTCCGAGAAGAAGGCATCCGCGTCGGTGACTCGTATTGAACTCATTACGCTCTCTCCGGATCTGCAGGCTTCCAGTTGCCGTGAAACCCAAAGGGCACACGATGATCCAGATAGGCCGTGGCTAGCGGACCGTCCGCCACGTTTTCGGCATCCAGGATCACCAGATGACTGGCCTTGCGGTTGTCGTCGTAGACATTGGCGAGGACGTATCCCACGCCTTCCGGCGCATCGGCTGATTTCGGCACGAAAATGGGCTCGTTGGTGGCGCAGCCGGCGCCCACGTCGTAGATGTCCAGCTTGCCGGTGGTGTGATCGATGCGGCCGATGCCGTTGAAGCCACCGATCTTGAAAGCCGGCTGGGTGTCGCAGGCAAAGAAGCCATAGCGGTAGTCGAGTCCGGTGCGGCGTTCGTCGAGGCGCGGGAACTCACAGGCGATGTCGTTGAGGCGCTCGCTCTTGTAGTCGCTGCTGTTGCGCGCGAGATCGAAGGTCCAGCGGGTGAGACGGGGAATGGCCTTGCCGGGATCGCCGGGCGTGCCGTCCGGCAGCGGGAACAGGGGCGCCTGTTCGAACTCGCAGACGTCGCAGGTCACCGTGTCGCCGTTGCTGTGAGCGTTCATGGGATGGAACACATAGGACGCACCGCCGCGGAACCAGCGGATGTCCTCGACGCTGCCGCGACGGGGCATGATGCCGATGTGGTTGCCTTTCTCAGGCTCCCAGGCGTAGACCGGGGCGCCGCTCATGGCGCGCTGCATGGAGCCGGTCAGGGGCATGATGGGAAAGATGATGTGGTCACGGGTGACCATGAAGTCATGGACCATGGCGGCGTAGGGCGCCTTGAAGTGCTCTGAGCGCAGCAGCTTGCCGCTGCGATCGACCACGTGAAACGACATGTGCTCGGAAATCTGGCCGTCGGCGTTGTAGCCGAAGAAGAGCATTTCACCGGTTTCCGCATCGATTTTCGGGTGGGCCGTCATGGGTCCGGTGAGCTTGCCGCCGAAGGTCCAGGGCCCGATGGACTCGAGGCTGTCCGGATCCAGTTCGAAGGGCGCATGGGCCTCCTCCAGGGCCATGAGGCGGCCGGCGTGCCAGACGATGTTGGTGTTCGCCAGACCGTCGGTTTCCACCCCCATTACGCTGGGGTCGGAGCGCATCGGGTCGAAGGGTGCGAACAGCGCCTCGCCGGCCTCGTGCTCCAGCTTCCATTTGACGGTGCGTACCCAGCGATTGCGATAGGCCACGCGCCCGCTGTCGATGTGAAACGCATGGATCATGCCGTCGCCGGCGAACCAGTGGTCCTGGCCGCGTGGTGCGAACTGCGGATTGGCGCCGTTGCGGTAGAAGGTGCCGGCAAGATCCCGCGGAATTTCGCCTTCCACTTCGAGATCGGGCGCGTCGCATTCCATGCGCAGGGGTGCGAAGCCGCCGGTGAGATGAGAGCTGGATGGGAATCGCTTGGCCATGTCAGGCCTCCTTGTGTCGGGGTTTGGTGTCCTTCCTGGACGTTGCTGACTTTTCTGCACGGGTGAGCGTCTGCTGGGCTTCGATGACACGTTGTTCGACGCTGCGGGCTGAGCTGCCGCGCAGGGCGCCAAGCAGGACCAGGCCCGTGCCGTAGCGCATGCCCGCGAGCAGATGGTTGCCCGGCCAGTGGCCTCCGCTCCAGATCAGGGCGCTGCTGATGATGGCCGAATTGATCTGCCCGGCCAGCAGCTTGACGTCGACCCAGGGGGCGAGTCCGCGTCGGCGCTGGAGGACGGTGAGATCCACGGCCATCACGCTGAGCAGGCGCCGGGCCATGCGCAGCTGGATGTCGGTGGTGGCGTCGAGGGAACCGAAGGCTTCGAGCAGGCGGCGGTGGTAGTCGTCGAGCTCGAGGATGTGCAGCGCACAACCATCGATGATTTCCAGCAGTCGCGGCAGTCCCTCCTGGGCGTCCGGCAGCCGGGCCGTGGCCAGGGCCTTGGAGAAGTGGTCTTCGATGGCCGCAGCGAGCAGGGCGTCCTTGCCGCCGAACTGGTTGTAGAGGGTGGGCACGCTGACCCGGCAGCGATCCGCCAGGTCGCGGACATTGATGGCCTGATAGCCCCGCTCCGCGATCAGCTGGCGCGCGGTCTCCAGGATGTGTGCCCGCCTGGCGAGCTGCTGTTCGGTCATCAGGTCCATTACATCATTAAAATCTATTTTAACAAGTTAAGAAAGATTAGTGTTGTGAAAAAACTAGGCATGCATTACGTTCGGGTCAATTGGAAAGGTCCTTCCGTATGGGACAGAAGCTGCCCAGGAGCGCAGCCGGCATGCAAGGGGCTTTTCCGGTCATGGGTCGAAGCCAAGGCCGGACCATCCGCAGTCAGAAAATAGCGGAACGTCGGGCCGGATTCGATACCGGATAGAGAGATTGGCGTATTCCGAGGCGGGTTGTGGTCATTGGGGCCATGGCTTGCCTGGGTGGTGCTGCTGGCGGGACATGGCCTGCCAGCGGCATGGGCTGCGGTGGTGGACTGCAGCGTGAAAAGGCGACCTCTATGTCAGGTCGCTTGCGGCAATAACTACGGGGCGTCGCGCAACAGGCAACGACCCCGACAACGATCCCGGGGAGGGAGACGTCATGAAACCGATTGGATTGCTATCCAGTGCGTCTGGCTTTTGTCTGGCGCTGGCCATGGTCGCCACGTCTGGAAGCGCTGTGGCGCAGACAGGCGCGACCCAGGAGTCTCAGCAGAGTGGGGCCCGATCGCCGGCCCGCCTCGAAGAGATCGTCGTCACGGCCCGGCGGCGTGAAGAACGGGCCCAGGACGTTCCGCTCGCCGTGACGGCGCTGTCGGCGGAACTGCAGCGACCCACCGTACGCGATCTCTCGGACCTCAATGCCTACGCGCCCAATGTGCGCATTGATCGGGACCCTGGCCGGGCCGGCGGTGCCAACATCTCCATTCGCGGTATCAGTCCCACCCGGACCGATGACAACTCCTTCGATGCCCCCATCGGCGTCATGATCGACGGCATCTACCTCGGCTCTCTGGCCGGCCAGATCCTCGAGAACTTCGACCTGGAGCGGGTGGAAATTCTGCGTGGTCCTCAGGGCACCCTGTTCGGGCGCAACACTGTGGGCGGCGTGGTGAACGTGGTGCGATCGCGGCCCACGGGCGAGTACGGCGCCCGCGTCCGGCTCACTGCAGGCCGGCACGATCGACGGGAGGGCCGGATCGTTCTCAATGCGCCCCTGATCGAGGATCAACTCGCCGGTAAGTTCTTCGGCACGCTGATCCAGGACGACGGCTTCATGTTCAATACCACCACCGGGCAGCGCCAGCCGGAGCGGGACTACCGCAACTACGGTGTGACCCTGCTGGCCACGCCGAGCCCGCGTTTCGAAGCCCTGTTCACCGCAGAGCGCTTCGACGACAAGAGCGACATCGGCGCCTTCAACACCAACTTCAACCTCGCGCCGGGGGTGTTCCCGCCGCCGGAGGATCCGCTTCGGGAGACGGACCTGTCTGGCGGGATTCTGCTTTGTACGGTGTTCGGGGCGTGTCGGACCAGCCTCGACATCCCGAAGACTTCGGAAGGGAACTTCGCCAATCCGGGCCGGACCAAGGTCGATGCCTTCACCCTCAACATGCAGTATCAGCTCAACGACAACCTCACGCTGGTGTCGGTGACCGGCTACCGCGACATGGTGGAGGAGCGCCTCACGGACTTCGACGGCACCGCCGTGGACTTCATCACCATCGACCGGGACAACGTCTTCGATCAGTTCAGCCAGGAATTCCGCCTCGAAGGCAGCTACGACAACGTCACCTTCGTTACCGGACTCTACTATTTCGAAAGCGACTACACCCAGGACTGGATCACCGGCGGTTCGTTCTGGAATTTCGTCACCGGTGGCGCCCTGGGGGGTGACGGGGTGAATCCGACTCCGGGCATCCAGGCCTGCCTTGCAGGTCTGCTCGGTGCCCTGCGCTGCGACGAAGGCGCGCCGATCACCGGGTACGGCGCTGACGTCGCCCAGGTTCTGTTCTCGACGCAGAACACCAAGGCCTTCGCGGCCTTTGCCCAGGTGGACGTGGCCTTCGCCGAGCGCTGGAGCCTGAACGCCGGCCTGCGTTGGACCTACGAGAAAAAGGACTTTCTGGCCGGTCAGGCCTACCTGACGCCGGTGGACCGGGCGCGTCTGCGGAACTTTGCCGAGTTCTCCGATCTGGACAACAGCTGGAAGGAGTTCTCGCCGCGCCTCGGACTGTCCTACAACTACAGCGACGATGTGATGTTCTACGTCAGCTATGCGGAGGGCTTCCACTCCGGCGGCTTCTTCGGCGTCAACCAGAACATCGCCGACTTCCAGCGCGACCAGTACGACCCGGAGTTCGCCAAGACCGTGGAACTGGGGATGAAGAGCCAGTGGCTCGACAATACCCTGCTGGTCAATACGGCTCTGTTCTATAACGACTTCCAGGACAAGCAGGAACAGTCCATTCAGGTGGATCCCTCCACCAACACGGTGGCCACGATCTTCGACAACGTCGCGTCGGCCATCTACTGGGGTGCCGAGCTCGAAGTGCAGTGGGCCGCCAGCGACTATCTGAGCCTGTTCACTTCCATCGGCTATCTGAACGCCAGTTTCGACGAGTTCGAGACCTTCCTGCCCGGTGATCAGACCCAGCTGGTGGACGCCAGCTTCCTGAAGCCACGCCGGGCGCCGGAGTGGACGCTTGGTCTCGGCGGCACCTTCACCATCCCGGTGGGCCGCGGCTTTATGGAACTGCATTCCAGGTACGACTGGGTGGATGAGTTCGAGTCTGATCTGTTCAATGCCCGCCTCGGCCGCATCAGCTCGCGGGGCAACCTCAACGCCTCGGTTCGCTACTACACCCACGACGATCGCTACTCCCTGACCTTCTTCGGCCGCAACATCACCAACAAGCGGACCGAAGTCGCCACCCTGGTTTTCCCGCTGTTCGCGCCCGGTTCGGTCAACCAGGGTTACACCTGGGGTCTGGAACTCGAAGCGAACTTCTAGAACACTGACGGCGGCCGCTGAGACTTGGTTTCAGCGGCCGCCGGTTGTCTTTGCGGGAGGAGTACTGCACATGGCTCAGATTCAGACCAAAGATCATGAAATGGTGTCGATCTATCCCTTCACGGACGAAGAGGTGGATCAGATGATGACGCACTCGGGCGAGTGCGTACTGATGTGGGCCACCAAGGACGGCTGGCCGGTGGGCGTGACCCACGCCTACGTCTGGCGCGACGGCAAGGTCTGGCTGACCTTCGCCAGCCATCGGCATCGGGCCGCGGCGATTCGCCGGGATCCCCGGGTGTCCGTGAACGTCAGCAGCGCCGCCTATCGTCCGGACGCTGCGGAGGATCTGCCGAGAGGGGCGATCACCATCAAGGGTACCGGTGAGTTCTTCGAGGATGACGACACCAAGGCGTGGTTCTATCGGGCGCTGGCGAAGAAGGTGAGGCCGGACAGCAAGCAGGAGGAAGAAGCCTTCTTCAATCTGCTGAATTCACCGCTGCGCACGATCCTGGCCATCACGCCGGTGAAAAAGATCATGTACAACGCCGGGCTGGCGGGGCGCCACATGGCCGGCACCGTCGAGGAGTCGGAACTCGGTGAGCCTTTGTCCGGGGACCGCGAACGGATGAACGCCGAGCGTGCGAAGCGCGGCCTGCCACCGCGCTGAAGGGGCTCCTGCTGTGTCGGTCCGGGGCGCTAGACTGTGCCCCGTGATGGATGCAGGGAGCCGGACATGAGCATTCGATACGAGAGCCGGGGCGCGGTGGCCATCGTCACCATCGCCCGCCCCGAGCGACGCAACGCCGTGGATGGACCTGCCGCCGAAGCGCTGTTCGAGGCCTTCGAGCGCTTCGAGGCGGACAAGCAGGCCAGTGTCGCCATCCTCACCGGCGCCGGCAGCACCTTCTGTGCCGGCGCCGATCTCAAGGCCATTGCGGAGGATCGCGGCAATCGCGTGTCCCGTCACGGGCCCGGACCCATGGGCTGCACCCGCATGCGCCTGTCCAAGCCTGTGATTGCCGCCATCGAGGGGCATGCGGTGGCAGGCGGGATGGAACTCGCACTGTGGTGTGACCTTCGGGTAATGGCAGAAGACGCCACCTTCGGTATTTTCTGTCGGCGCTTCGGCGTGCCGCTGGTGGACATGGGCACCATCCGCCTGCCGCGGTTGATCGGCCAGTCGCGGGCCATGGACCTGATCCTGACGGGACGGCCGGTGCATGCGGCAGAGGCGCAGGCCATCGGGCTGGCCAATCGGCTGGCAGCGAGGGGAGAGGCCCTGACGGTGGCGCTGGAGCTGGCCGAGGAGCTGGCCGCCTTTCCCCAGCGCTGCCTGCGCAACGATCGGCTGTCGCTGCTGGAGCAGTGGGACCTGAGCGAACCCGATGCCATCCGCAACGAAGTGCATCTGGGTCTCGAAACCATTCACAGCGGCGAAACCCGCAGCGGCGCCGCGGCCTTCACCGCCGGGCGTGGCCGTCACGGAGCCTTCGGACAGGACGCAGACTGAAGGCGGCCGTCCCGCGAATCCCCGCTTCGCACCCTGGGGATTGGACAGGGGCCAGCCGTGGCCACCATGATCAGCGCTGTCAGCAGCGCATGCGCGTGCCGCGAGGAGGGCCTATGCAACGCCGTCGATTGGGCCGTTTCGGCCTGCAGGTCACCGACCTGTGCCTGGGGACCATGACCTTTGGTCTGCAATGCGATGAGAAGACCTCTTTTGCGATCCTGGATGCGGCCGCGGAAGCCGGATTGACCTTCCTGGATACCGCGGATGCCTATCCTCTCGGCGGTGGGCTCGACCGCGTCGGCCGCACCGAGGAGATCATCGGCCGCTGGATGGCGACCCGCGGCAATCGAGACCGAGTCATTCTGGCCACCAAGTGCTGGGCACCCATGCGTCGTGGTCCCAACGGCTATGGTCTGTCGCGGCAGCACATCATGGAGGCCGTGGAGGCTTCGCTGCGCCGACTCGATACCGATCGTATCGACCTCTATCAGGCCCACGCCTTCGATCCCGACGTCCCCATTGATGAGACCCTGCGGGCCTTCGACGATCTGCAGCGTTCCGGCAAGGTCCGCTACCTGGGCTGCTCCAACTATCCAGCCTGGCGCCTCGGCGAGGCCCTGGCGGCCGCAGAGCGTCACGGACTGGGTGGCTATGCCTCGGTGCAGCCGCGCTACAACATGCTCTATCGCGAAATCGAGACGGAACTGCTGCCCCTGTGCCGGCATCGTGGCCTGGGTGTGCTGGTGTACAACCCGCTGGCGGGTGGCCTGCTGTCTGGAAAGTACCGCGCCGACGAGACGCCTCGGGAGGGCACGCGGTTCACCCTGGGCAATGCGGCGGATCGCTATCAGGCCCGCTACTGGCATCGGGCGCAACTGCAGGCCGTGGAGCGACTGCAGCAGGCGGTGCAGGAGCGTGGTCAGGAGCTGGTGACCGTCGCCGTGGCTTGGGTGCTGGCCCAGCCGGGTGTGACATCGGCCATCATCGGTGCCAGCCGGCCGGAGCAGCTGCCGGCCAATCTTGCGGCTTCCGGCTTCGAACTCGACGACGAGTTGAAGTCACTCTGCGATGACCTGTGGTGGTCGCTGCCGCGACAGCCGGTGGACGAGGGTTACCGGTGATCCTTAGCGAATGATTGCCAGCGAGCCTGGAGGCTCTGCCATGACTGAGGTGAACCCGCCGTTCTTTGCTGACAAGACCGTCATCGTCCATGGCGGCACCCGGGGTCTGGGGCGGGAGCTGGCATTGCGGCTGGTGGCGGCCGGCGCCCGGGTCGTGATCACCGGCCGCACCCGACACCAGGGTGAGGCGACCTTGGCGGAGCTGCGCGCCCTCGACGCAGGCGACGCACGCTACGTGGCCATGGACGCCACGCGGGAGTCGGAGATCGTGGCCCTGCACGAGGAGATCAGCGACGCCTGGGGCGGTTTCGATCTTGCCGTCAACAATCTCGGGGTGGAGGACACGCCGCCCGGGCCGCTGGAAGGCAGCACGGAAGCCGTGTTCGATCACTGCGTGGCCACCAAGGCCAAGTCGGCGTTTCTGGGCATGAAGCAGCAGATCCTGCACTTCAAGGCGACGGGCAAACCCGGTGCCATCGTCAATGTGGCGTCCATGATCGGGCTCGGCGGGCACGCCTTCGTCCCGGCATATACTGCTGCCAACGGCGCGGTACAGGCGTTGACCCGATCGGTGGCCATGGAAGTGGCCCGGGATGGGATCCGGGTCAACTGTGTCTGCCCGGGTGCCATCGACGGATCACCCATGCTGTTCCGCTTTACCGGGGGCAGCGACGGCTCGGGGTCGGCAGATGACGCCGCCGTCGCGGGTGAGCACTACGAAGACTATCGCCGGCAGGCTGCGGCCACCTATCCCATGGGGCGCTTGCCCACCACCGCGGAGGTGGCGGATGCCGTGCTGTTCCTGCTCTCTCCCGCAGCGGGCGGCATCACCGGCCACAACCTGCCGGTGGACGGCGGCTTCGTGGTCAATCTGAGCCGCTGAGTCGCCCACAGGAGTGCGTCGCGACGCAGCACGAGAAGCCGGAATCCAGTGCTCTGCCACTGTGGGAAGTTTCCCGGAGCGATTCGCCGGGAGCGAATCGCGTCGCACGCAGTGCGTCCGAAGGATGCGCACCAGGGATGGTGCGCAACAGCGCAGCGCAGGGGAACGATGGCGCAGCCTTGAATCGAAGCTGATCAGATCGGCCCCCTCCGCTGCGCTGCGGGAGCTCTGTTGCGCGCCATCCATGGCGCGCCCCGCTTCGCGGCGCATTTCGTGCGACGCATTTCGATCCAGTCGAAATGCGCCCACAAGTGCTTCGCGTGGCGTAGCGAAATCCCGGTATCCCTTGGTGTAGTGCTAAAGCGG
>JAFIFJ010000070.1 GCA_020832085.1 Gammaproteobacteria bacterium | reverse complement strand
GCACACCGAGTACGACAAGTTCATCGCCTATGGTCAGGCCAAGACCGCCAACATGCTCTGTGCCGTGGCCATGAATGCGCGGCTCGCGGACCGTGGCGTTAAGGCCTTCAGCGTGCATCCGGGCGTCATCATGACGAATCTGGGCCGTTACATGTCCGAGGCGGATCGGACCGAGATGATCGGGCGCATGATCAAGCGCATGGGGGGAGACCCGGAAGCCGCTAAGGATGTCGACTTTGACAAGCTGCCCATGTTCATCAAGTCCCTGGAGCAGGGCGCGGCCACCTCCTGCTGGGCCGCCACCGCCGCAAGCCTCGATGAGCATGGTGGGCGCTATCTGGCCGACTGCCAGGTCGCGCCGGTGGTCGATAGCTATCGCCCCGACGGCTGCATGGCGTACGGCCTCGACCCCGCCGCCGCCGAGCGGCTTTGGGCCGTCTCCGAGGAGATGGTCGGCGAGCAGTTCCAGCCCTGAGGTGGCCGCCCGTCCGCGGCCGTGAATCGGTGAGATATGCGGGCTGGCTGCACAAAGCCTTTTTTCCACAGCAACACGCGAGGGAGGTATCAGCCCATCGCAGCGGGCAATCTCATCATCATCTTGCCAATATTTTCGCCTTCATAGAGACGGTGCAGAATACTCGGGTAATCAGCAATGCCGCCGTCGAGGATATTCTCCCGAAATTTCAATTGACCGGCCTTCATCCAGCCAATCATTTCTTCCCGTGCTTCGGCATAACGATCCTCATAATCGAAAATAATGAAGCCTTCCATTCTCGCTCGCATAGTCGCCAACGCCAGATAATTAGATGGGCCATAGATCACATCATTGTTGTATTGCGATGTGGCGCCGCAAACGACGATCCTTCCACCCATACCCAACCGCCTGATCAGGGTATCGAGCAATGGTCCACCGACATTGTCGAAAATGACGTCGATTCGATCAGGTGTCACTTCCCGCAACTGTTGATAAAACGTTTCGCTCTTGTAATTGAGGGCTGCATCAAAACCCAGTTCTTCAACCAGATATCGGCATTTTTCTTCGCTGCCAGCTGTACCGACTGCACGCGCACCCTTGGCACGAGCAATCTGACCCACGACCATGCCTACTGCGCCACTGGCTGCAGTCACGACAACGGTCTCTCCCGCCTTTGGCTCACCCTTATCAAGCAGTCCAAAGTAGGCTGTTAGACCTGTCATATATAAACCGCCTAACCAACTTGGCAGTGGCGCCACGGCTGTATCACAAACGGTGAGCACGTCCCCATGCGCCACACCGTATTCCTGAATGCCCATTGGGCCAACCACCAGGTCACCTTTGTTGAACCCCGGATGTCTGGAAGCAACGACTTCACCGGCAACGCCGACATCAATGACCTCGCCGAGCTGAACCATACCTCGATAGGACTGCCCGGCATTCCAGTGCGTCCGGGAACTCGGGTCTACAGAAAGATAGTGACTACGCACAAGGACTTCCCCATCCTCCGGCGTCGGAATCGGATCTTTCGTTAACTCGAAGTCGCCAAGCTGTGCTTCGCCTGTTGGTCTGCGCGCCAGGCGCAATTGACTATTTTTCCGATCTGCCATCGCTAAACTTCCCCGTATAGTGTCTACACCATCATTAAATACACCAACAACCAGCACTTTGGCGCCCGTATGGTTTTTCCTTAAAATTGGTTTTTGGAGCGCACTTCAATACTCCAGGGTTTCCAGAAACCAGTTAGCTCAAACCGGAGTCTCTTATGGCTACACCATTTCTTATATTAACGTGAAAGCAGATCAAGACTCTGCTTATGAAAACATGCAGGCGGTGCTTTACAAGGATACCTGGGAAAATGAACTTGGCTGCCGTCGTTATGAGTTCTGCGGATAGGAAAAACAACAGGCCCCTTTCCTGCCTGCGCCAAGCATGCCCAGCGGTTCGGCGACGGTCAACGACGTGTCCCTCCGATCCATAGTGATCGGCATGGGAAAAATCTCACGCAGTATCGGGTCAGCTTCCTACAAGCCCGCGAGCCGATCAGGATGGTAGGAATACACTGGCCAAGGGGAGCCCTTCACCGAGTCAGCGGTCAACCGCGGACTCATGAGATAGCGTACTGCTTCGGGGTGGGGCGCCATACCTGCGGCGCGCGTTGATGGACATGGTCGAGGATCTTGCGAATGACCACAGGGTCCGTCACGTCCGCCGGCGGCCCCCCGAAGGCGGCCCCCGGCAATAACTCGCAACTGACCGCCGCAGTGTGGGCAGAGCGTGATATCGAACTCGAAGACCCGCTTTAACCGCTGAGCCCAGGTGAGCGGTTTAGGAACGTTGTCGGGCCGGCCGGGGCTCAGGTCCTTCAGGGTCAGCGTTCGGCGGCCGGCTTCGGGTCCGAAGGCAATGCGGTAGCGGATGGACGTCGCAGCCAGACTGGCGAGGGGGTCGGCAGGTTCCAGGTCGAGCCAGGGCTGCTTAGGATCGAGAACGAGCCACCCGTCATGGGTGAGCCGTCGAAGTAGGCGTTGAATCAGGCGATCCAGCAAGCGTTCGAGCCGCTGCCGGTTTGGCGCGCCAACGCAATGGAACCGCGCCCTGCCGTGATGCCAAGTGTAGACACCGTCCAGCACCAGCATGTGGAGGTTACCGGGCCTCGCAGGCGTTCAGGTTCAGGGCGCTTCCGAAGCGCTGGATGAGGGTGACGATGCCGGTGCGTGCGCCATCGGTGGCTTTCAGGCCCGCGCGCCGGGCGAGGTCGGTCTGGATGGCGCGAGTGATCACGGCCACGCAACGGCTCAAGGCCTGCGGGCGGCTGGCGAAGAGCATGCGCAGCGGCCAGGGGAAGCTCAGCACCCACTGGCGCACCGGTACGTGCGGGATAACGTGATCTTAGAGGTGCGCCGAGTTCTCGATCATGGGGCGGGCGCGGCAAGACGGGCTGGGCGCCCCCGACAAACCCGCGGCGTTTGCACGAAAAAGCTACCAGATGTTCGTGACGGCAGCCGTTACACTGCCAGGGAGACCGACCCGGTCATCCAGAATACTGCAAGAGGGCCCGGCCAGAGCCTCCCCTTGGCCCGTTGAAGGCCATGATTGGTACCCTTGCAAAATTGCGATGTCGATGCCCCGCTGCCAGCGGCTTCGGGAGCCTGCGCCGCGTTTCATCCGAACGAATAGAAGATCAGCCAGCCCCCGCCGAGGAACATGAAGGCGAGCAGCAGACCGAACCCGGCTGGGCCCCAGAGCAGAAACCCGAATCCCAGCCGACCCTCACCCGGAGCGTCCGGATAGTAGTGGATCCGGACCTCGTCTCCGACCTTGAAGAACCATCGCAGCAGCATGGAGCCGGCACGGATTTCGTAGCGCTCACCATTGGCTTCGAATTCGGCATCCAGAACCCAGGTCGAACTCTGACCGTGTTCCTCGGCCGCGTCGTGGTAGGTCAGGTTCGACCGTTCCTCGAGACGCACCACCGTTCCGGTCGTCTGCTCGGCGTCGCGGAGCCAGGACCAGGTCTGCCGCCACTCGACGATGCCGTAAAGCAGGATGAGCAACCCGACGACCGTGAACACGCCCGCGCCCATCCAGATTTCGAGATCTCTGCCCATGATGTGCCTCCTTAACGACACCCGCCTCGATTCATGACTCCGTCGCTTGCAGGGGTTCGACCCGCTCGCCAGCAAGATGCTGCTCCGGGAAACTCAGGATGTAGCGGAAGACCAACTGCCGTGTCGTCTCGTCGAACACGCCATGGCCCTCGCCCTCGAGGCCCAACCACTCATACGGGCGGATAGGAAAAATAACGTGCCTTTTCCTATCTGCCTGAAGCATGCCCAGCGGTTCGGTAACGGTCAACGACGTGGCCCCCCGATGCATAGTGATCGGCATGGGAAAAATCTCACGCACCATCGGGTCGGCTTCCTACAAGCCCGCGAGTCGATCGGGAAGGTCGGTATCCAGTGGCCAAGGGGAGCCCTTCACCGAGTCAACGGTCAACCGCGGACTCATGAGATCGCGTACTGCTTCGGGGTGGGGCGCCATACCGGCGGTGCGCATTGATGGATGTGGTCGAGGATCTTGCGGATGACGGCGGGATC
>JAFIFJ010000134.1 GCA_020832085.1 Gammaproteobacteria bacterium | reverse complement strand
TCCCGATCCCGATCCCGACCCCGACCCCGACCCCGATCCCGATCCCGATCCCGATCCCGATCCCGATCCCGTTCCCCATCGCGATCCCGATTTCGCTGCGGCCGAAATGTGCCCACAATGGCGCGTTGCTGTTTTGAGGTTGTGAGCCATGTCCGATCGCCGTGTCGTGCTTGTTCTTGGGGCCGGTGTTGCCACCGGAAGTGCTGTGGCGCGCCGCTTCGCCCGTGAAGGCTACGTCGCCTGCGTGGCCCGTCGCCAGGGTGAGAAACTGGCGGAGTTTGTGGCGGAGATCGAGGCTGCCGGGGGCGAGGCCCATGCTTTTTCCTGCGACGCCACGGATCCGGCATCCGTGGCGGATCTGGTGTCCGAGGTGGAGTCCCGGGTGGGACCCATCGAGGTGGCCTGCTACAACGCAGCAGTTGGGGTGCGGGCATCCATTACTGAACTCGATCCTGAGGACTACGAGCGGGTCTGGCGCATCAACGCCTTCGGGGCCTTTCTGTTCGGTCAGCAGGTGAGCCGCCGCATGCTCGAGCGGGAAAGGGGGACGATCCTGTTCACCGGGGCGACTTCGGCCACCCGCGGCTTGTCGGGGATGTCGGCCTTCGCGGGCTCCAAGCACGCTTTGCGCGCGCTGGCGCAGTCCATGGCAAGGGAGCTGCAGCCCCAGAACATCCACGTCGCCCACATCATTGTCGATGGTCCCATCGACACGCCCCTGATTCGCCGGCGCATGCCGGAGGTGTTCGAGCAGCGCCCGCCGGACGGGGTGCTGGTGCCGGATGATATTGCCGAGAGCTACTGGATGCTGCACCGCCAGCCGCGCAGCGCCTGGAGCCAGGAGATCGACCTGCGGCCCTGGGTCGAGCCCTGGTAACGGCACAGGTCGGATCCATGGCTCACCGTAAGCCGCATCTGCCCAGCAAGCCCTGCGCCTCCTGCGGTCTGCCGTTCGTCTGGCGCAAACGCTGGCGCGATTGCTGGGAGGAGGTTCGCTACTGCTCGGAACGCTGTCGTCGCAGCGGCCCTGACAGACCGCTCCGATGATGCAGCCAGGCGGTTGATCCAAGCGGTCTGTGGTAAAAGGTGCGGCTGAGCCATTCACCCATGACGGAGAAGCACCATGATCATCATCGCCGGCACCATCGATCTGCAGGATCCTTCCACCCGCGACGCGGCCATCGAGCGGGCGAAGCCGCTGCAGCAGGCCACCCGGGACAACGAGCCGGGTTGTCACGCCTATGTGTTTTCGGCGGATCCCTGCGTTCCCGGCCGCATCGCGGTGTACGAGCTGTGGGAGGACGAAGCGTCACTGGCCGCGCACTTCCAGCATCAGAACTACTTCAACATGCGCGACATGCTCGGCGAGCTCGGTCTGGCCGGCGCGGACAACTCCAAGTTCCGCTGCGATCTTCAGGAGCCGGTGTACGACGAAACCATGACCCCGCGGGCGGATTTCTTCACCGCGGTGAAGTAGGGCGCTGTCTCGGTGCGTGGCGGTGACTCAATCGGTCTGCAGTCGAAAACTGTCGCCGTCGCGCACGATTCTCCCGGCCGTAGGTGTCGCGAAGTGGGAGCCGAGCAGCAGCTCACGATTGCCCGCTGAGCGTTCCAGGATCGCCGAACGAGTGTTCCTGGCCCGCTCAGGATCCTCGTCGGCGCTGGCGGCCCAGTCTGGATGGGCGATCTGACAGGGGTGATGCATCAGGTCGCCCGTGATCAGGGCGCGATGGCCGTCGGAAGCGAGTTCCACGCTGACGTGTCCCGGGGTGTGCCCCGGTGTGGGCAGCAGCCGCACTCCCGGGCAGACCTCGAAGGGCGCATCCACGAAGTCGGCCAGCCCTGCATCGAGGATGGGTTGGACCGAGTCGGCCAGCACGGTTCCCGGATCCAGGCCATCCTCGCTCGGTCCCTGCCGGCTCTCGGCCTGCCAGTGCTGGTACTCGATGCGGCTGAACAGGTAGCGGGCATTCGTGAACGTCGGTACCCAGCGACCGCCCTGCCAGCGGGTGTTCCAGCCGACGTGATCCACGTGCATGTGGGTGCAGAGCACGGTGTCGATGCGCGGAGCCGGATAGCCGGCGTCCTCGAGCAGTTCGAGAAAGGGCCCCTGCATGTGGTCCCAGCCCGCGTAGCTGCGAGGCTTGTCGTTGCCGACACAGGTATCCACCAGCAGGCAGCGAGCAGGGGTTTCCACCACGAAGGCGTGGATGCTGGCCTTGAGCTTGCCGTCCTCACTGACGAAGTGCGGACGCAGCCAGGGGATGGCCGCCAGGGCTGCCGGCGTGGCGTCAGGCAGCAGCCCCTTCATGCCGGGTATGCGGTCCTGTTCCGGAATCTTGGTGACCCGGATGTCGCCGATCTGCCAGCTTTCGAATGCCATGCCATGCCTCCCTTCTGGGACTCGGAGCTTAACTGATTGGGGCCATGGGCCAAGCTGCCTCAGAATCGCTATCATGTCCGGCGCCCCTTGCTATCAGGCCGGCACGGAAAGGTCAGGCCCAATGCGATCTTAGGGAAATGGATCCTCTGTGCGTTTCTGTCTCAATGAGTCCCCCTCCCATCTCGGAGGTCAACGGCTGCTCTGGAACCTGCTGCGTCTTGCCCTCGATGGCGAGGAGGGCGTGGCCTGTTTCCGGTATCCGTTCTTTCGCCTGACTGCAGCGCTGCCGGCGCCGGAGTTCCTCATCCTTTCCCGCCGATTCGGCCTCTGGCTGATGACCTGTCGCGGGACACGCGCCGATGGTTTGGAGGGGTTCGACTGGCGTGGAGAGGTCGAGCGCGGGCAGGCCTGGCTCGACGCGCTCATGGAGCAGATCGAGTCCGAGCCGGGTTTGCGGGATGTTCCACTCCATCGCGCCCACCGCCTCGTGCTGCCATTCGTGAACGAGGCAAGCTGGCGGGCCCATGACGCCACCGGTGAAGGTGGCGCTTGCGGTGCCGTCCTGACCCGCGAGCACCTGCAGCCCCGGGCGCTCGCTGAGATGTTCGCGAGTCAGGCCGGCCATGAGACGAGCCTGCTGACAGATGCCCAGTGGCGCCTGATGGAGTCCGTCCTGCGCGGTCGGATCAAGCCCGCGGCGCCGCCAGCCGCCGCTCCTGCAGCGCACCGTCCCGACAGCCCCTTGGCATTGATGGCTGAAACCGACCGGCGCCCTACCTGGCTGGACGAGATTCAGGAGCGGGTGGCCCACGAGATTCCCGAGGGGCCCCAGCGCATTCGGGGTATCGCCGGCAGCGGCAAGACCCTGCTGCTGGCGCGGCGGGCAGCCGTGATTCATGCGGCACACCCGGATTGGGCCATCGCATTTCTGCTGCACACCCACCACCGTCGATCCGAGGTCGAGGGGCTCATTGCAGCCTTCTTCGAGCAACTCACCGGGCGCAAGCCGAACCGCGAACGCCTGCGCGTCTGGCATGCCTGGGGTGACGATGCAGCGACCGGCTTTCTGCGCACGGCGGCAGAGGTCTGGGGCCAGCGCCGCCTGTGCATGGTGGATGCACAGTACCGACTCGGGTGGCGCATCACCGAGTCCCGTGGTCTGGCCTGGGCCAGCGAGGAGCTGGAACGCGACCTTGGTGAGCAGACGGTCGAGCCCTTCTTCGACGCGGTGCTCATGGACGAAGGACAGGACATGCCGGCGGCGCTCTATCGGCTGGTGCGGCGTGCCCTGAGGCCGCCGGGTCGGCTCTACTGGGCCTTCGATGAATCCCAGGGTCTGCAGCACGCGCTGATACCGCGGGCGGCCAACCTGTTTGGATTCGAGGCCTCGGGTCGGCCCCGTGTGGATCTTGCCGGCAGCTATCCATCGGGTATTCCCAAGTCGCGATTGCTCAGCCGCAGTTACCGGACGCCGGCGGCGGTGCTGGGCGTGGCGCAGGCCCTGGGGATGGGGCTCGTGCGCCGTGGGGGCCCGCTGCAATCGGTGAGCCATCGGGATGAGTGGAGCAACCTCGGTTTTCGGGTGGAAGGCGATCTCAGCGCCGCCGGCATCCGCGCCCGCGGCCCCCTCGTGGTCGAGCGCACTCTGGAGGCAAGCGCCCACCCCATGGATCACCTCGAACTCGACGACGAGGACGTGGCGCCTGAGTTCCTGGAGGTGATCGAGGTCGAGGAGCCCCAGGCGGCCATGGCGGCCATCGTCGCGGGCGTCCGGCGTGACCTGGATGCCGGTTTGGCAGCCGAGGACCTGCTGGTGATCGTATTGCCCCAGTCTCAGCCGAGCCCGGAGAAACTCGGGGTGGCGCTCAACCACGTTGGGATCCCGGCCCATGTGGTGGCAGAAGACAGGGCCGGCGTCGCGACCCGCAGCTCCGGTTGCGTCACCGTGGCCGGCGTCGAGGTGGCCCGGGGCTGCGAAGCCTGGAAGGTCTACGTGTCCGGGTTGCAGCGGGTGACCGCTGAGTCCGTGACCAGCGCCGAGGACGAAATGCTGCGCCGCAATCAGGCGCTGGTGGCCATGACGCGGACAAGTCTCTGGTGTGTGGTCATCGGCGAAAAGGGGCCGTTCATGCGCGAGGCCAAGGCGCTGTTGCGGGCGGGTGGCCGATTCGGCTTCCGGGCCTTCGATCCATCCACGCTGCACCGGGACATCAGCTCCTGGGTGCTCGGTGGCATCGGCGAAGCGGGCCGCATGATCGAACTCAACTGACGATGCGGGATGTTTGATTCGTGTCGGTGGCGGGAAATCCTCAAGCGGCCCGGGACAGCGCTGCGTCCTTGGGTTGCCGGCGGCGCCCGATGCGTGGCCGCCAGATGCCCAGCACGATGTTCGCAAGGCAGATGGCCAGGATCACCCAGAGCGGGCCCCATTCGGAATGCAGCAGGCCGGCGAGTTCGGCGCTGCTGATCTCTCCGGCCAGCGCCTCGAGGGTGTATTCCAGATTTCGCGCCGCCGGGCGCTGCACCGAGACCAGGGTGCCTTCGAAGATGGCCAGGCCCAGCGCCACCTTCACCCAGACCCAGCCGGCGTTGCCGAACTGAGGGTGGGCGGCGATCGCCAGCAGGCCTGACACCAGCACGAGCACCAGAGATGGCAGCAGCAGCCAGGTGGCGACGGCGGCGATGCCGGCCCGCAGTGCCGCGATCTCGGCAAGGGTGTCCAGCTGCGACAGCACACTCAGCAGCACAAGATGGGCAGCAATGGCTCCGGTGATGCCCACCGCTCCGGCGGTGTGCAGGAACTTCATGAACTTCTGCATGGCAGGGCGCCTCCAGGTCGGGGCAGCGGCACCTTGATCACCAACGTGGTGCCGCGCAGTCCCGGCGTCCGAGCTCACGGATTCATTGAGTTTCCGAGCGCGTTCGCGCATCCCCGTGGCCCCGGAGCTGTCTCTTCCGGAACGGTCATGGTCACTGCACCCACCGTGCCGTCGCTGCAGCTCTGCCCAAAATCATACCCCAGGGTCGCAGCGGGGTGGCCTTCCACCACTCGCGCGCTGCAGTCACTACAAGGGGAGGCTGGGCGGCGGCTTGCTGACGGGACGATCGGGGCGTCAGGTCCCGCAGCTGTCCCGGCAGCATTCCTGCAGCAGGAAGCCCAGGGTGTCTTCCATCACGGCAAGGTCCGCGTGGCAGATCAGCGTGGTGCCCTGTCGTTGCTGGACCACCAGGCCGACCTCGATCAGCCGTCGAAGATGGAAGGACAGCGTCGAACGCGGTATGCACAGGCGTTGCTGCAGTTCTCCCACGGACAGTCCCGTGGGGGCGGCCCGTACCAGGATTCGATAGACCCCCAGTCGGACCGGACGGCCGAGCGCTTCCAGCCTTTCGGCAGTGAGCGCGAGTTCGTCCACGGCGGGCCGCGCTTCCCTCATGCAATGGCCTGCATGTTGGCGCTGCAAAGAGCCAGATACCCGTCCAGGTCCTGACAGGCTTGATCCGATCGATCAGGGTCGATCCACAGGATCGGCGCAAACCCCGCGCCTTCGCTGCGAAAACCCATCACCTGGCCGGCGTAGAGGCGCGCCGCGGCAAACACCGGCTCGATGCCGTGGGTCCAGACGCGGATGTCCACCTTGAAGGGAGTGATGCCGCCGGCCAGCCGCAGGGAGCGCTGGGAGGGCTCGGCGAAGTGCTGGGCGAGATAGCCGAGATGGAGGATCTCCTGCCACTTGCTGCGGCTGATCTTGTCGCCACGATAGACGCCCTTCGAACCGTAGCCGGAGCTGGGCTTGAACACATAGTCGCGGCGTTGCGACCACAGGCGCTCGGCAGTGTCGGCGTCGAGAAGCTCGGTGGCGGGAACGGTGCTCAGAACGGCGTCGGCATCGACCCGGCATGATGCAGCCAGGCGCCGCACCACATCGGCATCGCCCAGCGTGATCAGGTGCTGCTTGGCGGCGAAAGTGCGATAGACGTCCGGGTTCGGCGCCAGGACGATTTCCGCACGGCGCCAGGCGTCCAGCAGGATCTGAGCGTCCGGCGACGTCAGTTCGAAGTCCGTGAATCGGTTGTAGACCATATCGATGGGCCCGCTCGGGCCCAGCAGCCTGCCATCCTCCCGCCGCAGCGTGGTCACGTCGACGATATCCACGGCAATGCCCCGATCTGCCAGCGCCGCGGCGGCCAGGCGCATGTCCAGATACAGCGCCTGCGCCTCGGGTTGGCTGTCGACGATGGCGAGCCGGCTCAGACTGCGCTCGGGTGCCAGTCGGCGGTAGGCGTCGATGAGGAGGTGCTCGGGAGCGAAACCGGGCTCGGCGCCGCCTCCAGACAGCGCTTCCATCAGCAGCGGCTGCACGAACGCGCCGCCGGCATTGGTGTTGATCTCGATCAGCTTGGGACCGGTGGTGGTGAGGTGGAAGTCGAAGCTGTCGAAGACCGCTGCGGCGAGGGTGGCGCCAGGGTCGACGGCGTCGCCATGGCGTTCGCCTGCCAGGGCCAGCAGCACTTCGCCGATGGACCGGATGCGGCTGAACAGATCAGCCTTCAGGTCCTCCGGCAGGAACAGGGGCTGTTCCGCTGCGAGCCCGGCAAGACGTGGCGCGGCCCACTGGAGTTCTGTGGCCGGCAGGCGTTTGCCGAGGGCATTCGTCAGCGCTTCCTTTGCCAGCGGCAGGCAGAAGCACTGGGCATTCAGGCGGGTGATGGCGTCACCCAGGTTGGACGTCATGATGGGTATTATTTCCAAATAACCAGAATTACCGTTATAAGAGCACGAGTCCGCGCGATCTGCAACATCGAGCGTTTGCACATCGAGCGTTTGCCGTGGGCCGGTGCGGCTGGCAGTGGCGGTGTCGGCACAGAGCGTGGTGCGGTTGCCAAGCGCGCGCGACCGCGCCATCAGGCGAGCGCTTCTCGCCCATGAGAACATTCACCTTTGGGGTGTTCATTCCAGGGGAGTCACGGATGCAGGCAGGTACGCGGGCGGGATTCGTTCTGGCTCTTCTGATCCTGATGTTGCCCTGGATGCCGACGGTACAGGCAGCATCGCCCGCCTTTCGTCTGCAGCCGAACCAGGGCCACTCGGGTTTGATTCAGCGGCTCGCGGTGGCACCGGACGGACGTGCCCTGGCTTCTGCCGCCACCGACGGGACGGTGCGTCTGTGGTCCATGAACGGCCGTTTGCTGGCCATCCTGCCGGGCCACGTGGGGCCCGTGACGGATGTCGCCTGGCATCCCAGCGGGGCTTTGGTGGCCAGTGCCGCGGAGGATGGGCAGCTGAGACTCTGGGACGCCGACGGGACGCTGCTGTGGGCACGGCCCACGGAAGCCTGGGGCAATGTCTATCCACCGCTGGCGGTCACCTTCACCGAAGAACGCATTCTGGTGCTGCTGCGGGGCAGCCTCGTCAGCTTCGATCTCGATGGAACCCTCCTCGGGCAGGAGCAGGTCGCTGCCGCAGGGCGCAGTGGCCAGATCCTCATCGCCGACGACGGCAAGGTCTGGACCACAGCCCGTCACAGCGTCGAGGTGGTGGGCGCTGCATCCGCGGTTCCTGCCCTGCCGGAGGTCTTTGCAGGAGAGGTCTCCCGCATTGCCCAGCGGCCGCAGGACGGTGCCGTCCTGGCGGGCAGCGATGCTGGCTGCGTTGCCCTGCTGGAGAACGGGAACTGGACTTTGCTGGCAGCCTGCAGTCTCGACCCCGGGCGCTGGTTTCCAGGCCCGGAGCGCATCGTCGAGGTGTTCTTTGACGGTGGCCGACCCGGCGCGGTGTCAGCCGGCGGTCGCATCGAGGCATTCGGCGGTGAGCGGGCAGTGGATCTGGGGCTGTCGGTTGAGATCATGGCCATGGTGCTGCTGGAGGGAGCCGCTGCGTTGGCGCTGGCTGTGGGCAACGAGTTGCTCGCCCAGGACGCAGACGGCGAGGCGCGCCACTTCGCTGGCAGTCGCGCCCATTACCTGACCGTGGACGTGGCGCCGAGCGGTGAGTTTTTTGCGCTCGGCGGCATGGAAGGCGCCCTCGAAGTGTGGCGCCGCGACGGCAGTCTGGCCTGGGTGGCCGAGGCCCATGACGACTCTTTGCGAGCGCTGCGCTGGCATCCGCATTTGCCCCTGCTGGCCAGCCGCAGCGACAGCGAACTTGCTCTCTGGCATGGCGATGGGCGCCTGCTTGGGCGCCTGCCGATGCAATCCCTGGGCGCCCCGTTTCGTTGGGATGACAGTGCGGAGTTCGTGGTGTGGGCGTCGGGCAGTGTACCCCAGGGTTGGAATCTGCAAACCGGGGCGCCCCTCGCAGCAACGTCGCCTCCGGACCTCGACGAACCCTACCCGCAGGTGCGCGTGGAAGGTGCTGGTCAGGTGCTGGCGCTCGGTGAGGACGGCACTCTGGGCGTCACTGACGCCACCGGTGAACGGCTGCTGCAGGTCCTGGAATCCCAGCGCCTGCCGCGCCCCCATTCCGGCCTGATTGACGCCATCATCCTCACAGATGGAACTTACGTGACCCTGGATCGCGCCGGCCAGATCGTGCGCTGGACCGCAGATGGCACGCGCCGCTGGCACCGCGCCGCCTATGCAGCTTCGAGCCTCTCGGCTCATCATCTGACCCCCGACCGGGCACGGCGATGGTGTGCGGTGGGAGCGCGATTCGATGCCGATCAGGCCGCGGCCATTGAAGCCTGCCTGAGCGAGTTCGACTTCCCGGCGGCCCCGGAACCCGGGGTCATGGATAGCTCCTTCTGGCAACGAGCGGTCACGCCTCCATTGCTGGCGTTCTGGAGGCCGGAGCGGGCCTTGGCGGAAGCTCCTGAGGGCGGACGCCTCGCCAGCGGTGGCTGGGACGGCACCATCTCGGTCTGGGATCAGGCGGGCACGCTGTTGCTGCGTCATCAGGATCATGGAACGGCCGTGGAGAGCATCAGCTGGTTTCCGGACGGCCGTCACCTGCTGTCGGTGGCGGCAGCAGGGGCCGCCGTGCTCCTCGATACCGAGACCGGCGAGCGTCTGCAGTTCATTGCCAGCGGCGACGATTGGGTGGTCTGGAACGAGGCCGGCCTGTTCAGCGCATCGCGCAATGCCGGGCCGCTGCTTTCGATCGTCAGCGGCCGGACGGCCTGGCCGGTGGAACAGTTCGCACCCCGTCTCAATGATCCTGCCGCGCTGCTTGAACCCCTTGGGCTCATCGAGTCGGAGCAGGCTGCGCACTACCGTGCGGCCCGCGCCCGCCGCTATGCCCGGCTTGCGGGCTCCGGGGACATCGATCCTCGAGCTGCCCCGAGTGCGATCATTCGGCAGGTGGAGCGGGATGGGGATGCCCTGCTCATCCACGTCCGGCTCAGCGCCGATGGCTCGCTGCTGCGCCGCTGGCAGGTCTGGGCGGATCAGACCCCGGTGACCCTCGATGGTGACGGCTGGATCGATGACGTGAACCCGATGCTGGAGGTGACGGCGCGCGTCCCCCTGCTGGATGGTGAGAACCGCATCGAAGTGTCGGTGACCGACAGCACCGGCTACGAATCCCCTCGCGCGGCCACCCGCATCATGCATACCCGGGACGAAGCGCCCGCACTCTACTTCGCCGGCTTCGGTATTTCGGAGTACCGACTGCCCTGGTTGTCGCGGCTGTTCTTCGCCCACAAGGATGCCCTGGATCTGGCTGCGGCGTTCTCGGCGCTGGAGTCGGAGTTCTCGGCAGTCCGGACGGCTACCTGGCTGGACGACGACGTCAGTCCCAACGCCATCGAAGAGGCGCGGGCCTTTCTCGAGCAGGCCCGCCCGGAAGATGTGGTAGTGCTTTTCATTGCCGGTCACGGCACCTACGAGCGGGATGCGGAGGGCATCTTCTACTACCTGCTGCCGGAGTCGGAACAGGAGCGGCTGGCCGAGACTGCCATCAGTTTCGAGGCACTGGAGGGGCTGCTCTACGGTCTGCCTTCGCGCCGCAAACTGTTCCTGATGGATACCTGCGAGTCGGGGGATCTGGTCGGGGAGCGGGAACTGGCCCGCTATGAGGCCGCGGTGGCGGCGGGCATTCTGCCACGGGCCATCGTCCGACCTTCGGTTGCGGCTGCGCCGGACAGCGAGCCACCTGCACGCTGGCTGCGGCAGCGTGATCGGTTCATCTATGCGGACCTCGCGCGCCGATCCGGCGCCATTGTGCTGTCGTCATCCATGCCGAACGAGACCTCTGCCGAAGCCGCCTACCTTGGCAACGGCCTGTTCACCCAGGGGCTGCTCAACGCCCTGACGGACCCGGAGCTGGATAGCCGTGGCGATGGCTGGCTGTCTGTCACCGAACTGTTCGAGGGCGCCTATGCCTTCGTCACCCGCGAGTCGGATCTTGGCAGCGGCAGTGAGCAGCACCCTGTCATCGATCGCGACAATGTGTTGCTGGATCTGCGCCTGCCGCTGATTCCGGAAACGGAGCGGCCGCGTTTCAGGTTCGGAGACTGACTCTGCGTCCGGGCAGTATGGGCATCCTTGCCGGATCGAGGCATCGAGAACTGGCAATCATCCCTCAGAAGATCAGCAGCAGCAGAATGATGAGCGGAATCGGTACACCAAGAAACATCAGCAGCAGGCCCTTGATCACAATGTTGTCTCCTCAGATTCAATCGGCAAGTGGCGGTCAACAGGCTGCTGAAAAACACTTTTGAGCAGCCTGTGTCGTGCCCGATCTGCGGACATGTGCCGCACAACGGCCTGAAAAAGTCCATGGACGGACTGTTTCAGCAACCTTTCGAGTGGCGATGATGTTCCGGTCAGGCGTCGCGATGCCGGCCACCGAAAGTGGCCGCGAAGCTGGCGAAGAAGGCGCCCATGAGCATGGCGACGACCATCCAGCCGAAGGCCAGTGCGGAGGCTTTGGCCGCATCGTCCAACACTTCACGGGCATCGTCGCGAGCTGCCCTGATCTCCAGGAAGACCGCGTCGACGTGCTGCTCCGCCTCCTGCTGTCCCATGCCGGTGTGATCCTGCAGCATTTGGCCCAGATACTGGCGGTCTCTGGCAGACATCTCATCGGCCACCAGGGAGTACGTGATGACCCGCACTGCCATGTCGCGGCGCTCTGAGCTCAGGGGCTCGACCCCGGAGCGCGCCGGACGGAACATCAGGTCCATGTGATAGGACAATCCACGCTCTCCAGCAGCCCCATTGGAAGCCGTCGCCATGGCCATGCCGGCGCCTTCCGCTGCCGCCCGGCCCGCACCTGTGTCCACGTCCTGACTGAGCAGGGCGCCGAGGGTGGATCCGGCGACCACTGCGAGCAGGATCGTGGAAAGGCTCCAGGTCAGGAAGCCATGGGCGGTGTCGCGGAAGTACACCTCGTCGTTGTGAACTGACGTCCACTTCACCCGCAGCCGACCCGCCAGATAGCCGCCGAGTCCGGAGGCGATCACATGGGTGAAGGTCAACCAGAGGATGGCGCCGATGCCGATCGCGGCGGCCCCGGCATCGATCCACGGCGACAGCACGGCGAAACCGAACGCGCTGCCGAGCATGATGAGCAGGAGCGACAGCGCCGCTGCGCCGGCCGCACCCGCGAGAACAGCGCTCCAGGAGACTCCGGGGGCGTCGGCGTCGTTCGCGACCCGGTCATTCGCGACCCGGGTGGGTGGCAGGCCGTAGGCGTCCGGGCGCAATGGGTCGCTGGAAGACTGTGGTATCGAAGCCATGCTGTATCCTCGGGGCTAGAGCTGGAAGTCCAGCAGGCAATGTAGCGACCGTGGGCATCGCGCTTCGGTGCGGCACGGCACACGGGTTGCTGGCCTGATGCCGCGTGCGGGCGACCCAGTTCACAGGATTCAGTTGAGAAGTCGCGTCATGCCACGCGACCACAGCAATTTGGTGAATCCGGTAAGGATTGCCCGCTTGCAGTGCCCCGTCTAAGCTCCAGAGGCAGGCTCAGCTGCTGCCGGTGGAGCGGACTGCCCGTCCGATGTCATGGATGCTTCCCAGGAGAACATTCAGCTGCTGCTGGTCGAGGACTCGGAAGACGATGCCGAGCTGATCAGGCGGGAGTTGGCCGGTGCCGGAATGAGGTGCCGGATGGAGCGCGTCTACACGCGCGACGCACTGCTGGACCGTCTGGCTGCCCAGCGCTGGGACATCATCCTCTCCGACTTTGCCATGCCGGGCTTCAACGGTCTGGAAGCCTTTCAGGTCGTCGAGGCCCTGGACCTCGATGTTCCCTTCATCTTCGTATCGGGTGCCATGGGTGAGGAGCGGGCAGTGGCGGCCATGCGGGCCGGCGCGCGCGACTACATCCTCAAGGGCAATCTCAAGCGGCTCGCCGGTGCCGTTCGCCGCGAGCTCGATTCGCTGCGCAGCAGACGCGAGCGACAGGTCGCTGAAGCGGAAGCCCGGAAGGAGGCCCGGCGGCTTGCCATGGCGGTGGAGGCCAGCGGCGCTGGCATCTTCGAATACGATGTTCCTGCGGGAATCGAAGCCTATTTCAGCGAGCGCTGGGCCGAGATACTCGGCTTCCCGCGCTCCGAGCTGCGTCCACTGGAAGGTATCCCCGACTGGTTCTTCGCGCGATTGCATCCAGATGATCGCAACGAAACCCTCGCCAGCTATCGTCGCTTCATCGAGGGCGAGGTGCCCCGCTTCGTCATCGAGACCCGGGTGGAGCATCAGGACGGGCATTGGGTCTCCGTTGCCCTTTTCATCAAAGCCGTCAAACGCAACGACTCTGCAGCCGTGACGCAGCTCGTCGGCGTGATGCTCGATCTCACGGAACGCCGTCGGCTCGAAGGGGAGCTGCGTCAGGCACAGAAGATGGAGGCCATTGGCCGCCTCGCCGGCGGCGTGGCCCATGACTTCAACAACCTGCTCACAGTGATGTTTGCCTTCGGCGACTTCGTGCTCGAGGAGTTGGAGGAAGGCGGTGCTGCGCGAGCCGACATGGAACAGGTGATGGAAGCGGCGCGTCGCGCAGCAGACCTCACGCGGCAGCTGCTCACTTTCTCGCGCCGCCAGGAAATGTCGCCGCAGGTGCTGAACCTCAACGAACTGATCACCGGGCTGGGGCGCATGCTCGTGCGGGTCATAGGGGAAGACGTGGTGCTTGAGCTCGAGTTGGCCGAGGACCTGCAGAACGTTCGCATTGATCCGGGGGCATTCGAGCAAGTGGTCGTCAATCTTGCGGTCAATGCCCGCGATGCCATGCCGGATGGCGGACACCTTCGTATTGCTACGGCCAATCTGGATCTCCACCACACGATGGAGGCAGCCGGCGGCGAGCGGATTCCGGTGGGCTCGTATGTCTGCATCGAGGTTCGGGATCAGGGTGTCGGTATGGATGCACTTACGCGAGAGCGGATCTTCGAGCCCTTCTTTACGACCAAAGAGGTTGGCAAAGGTACGGGCCTCGGTCTCTCCACCTGCTTCGGCATTGTGCAGCAGGCTCACGGATTCCTGAGGGTGGAGTCAGCACGGGGAACAGGGACCACCTTCAAGGTCTACCTGCCTCAGGAGCAGGCCGCCGTGGACCCGGCGGCGGGCGAGCGGGAACCGGTCCCGTTGCAGGGCAACGAGACGATCCTCGTAGTCGAGGACGATACTCAGGTGCGTGAGCTGGTGACCCGGACGCTGTCGGAACTTGGCTATAGCGTCATGGACGCGCGCGATGTCGAGGAGGCGCTGCGGGTGAAAGCAGCCAGAGGCCTTGCGCTGGATCTGCTGGTCACCGATGTGGTTCTGCAGGGCACGGACGGAACGGTCCTCGCTGCGGCCCTGCGTGGAGAGCAGCCCGGTCTTCCGGTGCTGTACATGTCAGGCTACGCCCAGGATCCCATCCTGCGCCGGGCCGCGGTGGAGGCCTCGACCGACATCCTGCTCAAGCCGTTCCACGCTCAGGATCTTGCCCGTGCGGTGCGGCGAGCGCTGGACAGGAAGGAAGGCTCGGTTTGACTGCAAAGTTGCTGGAAGGCGAAACCATCTTCCGCGCTCTGCTGGACGCGGCGCCGGACGCCATGGTGATCGTCGGCGCTGACGGCGTGATCATTCACGTCAATGCCCAGACCGAGCGACTGTTCGGTCATTCCCGCGAGGCCTTGCTCGGCCAGCACGTGGAGCGCCTTCTGCCGGAGCGCTTCGGCGACCTGCACAAGCGGCATCGGGACAACTACTTCTCCCAGCCCCGCGTGCGCTCCATGGGTTCAGGCCTCGAACTCAATGGGCTCCATGCCCAGGGGCACGAGTTTCCGGTGGAAGTCAGTTTGAGTCCGCTGCAGACCGCAGGCGGACTGCTGGCGTCGGCCTCGATTCGGGACGTGACCGAGCGCAAGACGGCGGAGCAGGCCCGTGACGAAGCTGCAGGAAAGGTCCGGGAACTCGCCGCAGCCCTGGCGCAGCGCGCAGCGGAACTCGAAGAGCTGAATCGCGAACTGGAGGCTTTCTCCTACTCCGTATCCCATGATCTTCGCAGCCCCCTGCGTGCCCTCAACGGTTTCAGCCAGGCGCTGCTCACGGACTATGAGGATGCGCCCCTCGATGAGCGCGGACGGGACTACCTGCAGCGCATTCGCCGTGCGTCGGAGAAGATGGGGCGGCTGATCGATGATCTGCTCGAGCTGTCCCGGCTGTCACGGATCACGATGCAGCGCCGGCCTGTGGATCTCAGCGCCATAGCCCGCGACATCATCGCTGAGCTGAGAGCGGCATCGCCGGAGCGCTCTGTCGATGCAGCCATCGAGGAAGGGCTCGAGGTTGAAGGTGATGCGCGTCTGATAGAGATCATGCTGCGCAACCTGCTCGGCAATGCCTGGAAGTTCACCAGCAAACATCCGCGGGCGCAGATCGAGGTGGGTCTACACGAAGCCAATGGCAACGCCGTCTACTATGTTCGTGATGATGGTGCGGGCTTCGACATGGCCTATGCGGGGCAGCTGTTTGCGCCGTTTCAGCGCCTGCACTCGGATCACGATTTTGGCGGTACGGGCATCGGCCTGGCCATCGTGCAGCGCATCGTCGGGCGGCATGGCGGCCGCATCTGGGTCGAGGCCGAAGTGGATCGGGGTGCCACGTTCTTTTTCACCTTCCGACCCGGGAGCGAACATGGCTGACAGTGCGAATGCCGGATGTGTCCTGCTGGTGGAGGACAACGCGGACGACGAGGAACTCATGCGCCTCGCCTTCGAGTCGGGCAACGTCATGAACCCGCTGGTGGTGGTGCGTGACGGCGTCGAGGCCCTCGATTTCCTGTTCCGCACCGGTGCGCACGCTGCGCGGGACCCTGATGTCTGGCCCCAGTTGGTGCTGCTCGATCTCAAGCTGCCGAAGGTCAGTGGACTCGACGTCCTGCGGCGGATCCGCAGCGACGAGCGGACGCGGACGCTGCCGGTGGTGGTGCTCACTTCCTCCAAGCAGGAGGAGGATGTGGTGCGCAGCTACGAACTCGGTGCCAACGCCTACGTGCGCAAGCCGGTGGAGTTCGCGGAGTTCCTCGATGCAGCGAAGCAGCTGGGTATGTTCTGGCTGATGCTCAATCAGCCGCCGCCGCGGAAGCTATAGCCCGCATCGGTGAGAAATGCGGGCTGGCGGTCCACCGGACCGACTCAGGCGCCGAGTTTGCCGTAGTCCACGCTGAGCCAGCGTTGCGGCTCGATGCGCACCATGACCGATCCGTCGGTGCCGCTCTGCTCCGCGTAGGCGTCGCCACCTTTGGCGCCCAGGTAGCGGCGCGCCATGGGTCGCAGGTCTGATTCCAGATCCGCTTCGCGAATGTCTGATACCAGGCCTTCGACGCTGACGTAGCGGTAAGGCAGGGATTCGGTCTGGGCGACCAGGGTGACCCGGGTGCCGGCTGCGAGCAGCTTGCCCTTGCGGGACTCGCGATCGGTGATCACGGTGATGGCGCCACCAGGCTCGTAGGCATACCAGATGGGAGCCGTCAGGGGCGCGCCCTGGGGCCTCGGGATGGCCAGCACACCGACGTGCAGGTCGGCCAGGAAGGCCTCCCGCTCCGCGGCGGTCATTCGCGTGTCGCTCAAGGTTGCTGCTCCTTCGGTTGGTCATGGACTGGATTGCCGCAGCCGTCTCCGGCGCGCCCGTCTCTCGAGTTTAGCCCAGGGAGGCCAGGTCCAAACACGCGTCGATTGACAGGGTCCATTCCCTGCGGGCCCCGATGAACGATCGCTTCAGGCCGAGATCATCGCCCGTTTGGGGCCGTCGGTGGCTGCCAGTCAGAGGTCGTCGATCCAGTCCCCGATCAGTTCCACGCCGAAAGTATCCACGCGATGGCTGGCCAGCGGCGGCATGCGGGTCCCATCAAGGCGCCGCATGCGCTCCCACAGGACGCTGGACTGCCGCGCTCCTGGAGCGATGATGCGGGCGCCTTCCAGGCCGAGATTGCTGCCCTTGGGCGTCACGTCGATGACCCCCATGGCGTCCAGCGCGGTGTCGAAGCGGAGATCGAGTGCGACGTTGGTTCCGCCATCCGGGCGATGGCAGGACGCACAGTTCACCTCCAGGTAGGCCCGTGCCCGCAGCCTCAGCGGCTCGGCATCATTCTCGAGATCCGGGTAGACGGCGTACTGCTGGACATCACCGATCTCCGCGGTGAACAGCCCGATGTGGTCGTAGCTGCGGAGCTGGTTGTCCCTGGCCAGCGCGAAAGCGAAGTCTCGGTTCAATTGCCGGGTCTCGAAACTGAGCGCGGACCCGGCTGCGGGGACATGGCAGCGCAGGCAGTCGGTCCGGCTCGGGAACACATAGTCGAAGGTCAGCGGTCCATCCGCTCCGCTGACCGTGAGCGATTCCTGTTCCCGTCCGACAAGCAGGGTGGCGTCCTGCCCATCCGCATCCCAGCGATAGGTGAAGCCCTGCCAGCCTTCGCTTCGATGCAGCAGCAGACGTGTTTCCAGACGCCGATTGCCGGCGGCGGCATCATCGAGGCTGATCTCGAAGTGCTTCACCAGAATGCTGCCGATGGGCAGCTCCCAGGGCGCCGTCGGGTCGAAGCCGATGGTCGCCTCGTCGGGCAGGGCAAACCAGCGGCGCTTGCTGCTGCCGTCGGACCAGAACGGTACCGCGACGTCGTATTCGATGAAGCCTGCCGCTGCGCTCAGCGTGGCGAGGTCGGTGAAGACGCCCGTGGCCGACAGCGTCTGAGCCATCGGGCCGCCGGCTCCGGGGTCGGCCAACTCGAAGCCGTGCAGCGTGCCGTTGAGGGAAATGGCATAGAGCTCACCCTGAGCGTCCTCGCCAAAGGAGGCCAGTGAGGGGACGGCGCCCAAGTGTTCGATGTCGATGTCGTCCCCCGAACGTCGCAGGGCCCAGACGTCGCCGGTGACGAAGTCACCGAAGACGTAGGCGCCGATGAGCGCAGGCAGCCTGGATCCGCGGTACACATAGCCGCCGGTAACGGAGCGGCCGACGCTGTGGGGATACTCGTAGACCGGATCCTCGAAGGTGGCGCCGGGTGGCGTGTTGGCGGAGTCGGTGAAGGCTGCGCTGCCTTCGAATACCCGCCAACCGTAGTTGCCGCCGCGAACGATGATGTTGACCTCCTCGATGGCGTTCTGGCCGACGTCGGCGAGCCAGAGGTCTCCGCTGTCGCGGTCGAAGGAGAAACGCCAGGGGTTGCGCAGGCCATAGGCCCAGATCTCCGGCCTGGCGCCGGCAGTACCCACGAAGGGGTTGTCGGGTGGGATGGCGTAGGGCTCGTCCGGGTCGGCAGGGTGGACGTCGATGCGCAGCAGGCTTCCGAGCAGGGTGCCGAGGTTCTGGCCGTGATCCATGGGATCGCCCCCGCTCCCGCCGTCCCCCAGGGCGATGTAGAGAAAGTCGTCGGGGCCGAAAGCGAGCATGCCGCCGTTGTGATTGGAGAAGGGCTGTTCCACCTCCAGCAGGACTTTCTCGCTGGCGGGATCGACGCTGTCGCTGTCAGCGTCCCAGGTGAAACGTGCGATCACCGAACGCCGCGGGCCCGCGCCCAGCGAGTAGTGGACGTAGAAGTGCCGGTTGGTGGTGAAAGCAGGATCGAATGCGAGTCCGAGCAGGCCCTGCTCACTGGCTGTGGCTACGCGGGCGCTCAGGTCCAGGATCACCTGGGAGCTGGACGCGTCCGAAGCTGGCGTGAAGATCCGCATGCGGCCGCCTTTCTCCACCACGGCCAGGCGGGGGTCGCCCGGCACGGCGGCCAGGAACAGCGGCTGGGTGAAGGTCAGACCGGGAAAGGCGCGGACGACATCGATGTTGCCGCTACTGTCCACGCTGGCGCCGGGCAGGGCCAGCGCGGCCAAGGGTTCCCGTTCGGTAAGACCGAACGGTGGCGGCTCCGGCTCCGCCACTGCCGGAGGCGGCTCCGTGCCGATACCGTCATTACCGCCGCCGCTGCCGCCGCCACAGGCCCCCAGCAGCAGAGCAAGGGCCAGCAGGAATCCGCTCCGGTTGCAGGCCTTCATGCCATCGCTCGTGCGTCTGAAGCTGGTGTGGCGTCTTTCCTCGCCCTCGACATGTGTTCGCCATCCGGCAGACCAGCCTTGATTCCCATTCTAGTCTGCTTTCGCAACGAGTTTTCGTGTCGGCTCCGGGTCAGGCTTTCTGCTTCCGCGCCGTTTCGATGGAGCCCAGGCCATGGCCAAGAAAGTCCGAAAGCACACGACGACCGATGCAGGGATTCCCGTAGCGAGCGACGAGCACTCGCTGACCATTGGACCTGACGGCCCGATCCTTCTGCATGATCACTATCTGATCGAGCAGATGGCGCAGTTCAACCGCGAGCGCATCCCCGAGCGCCAGCCCCATGCCAAAGGCAGTGGTGCCTTCGGTCGTTTCGAAGTGACTGCGGATGTCAGCGCCTACACGATGGCGGCGCTGTTCCAGCCTGGTGTGAAGACCGATGTTCTGATGCGGTTCTCCACCGTCGCTGGAGAACGCGGCAGCCCCGACACCTGGCGCGATCCCCGCGGTTTCTCGATCAAGTTCTACACCACCGAAGGCAACTATGATCTGGTGGGTAACAACACGCCGGTGTTCTTCATTCGCGACCCGATGAAGTTCCAGCACTTCATCCGCTCACAAAAGCGCCGCGCCGATTCGAATCTGCGCGACCACGACATGCAGTGGGACTTCTGGTCGCTGTCGCCGGAGTCGGCGCATCAGGTGGCCTGGCTCATGGGTGACCGCGGAATACCGAAGTCATGGCGCAACATGAACGGCTACGGCAGCCACACCTACATGTGGGTGAACGGCAAGGGCGAAAAATTCTGGGTCAAGTATCACTTCAGGACTGACCAGGGCATCGAATTCCTGAGCCAGGAGGAGGCTGACCGTCTCGCCGGAGCTGATGGTGACTACCATGTCCGCGATCTGTTCGAGGCCATCAAGCGCGGTGATCACCCGAGCTGGTCCCTGAAAATGCAGGTCATGCCCTTCGCCGACGCCGAGACCTACCGCTTCAATCCCTTCGATCTGACCAAGGTTTGGCCCCACGACGACTATCCCCTGATCGATGTCGGCAAGCTGACCCTGGATCGCAACCCGACCGACAACCACAGCGAGATCGAGCAGGCGGCGTTCGAGCCCAACAACCTCGTGCCGGGCATTGGCCTGAGCCCGGACAAGATGCTGCTCGGTCGCGTCTTTGCCTATGCCGATTCCCACCGCGCTCGCCTGGGCGCCAACTACAAGCAGATCCCGGTCAATAGCCCTCAGTCCCCGGTCCACAGCTACAGCAAGGACGGAGCGATGCGGGTGCAGAACGTCTCCGACCCGGTGTACGCGCCGAACTCAAAAGGTGGCCCGGCCGCCGACGGCGACAAGTATCCGGAAGCGGCCACCTGGGAATCCCATGGCGACATGGTCCGTGCCGCCTACACCCTGCGCAAAGATGACGACGACTTCGGACAGGCTGCTACCCTGGTGCGCGAGGTCATGGACGATGCTGCCCGTGATCGCCTGGTGGCCAATGTGGTGGGCCATCTGAAGGACGGGGTGTCACAGCCGGTACTGGATCGCACCTTCGAGTACTGGCGCAGCATTGACGTAGCCATCGGCGACAGGATCTGTCGAGATTTCAAGGCAGATTGACCGGTCGCTGCCTTGGATCGTCATGCGTGTGCCCGATCCGCCATCGGGATCAGCTTGGCGATCTTAAGCCGTAAGCAGGGGGCAGGCTGATGGTCGACCGCTGGCCTTTTGAGAGCGCGTCAGCGTGCCATTGACAATCGCCATTGTCGGCACCGGTCCAACCGGCATCTATACATTTCGCGAACTCGTTCAGCGTCAGGAACCGCTGTCGATCTGGCTCTTCGAGAGGGGGCGAGAGGCCGGGGTCGGCCTGCCCTTTTCGCCGCAGGTTTCGAGCAAGGGCATGCTGGCCAATATCGCCAGTTTCGAGATCCCTGAGGTCACTTCCACGTATCTTCAATGGTTGGAAGCGCTGCCCGTTTCGAGGTTGCATCAGCATGGCCTTGAACCGAGGCAGTTGGACGCGCGGCTTTTCACGCCGCGTCTGTTGCTCGGCGAATACTTCCGCGAGCAATTGATGGCGCTGGTGGAAGGGGCCCGGGCCAAAGGTCATGAGGTCACGCTGTGCGAGTCAACGAACGTAACCGACATCGAGTTGGGCGACCGTGGCATCCGCCTCGTCACGGACGGCGGTCGAACGAACGGCCACTTTGACCGCGTGATCCTGGCGACAGGTCACGTCTTCCCTGATGACGATGACGCCTCCCGCGGCTTTTTCCCGAGTCCATGGTCCGGTCTGATTGACGCCGATATCCCGGCCGGGCGCGTGGGGATCATGGGGGCTTCGCTCAGTGCCATCGACGCCGCGATGGCTGTGGTCGATCAGCACGGCACTTTCTGCCGCAGGTGCGGCGAAGAGCTGACGTTCGAGACCAGCTCCGAGGGGTTGGAGATCACAATGATGTCGCGAACCGGCGTGCTGCCGGAGGCCGACTTCTACTTCCCTGTTCAGCACAAGCCGCTTGCACACATGACTTCAGCGGCGCTTGCAGCGGCGGGGGCGACTGCGAACGTGTACGACGCGGTCTACGACCTGTTCAGAGCCGAGATCGCCTCCGCCGACCCTGAGTATGCGCGCGCCATCGAACTGGATGATCTTACCGCCGACACCTTCGCTGACGCCTACTTCGCTGGGCGAGAGGCCCACGACCCCTTCCGCTGGGCGCGGGAAAATCTGAAGGAAGTCGAACGAAACAAGGCCGATGAGAAAACTGTGCCATGGCGCTATGCGATTCTGCGGATGCATGAAGCCGTGGAAGACATCGTCCCTGACCTATCGGATGCAGATCGCCATCGCTTCGATCGCGGATTGAAGAGGGTCTTTGTCGACAACTACGCGGCCGTGCCGTCAGAGTCCATTCGCCGCCTGCTGGCGCTTCGGGATGCCGGAATGCTGTCCATTCTGGCGTTGGGAGAGGATTACTCGCTGGGACTGGACGCTGGCAGGACCGTGATCGAGGCACGGGGCAGGACTTGGGTGTTTGATACCTTCATCGACGCACGCGGGCAGGAACCACTGACCACGAGGAATCTGCCGTTCCCGACTCTTCGTGCAGCCTTGCTGAGTGTGGATTGTGAAATCCCTGAGGTGGATGAGGACTACACACTGATCGCACCTTCACCCTTTGCAGGAAGGATCAGTCTCGGAGCCATCCCCTATCTCATGCACGATCAGCCCTTCGCTCAGGGCATACGTGTCGCGGCCGACATCGGTCAGGCCATGGCGCGATGCATCGAACGGAATGCAAACCATGTCAGCCAGCGTCGGCGTCGACGTTGGCGGTGATGAATCACTCCCGGTGGTTTGCAGGCTCCGGGAGTGCTTTCGCCCATGAGCCAATCATGGCGCCGGACGGCATCCCCTCAGTATCGTCGTCGTCAGGGACCGTCGTCCCGCTGCCAGAGCTGACTGCGCCCCAAAAGCGGTGAGCCGATGAAGCCACGCACTTCCAGGCGGCTGCCGTCATTCTGACTGCGCAAGCGGCCGCGGTAGATGCGACCGTTCTCAGGGTCCAGCAACTGACCGCCCGTCCATTCCTGCCCGGGCCGGCTCTCCTCGAAGCCCCAGAGTATCTCCAGGCCCTCCACCGGGGCATTGTGCTTGTCGCCGCTGCAGCGGTCGCAGACCGGGTCCGGCTCCG
This sequence comes from Gammaproteobacteria bacterium, assembly GCA_020832085.1. Lineage (GTDB taxonomy): Bacteria > Pseudomonadota > Gammaproteobacteria > Pseudomonadales > Azotimanducaceae > SLTB01. The sequence goes on along the minus strand of JAFIFJ010000134.1, from coordinate 85,519 downwards.
GCGGATTGATCAGACGGACGATGCGGCCGCGCAGCTCCCCGTCATGGTCTTCGATGTGGACGATGGAGCGTGCCTCGCCGCTGCTGTCGTCGATGGTGCGCCAGTAGCCGGTGGCGCCGCCGGCGCTGAGAGCCGGTGCTGCTGATGTGATCAGGACCAGGGCAGCGATCAGAAGGTGGCGCATGGTGGGCACCCTGCAGCACAAAGCATCGACGGAGTATGGGCGAGCCACCTTCGCAGGTCACTCCCTCTCGGGCGGGGCGGAATCTGGTGCTTGAATCTTGATACATTGCGGTCTCTGCCGGATCGTCGGTCACTCAGAAGGGAACCACCCGTGTCGAAGCACCATGGAAAGAAGGGGCCGAAGCCACCCAAAACGACTGCGCCCCATGCACTCGATCTTCCGGAAACGGACCCTGGTGACCTGCCAGACGACATGCGCACCTACTTCGAGCGCTGCGACGAGCGCCTCGGCTTCGTGCCCAACGTCCTGCGCAGCTACAGTTTTGATCCCGATAAGCTCGCGAGCTTCGTGGCCTTCTACAACGACCTGATGCTGGCGGACTCGCCACTGTCCAAGCTCGAACGGGAGATGATCGCGGTGGCGGTGTCCTCCGAGAACCGCTGCTACTACTGCCTCACTGCCCATGGTGCCGCGGTACGCCAGCTCTCCGGTGATCCCGAGTTCGGTGAGCAGATGGTGATGAATTTCCGCAGCGCGAAGCTCACCGAGCCCCAGCGTGCCATGCTGGAGTTTGCCGTGCAGATGACCCAGGCGCCGGAAACCGTCGAGGAAGCCGATCGACAGGCGCTGCGGGACGCAGGCTTCAGTGATCGCGCCATCTGGGACATCGCCGCGGTGGCGGCGTTCTTCAACATGACCAATCGTCTCGCCACCGCCGTCGATATGCGCCCGAACTCCGAGTACCAGGGTCAGGCGCGGTGAGGCGTCGCAGATTCGATCCCGGCCGCGGCATGGCCTGGTGATCGGCGTTACGGGTCAAGAAAGAGCAGGCCCAGCATGGCGAGGGCCATGATCAGCATCATCCGGCCCACGCTCGTCCAGCGCAGCAGCCAGCGTTCCATGTGGACGATGCGACTCGGCCGCACGCCGGGCCATCTGGCCCGGAGTGCGCGAAGCAATCCACCGGGTCTGACAACGGGCAAACTGAGGCGCATCACGCCGATGGCCATGGCGAGCGCCAGCACTGCGGGCCAGATCTGAGCGGCGCTGACGGGCGCGAGGCCGCGGGCGCCTGGCAACCACCAGGGTGCCAGCAGCATCGAGAGCAGCAGCAATGCCCACGGCAACCAGAGTCCCGGGCTCGGCGTCCGGGTTGACGGATAGCGCAGAGCCAGGACGCCGAAGCGCAGCATGAGCAGCGTGGTTGCCGTCGCTGATAAGGTGAGTGCCGCCGCGAAGGCAGCCGGCCAGCCGCTGCTGCCAAGGCCTGCTTCGAGCAGGGATTTCGCCACTGCACCGCTGCTCAGTGGCGCGCCGATCAGCACCAGTCCCGCGGCGGCCAGGCCCAGCAGCACGCCGATGCGAAGGCCACCGGACGCCGTCGCGAGCATGCCCAGGCCGAGGAAGGCCGCTGCTTTCGCCAGGGCGTGATGGCCTGCGAGGAAGGCCATCAGCTGGCCGTCGAAGTTTGCGTCGAGCATGCCCAGGGCGATGGCGACCAGCAGCAGACCGACCTGGCTGACCGTCGAGAAGGCCAGAACTTCCTTGGGATGATCGCGGCGGATACCCTGCAGCGCCCCATAAAAGACCGCGGCAAAGCCGAGCAGCGCCAGCGCGAAGGTCCAGGGTTCCAGGGTGGAGGCGTCAGACGGCAACACCCGCAACCAACCGAGCAGGCCCGCCTTGATCAGGACGGCGCTCAACACCGCGCTGGCCGGCACAGGTGCCGCGGCATGGGCCAGGGGCAGCCACCCGTGGACACCGAGCACGCCGAGCTTGATGGCAAAGCCCAGCGCGAAGGCCGCGAGTGCCAGATTGCCTGTGCCCGTGGTGGTCAGGCTGGCGAAGGCGAGTGCGTCCATCGTCGCCGCCGCAGCAATGCCTGTCAGCAGCGCGACCTCCGAAATGGCCATCAGGTACAGATAGATCCGGGCGGCGGGACGGCTCCGGCCTACATCATCCCCTGCCAGCACCAGTCCCCAGGCAGCGAGGCTGGCGATGGCGAAGCCGACGTAGAAGCTCAGCAGGTTCTCTGCCAGCAGCAAGGCAATACTGCCGCCCAGAGTCGTCAGCCAGACCACGGTGAAGGGCAACCGGTCGGGTCGACCGCGCATCCAGCTGCCGGCGAAAAGGCCTGCCAGCCACCAGATCAGCGCCGAGAACAACAGAAAGGCGCGACCGAGGTCATCGGCTTGGAAGACCAGGGGACCCAGTCTCACCGCTGCGACTTCACCCGCTGCCAGGGCCAGCAGCAGCGCGGGCAGGGCCGTCCAGGGCGCGACGGCGAGGCCCAGACGGCGGCTGAGTGGCCACAGCAGCAGACCCAGCGCGACCCAGGGTGCCAGCAGTGCTGCGGCCGTCATGACCCGGGTATCCATTGAGTGGGCATGTCATCGTCCAGCGCCCACAGGCCCAGAACGCAGGCCAGCAGGGCCAGGAGCAGTGCCGGCAGCAGCAGTGCCAGCGTCAGCAGCGGTGGCCGAGTGGGTTCGGGTGCGGGGTCGAGGAGCGCTCGTTCCAGCAGTCGACCGAGGTAGGCGAAGGTCAGAAGCGTTCCGCCGAGCATGACCCCGAGCCATACCCAGGCGCCTTCTGCGATGGCGGCCTGAAGCAGCAGCCATTTGGCGCTGAAACCCAGCGTCGGCGGCACGCCGATCAGCGCGGCGGAGGCCAGGATCACCGCCAGCCAGGCCCAGCGAGCGCGGCCGGAGAACCCCACCAGGTTGCCGATCCGGTCGCTGGCGCTGGCGCGGACGAGGGTGCCGGCCGCCAGGAACAGCGCTGCCTTGGCCAGGGCGTGGTTGGCCAGCAGCAGCGTGCCGCCAGCGACCACGGCGTCGCGGTTTGCAGCCGTTGCCAGGGGAAACACCAGCATGGCGAAACCGAACTGGGAGACAGTGGAGTAGGCCACCATCATTTTCAGGCGCCGCTGCAGCAGTGCCAGCACGCCTCCCCAGAGCAATGCTCCGGCACCCAGGGTTCCGAGCATCGCTCCCACCCCGAAGTTCAGCAGGCCCGCGAGCGGACCGAACCAGAGTCGCAGCAGCAGATAGAACGCCGCGGCCACCACCAGCCCGGAGAGCATCGCGCTGACCGGTGGTTCGGCCCGGCCGTGGGCTCCCGGCAGCCAGAAGTGCAGCGGAAAGATCGCAGCCTTTGCCAGCAGACCCACGGTCAGGGCCACGGCGCCGGCGCGGCTGCCCGGGTCCTGCGGATCCATCACTGCGGCGAGGGCATCGAGATCGAGGACGCCATACTGGCCGTAGAGCAGCGCTACTCCGAGCAGATAGATCATCGATCCGAACAGGCCCGCAAGCAGGTAGCGCATGGCTGCCTGCAGCGCCAGACGTCGGGCTGACAGGGCGACCAGGGCCACCGAAGCCAGAGTCATCACTTCCAGCGCCACGTAGAGATTGAACAGATCCGCGGCCACGAACAGGGCGTTCAGTCCGCCCCAGGCGAACAGCCACAGGGGCATGAAGACCCGTGCCATGCGCCCCTCGGGGCCGGCCCGGTGCAGGAAGTACCCTGTCCCGTAGACGGCCCCGGCGAGCCCGACCAGGGCGGTGACGACGAGCATGACCGTCCCCGACGGCGTGACCTGCCAGTGAATGCCCAGCGGCGCCGTCCAGCCACCGATGGGATGGACGCTGATCCCTTCGAGTTGCACGTTGACGCCTAGGGCCAGCGCCGCGCAGGCCAGCAGCAGTGCCGCTGCGAGGATCAGGGTTCTTGGCTGCCGCCCGCTGGCGAACAGCACGGTCGCTGTGGCCAGGGGCAGCGTTACGAGGATGACGACCAGGGTGGCGGTGGACGGCAGGCCCATGGATTCAGGGCCGTTGCCGCTGAAGTCGGACGATCAGTCCCAGCGCCACGGCAGTCGTGCTCAATGCCACGACGATTCCGGTCAGCACCATGGCGTGGGGCACGGGGTCCACCGCTGTGCCGCTGCGGCCCAGGGTGACCAGGAGCAGGAAGACACCTGTTGTGGCGACGTTCAGGGCCAGCACCTTGCGCAGGAGATGACGGCAGGTCACCAGGCCATGGGCACCGATGGCGAACAGCAGGGCCGCGGCAAGCAGGAACAGCGTCCCAGGCGGCAGGCTCACGAGGGTCCTCCCTCGACGTCCGTGGGCTCGCCGCCGAGGAACAGGGCCGTGAGCATCACGCCGATGGACAGGCCGGCCGCGATCTCGACCATGGCGATCAGGATGGGTGCATGCTGCGGCGGATAGGCGAAAAACACCCCACGGTCCGCCATCACGCCGACCGCAACCATCAGGAATGCCAACAGTCCGGCGGCCAGGGCACAACGCAGCGGTGCACCGGTCATCCGCTCCGGTACCCGGGCTCCGGCCAACAGTGCCAGCACCAGACCCGCAGCGAGCAGGGCGCCTGCCGGAAAGGCGCCGCCGGGGCCGTGGCCCCCACGCCAGAGCAGATAGAAGGTGCTCAGTAGAAACAACGGGAACAGCAGGCGCACCAGCGCCGGCAGGGCGGGTGCCGGCAACCGCGGCGTGCTCGCGAGTACGTCCTGACCCAGGGACCAGAGCGCGACCACGGCCAGCAGCATCACGGCGATTTCCAGCAGCGTGTCCCAGGCTCGAAAGTTCAGCAGCACCGCCGTTACGGGTGAATCGACCCCTGCCGCAGGCATGGCGCGGAGTACCGCTTCGTCCAGGCCGGGTGCCGGCAGCGCCAGCGTCACCGCCAGCAGGAGCGTGGTGCCCGCGAGGCCGAGTGCCATCCAGGGCAGACTGAACCGCATGAAGGTTGTCCTCAGGCGCGTCGCGCGCCCCCCCTGATCCAGTCGCCCCAATGTTGCCAGCAGCAGGGCGCCGGTGAGACCGGCACCCAGCGCAGCCTCGGCGAGGGCGATATCCGGCGCCTCCAGCCGCACCCAGGCCACGGCTGTCAGCAGGCCGAACATCATGAAGCTGACCACCGCACGAAACAGGTTGCGGGCGTGCACGCCCTGCCATGCCAGAACGACCATGCTGAGCAGCAGCAGGGCGTCGAAGAGCATTTCGACGGGATGCATCAGATCCTCACCGCTGCCAGGGGCGGATGCCGTGGGCGAGGGCAGCGCGCGCAATCAGGCTCGAGCAGGTGGCGCCGGAGACGATCACGAGCAGCCAGATCAGCAACAGCTTCAGTTGCAGTGCCCCGTAGTCCGCGTGCAGGGCGAGGCCCGCGCAGACCAGGCCGAGTGCCAGCGTGTCGGCCTTGCTGATCGCGTGCAGGCGGGTGAAAACGTCGGGAAAACGCAGCAGGCCGACGGTGCCTGACAGAAAGAACAATAGGCCCATGACGATGAGCACGACTCCGGCCAGCGCGCTCATGGCTCCTCCCTCGGCCTGTCTTCGTCGGCATCTTCAGGCCAGGTCCGGCGCACGAAGGTGACCACTGCCATGGCGGCGAGAATGGCAAAGATCAGCGCCACGTCGATCAGGGCTTCGATGCCGGTCGCGCCGTAGAGCAGCAGCAGAACGGCCACCGCCGTGGTCCCCATCAAGGCGCCACTCAGCATGCGATCCGCGGCCGTGGGCCCGCGCAGGACACGGGCCAGGGCCACGACCACGTTGGCGAGGAGGAACAGGGCGCCGGCCAAATAGAAGGCGGTCATCGCTTCGCAGCCCAAGGCGCGTCGGGAGCGGGGGGAAGGGCGAAGAGATCAGCCACGCGCCGCTCCAGTATCGTCAGAATCCGGATGTTCGCATCGGAGCCAGCGAGAACGTGGATCTCGATCCCTTGCGCGGTGAGATTGGTGCTCAGGGTGCCGGGCAGCAGATTGATGAGATTGGTCATGAACACCCGCGACGGTCCCGGCGGCAGTCGCAGCGGGAAACCGAGCAGGACGGGATCGGGTCGGCGTCGAGGGTGCAGGGCGAGGACGGCAACGTCGAGCGCTCCGCGCACGTTGTACCAGGCGAATACGGGGACAAACCGCAGCAGCCCCATGAGGCTCCAGCGCCAGGCGCCGCCGCTGCCGAGTCCGGGGCGCAGGCACGCTGCAATCAGGACGGCGGGGACGCCCCAGACCCAGGCACTGAGGCTGCCGCCCGTGAGCACCCACCAGATCGCAGCCAGCAAGGCCAACCTTGCGCCCAGGGCGGGCAGGTCTGCCATCATCCGGCGGATGCCTGTGCTGCCGAGCAACTGTGTCATCTTGTCGAGAACTCGAACACGTGCCAGGAACCTCATGCTCTCACACGTGCCTCGCCGGGGCATGATCTGGATCACGTCAACGGGTCTGGGATCTGGATCACGTCAACGGGTCGGGAGCGAGCGCATCACAGCGGCCTGCGCTGATTCAGAGAGGTCAGACGGCAAGCCTTGACCTCGATCAAGGTCCACGCGAGGCAGCGTGCTAGTCTCTTCGGCCGAGTTCCTGTAGCAGTGCCGCCCATGGAACCATCTCCACCTCGCTATGAGTTCCGCAGCTTCGCTCAGCAGTTCGGGCGTATCGACTTCGAGCTGCGTGAGCGCGCCGGCGCGCCGGAGATCCGTGAGAGCGCCGAGGTCTACCTGCTGTCGCGAGCCACCGAATTCAACGTCAAGCTGCGCAGCGGTCTGCTCGACATCAAGGAGCGCATCGCCGTGGAGCGCGGCCTCGAACAGTGGCGGCCGGCACTGAAGCTGCCCTTGCCGTTGTCCAGCGATGCGCTGCAAACGCGGGTGCTTCCGGCCCTCGGCGTGCAGATTGAAGCGCTGCTGCCGGAAGAGGTGGATGAGCAGGCGCTGTGCGGCGTGCTGCGGGATGCCACCCGGGACGTCGTCATCGTGGACCTGTTCAAACGCCGCTTCGGCTTCCGCTTCGAGTCCGTTCAGGCCGAAGTCGTCGAAGTGCTCGTCAACGGCGCCGCCATCCGCAGCGTCTGCGTCGAGGGCGTCGATGCGGACGACGTGCTGCATCTCGTGGAAGCACTCGGCCTGCTGGCCTACGGCAACATCAATTACGTCGCGGCGCTGAAGCGGATCACCGGGCTCGCCGCTGCGCCCTCGTTCCGCGCCTGAACGTGCCATCATGAACGACGCCCGCAAAGAGACGGCGGCTGCCGATCCCCTGGACATGGGCCAGTACCGGATCGACAGGCTGCCGGCGCGACAGCGCTCCAGCGTCGAAGTCTGGATGGCAAGGGCGGGTATTCCGCTGTCCATCTTCGCCTTCATCCTGTTCGGATATCTCTGGACCCCGCAGTGGCTGTTGGCCTTCGACCCTTCGGTTCTGCCGGATCAGGCTGCGGCCGTTCTCGAGCAGGTCGGCCGCGATGAACTGATCCGGCGCAATGCCTTCATGCTCGCGATCTTTCTGGTCGGCATGGTGCTCTGGAGCACGGTGGCGCTACCGAACTACCTGACGTCGCTGATCCTGATCATCACCCTGGTGCTGACCGGCGTCCTCAGTGAGCGGATGGCCTATGCCCAGCTCGGGCACCCGATCATGTGGCTGAACATCATGTCCTTCATTCTCGCCAGCATGCTGGTGAAGACGGGACTGGCGAAGCGCTACACGCTCTGGTTCATCCTGCGCTTCGGGCGCAATGCCTCGTCGGTGTTCCTGAGCTTCATCGTCATCAACGTGACGTTGTCGGCGTTCATTTCGGCCACCACCGCCAAGGCTGCGATTCTGCTTCCGGTGTTCATGGTCATTGCAGCGATCTACGGCGCGCGCCCCGGTGACGGCCAGAGCAACTTCGGTCGCAGCATCGTTCTGCAGAACCTGCTCAACATCAATCTCGGCGCAGGCTGTTTCGTCACGGGCTCGGGCGCCAACCTGCTGGCTGCGGCGCTGATCAGCGGGGCGATCTCCGGTGGCGTGTTCTTCGCTGACTGGATGATCGCCATGCTGCCCACCATGGTGGGACTGATGCTGATCGGCTACGTGGTGGCCATGCGGATCTACTTCCCGCTGGAGGCCCGTGAGCAGGTGCCGCAGATCGAAGGCGGTATGGAGCGGCTGCGGGAGGAGTACGACAAGCTGGGCCCGGTGCGCTGGGACGAGATCCGTGCCGCCATCATCTTCATCACCATTCTCGCGTTCTGGTCCACCGACCGTCTGCATGGGGTGAGCGCCACGGCAGTGGCCTTCATCGGCGGCATCGTCGCGCTGCTGCCCCGGGTGGGCATCGTCGACTGGAACGACGTGGACATCCCCTGGCACCTGATGCTGTTCTCGGCTGGTGCCTACTGCCTCGGCGCTGGCTTTGCCGAAACTGGCCTGCCTAACATCGGTGTAGCGGCCTTCTTCGACGCGGTGGGGCTCGATCAGGACACGCCGTTCTGGGTGCTCTACCTGCTGCTCACCGGTGTCATGTGCTACTCGGCGCTGCTGTCTCAGTCCAAGACCATGCGCGCCATGATCTTCGTGCCCATCGCCATCGGCACGGCGGATCTGTTCGACTACAGCATCATCAGCCTTGCGCTGCCGGTGGCCTTCCTCATCGAGCACGTCTACGTGCTGCCCTTCAACAGCAAGCCGGCGGCGCTGCTCTACGAGACCGACCACTACCGCCTCACTGATGGCTTCAAGTACGGCTTCACCATGATGACCTTTGGCTGGCTGGCCGTGATTCTCATGGGCGAAACCTGGTTCCGCTTCCTCGGCATTACCCCCAACGGTGTCTTTGGCCTGTTCTGATCCTCGCTGCGGAATCCCCAGCGATTGCCGTCAGCGTTGATTGAGGTCAATTCCCTGGCGTCGTAATTGTTACAGAATTGTGACGCTCCATTGGAGTGCGATTCTCTCCAGCCCTCTTTGAGGTTGGTGGGGAGACGTTTCTGTTCGAAAATTGCAGACAGGGAATTCGAGCCATGAACACAGTCATCAAGCGCTGCATGGCAGGGCTGGTCCTGCTTTGTGCCACCAGCGCGTCCGCGCTGGCGTCCGAAACGGAAAAACTGATCGAGTTGCTGATTCAGAAGGGCGTGATCACAGCCGAGGAAGTGGCGGCGGTTCGCAGCGAGGCCGCAGCCGAGAAGGAGCGTGAGCGCGTCAAGCTGGTGGCCAGCGAACTCGGTTACGAGCCGACGGCTCCCCTGCGTGACGACCGCGTCACGGCGCAGGTGCCGCGATTCGGCATGGAGTCCGCGGACGGGGCCGATCGCTTCCGCATGCGCGGACGGGTGCAGGTGGACGCGGCCCGGCAGAACTTCGGCAGCGACATGCAGAATGTCGCCCGTCAGGGTCACGAGTTTCCCGAATACGGCCTGATCCTGCGCCGCATCCGGCTCGGCGCCCTCGGCATCATGCGTTCCAAATGGGAGTGGCAGGTCGAGGTGGACTACGCCGAGAACGAGGTGGACATCGCCAATGTCTACATGGCGTATCTCTTCGATCATGGTGGCCGTCTGGCGGTGGGACACTTCAAAGAGCCCTTCGGCATGGAGTACGCGACCAGTTCCCGCTACGTCACGTTCATGGAGCGCTCGACGGCCTCGGACGCCTACAAGGTGAACCGGGAACCCGGCATCATGTATGAAACGCTGCAGCCGAACTGGTATCTCGGCGTCGGCCTGTTCGGCGATGGCATCAATTTCGATCGTGAGGTCCGCGAAGGGTGGGCCTTCTCGGCGCGGTCATCGTTCGCCCCCTACCTCGAAGACGATGCCTTCGTTCACCTTGGGGCTGGTGTCAACCATCGCCGGGTCGGCCTCGACAAGGACTCAGACCTGCGGTCGAGCGTCCGCCTGCGCACGCGGGAGGGCACCCGGGCCATCGATGCGAGGCTGATCGGGCGCGACGACCTCGAAGGCGTCAAGGACTTCACCCGCATGAACGTGGAGTTCGCGGCCGGCAGCGGGCCCATGTGGATGCAGGCCGAGTACCTGCGGGTGGAGATCGATCTCGACCGTGACCGCCTGCTTGCCGCGCTGGGCAATAATGCCACCGACAGGAACTCGCTGACCCAGGATGGCTGGTATCTGCAGGGTGGCTACTTCCTCACCGGCGAGAGCAAGAACTATCGCGCCTTCAGCGGCGATTTCGGCCAGCAGGTGCCGAACCGTCTGTTCTCCCCCCGTGATGGCAGCTGGGGCGCCTTCGAAGTGGCCCTGCGCTACTCTGTGGCGGACTCTCTGGAGCACACGCGTCCGGGGCGCGGTCAGAAACTCGAAAGCTGGACTGCGGGCCTGAACTGGTACCTGACCCCCGAGGTGCTCGCCAAGTTCAACATCATCTATCTGGAAGGCGAGCGGGACGTGTTCAAGGACGACGGCTGGGTCTTCGGCGGCCGTTTCCAGTACATCTTCTGAGCGTTGCTGTCGTGGCCGGAGTCTTGCTGCTTCGGCCACGACCGGATCTTCGCCTGGCCTCGCCCCGGTGCGCTGGTCCGGCCCCCGGCATCGTGGCTCCCGCCCGTGGCACGCGCTGTGCTTTCATTGCGGCTCCGATACCCATGGTTTCCCGGTAGCGAGCCCTGCCCATGTCCGATTTCAATCAGCCGCTTGGCGGCAACGACATGCCCCGTTTCGGCGGTCCCGCCACCATGATGCGGCTGCCTTCAGCGACCACCGCCGAGGGTCTCGATGCGGCCTTCATCGGCGTTCCACTTGATATCGGCACCTCCAACCGCCCGGGTGCGCGCTTAGGCCCGCGGCAGATCCGCGACGAATCGAGGATGCTTCGGCCCTACAATCTGGCGACCCGGGCCGCACCCTTCGACAGCCTGCAGGTGGCGGACCTCGGCGATGTGGCCATCAACACCTTCCACCTGCCCAAGAGCATGGACATCATCACCGCGTTCTACGACGAGGTGCTCGGCCATGACTGCACACCCCTCACCCTCGGCGGCGATCACACGGTGACGCTGCCCATTCTGCGGGCCGTGGCGAAAAAGTACGGGCCGGTGGGCCTCATCCACGTGGATGCCCATGCCGACGTCAACGACACCATGTTCGGCGAGCCCATCGCCCACGGCACCCCGTTCCGGCGCGCTTTGGAGGAGCAGCTCATCGAAGGCACCAGAGTGGTGCAGATCGGCCTGCGCGGCACTGGTTATTCCGCAGAGGATTTCGACTGGTGCCGCCGCCAGGGCTTCCGGGTCGTGACCGCAGAGGAGTGCTGGTACCGTTCCCTGGCGCCGCTCATGGACGAGGTTCGTGAGCAGCTCGGCGCCGGGCCGGTGTATCTGAGCTTCGACATCGACGGCCTCGACCCCTCCGTGGCGCCGGGAACCGGTACGGTGGAGATGGGGGGGCTCACCGGTGCCCAGGGTCTGGAGATCGTCCGTGGCGCGTGGGGACTCGACCTCGTCGGCGGCGACCTGATGGAAGTCGCACCGCCCTACGATCCATCCGGCAACACCGCTCTCATGGGTGCAACCCTGCTCTACGAGATGCTCTGCGTTCTGCCCGGCGTGAAGCGCGGTGTCTGAGCCGACGCCCCGGTCAGCTGCTGCGTCCTCAGAGCAGGACGTCATTGCCGCTGTGGTGGCCGTCCTGCCGGATGCCCATACGACGGTGCCCGACTGGCTCACCGTCCGGCCATCGAGGTGCTGCCCTTCGGCGCCTGCATGCTCGCCGCTGGACTTTCCCTGTGGGCGTGGACGGCTGACATCTCGTTGACGGGCATCATGCCGGTTGAGTCCCTGGTTCTGGCGGCGGTGCTGTATCTCGGTGCCGAGCGCCTGTTCGGCTGCGGTCAGCAGGCGCGGCAGCCATGAGTCTGCGCATCGGCATCGACGTGGGCGGGACGCACACCGATGCCGTGCTCGTCGACGGCAGTGAAGTCCGCGTGGCCATCAAGGCGCGGACCACTGCGGACATCGAGAGTGGCGTGATCGATGCACTGCAGCAGCTGCTGGCTGCGGGCGACTTCGCGACGGCGGACGTCCGGGCGGTGATGATCGGCACTACCCAGTTCACCAACGCGGTGGTGGAGCGCCGTGAGCTCACGCCCAGCGCCATCGTCCGCATCGCGCTCCCCACCGGGCGCATGGTGCCGCCGAAGATCGACTGGCCCGAGGATCTCGCCCAGGCGCTGGGAGATCATGTCTTCATGCTCCATGGGGGGCGTCTCTACGACGGCCGCGAGCTTGCGCCTGCCCGGGACGCCGAGGCGGATGCGGTCATCGAAGCCATTGCCGCCCGTGAACTCGACTGCGTCGCCGTTGCCTCTGTGTTCGCGCCCGTGGATGCCGAACCGGAGCGGGCCTTCGCCGCGCGCCTGCAGCAGCGCCTGCCCGGGGTCAGGATCGTGCTGTCCTCGACCTTTGGTCGCATCGGGCTGCTGGAACGGGAGAATGCAGCCCTCCTCAATGCGGCGCTGCTGCCCTTTGCCGAGCGCGTGGTGGACGGCTTCGAGCGCGCCCTCGCCGCTCGCGGGCTGCTCTGTCCGCTCTACATCAGCCAGAACGACGGCACCTTGATGGATACGGCCTTCGCGCGCCGCTTCCCGGCGCTGACCTTCGCCTCCGGGCCCACCAACTCGCTGCGCGGCGCGGGTCTGCTGACGGGAGAGCGGAATGCCGTGGTGGTGGACATCGGCGGGACCACGTCGGATATCGGCGTCCTGCGTGACGGTTTCCCGCGGGAGTCCAACCTCGGTGTGGCCGTCGGCGGCGTGCGCACCAGCTTCCGCATGCCGGACATTCTCACCCTCGGCATCGGTGGTGGCAGCCACGTGACCGTAGACGGGTCCGGCGTCGGGCCACGTTCCGTGGGCCATCGCCTGCTGGAGGCGGGTCGCGCCTTCGGCGGCGACACGCTGACCGCCACCGATCTCGCCATTGCCGCCGGTCATCTTGACATTGGCGACCGTCGGCGGGTGAGCGACCTTGCCGCGACCACGGTACGTCGAGGCCTCGCGGTCATCCATGGGCGTATCGACGAGGCCATTGACCGCATGCGCAGCAGCAGCGATCCGGTGACCGTGATCCTCGTCGGCGGCGGGACGGCGCTGTTGTCCGAGCCGCTGACCTGTGCGGGAGCCATCCACCGGCCCGAACACGCGGCTGTGGCCAATGCCATCGGCGCTGCCCATGCAGAGGTCGGCGCGGAAGCCGAGTGCATGGCGCCCGTCGCCGAGCGTGAAGCGGTGCTGGCGGATCTGAAACGGCAGGCGTCACAGCGTGTGGTGGCCGCCGGTGCGCTCGAGGATCGCATCCGTATCACGGACGTCGACGAAACCGCCGTGTCCTACATGGCCGTGCCCACCGTCCGCCTGCGGGTCAAGGCGGTCGGCCCGCTGGATCTGGAGGCCATGGCACATGGCTGAGGACTTCGAGCGCCTATCTGAGATCCGCGCCGAGGATGTGGCGGATCTCTGCCTCGGTTCGGTGTTTCTCGCCACGGGCGGCGGTGGCGATCCCTATGTCAATAAGCTGCTCACCGAGGCGGCGCTGCGGACCCATGGACCGGTAGCAATGGTGTCGCCGGGCTCTCTGGCCGATGGCGCCTGGGTGCTGCCGCTGGGAGAAGTGGGTGCGCCCACGGTGAGTCTGGAGCAGCTGCCGGTGGGCGACGAGCCGCTGACGGCGCTGACGCGCTACGAAGCAGCGACGGGTCGAACCGTCAGCCATCTGATTCCCTTCGAGGTGGGCGGCGCCAACTCGGTGCTGCCGCTGGTGGCCGCCGCGGCGCGGGGTCTGCCGGTGGTGGATGGCGATGGCATGGGCCGTGCCCTGCCCGAGGCGCAGATGATGACCTTCGCCATTGCCGGCGTAGCGCCCACTCCTGCGGTGGCCGTGGACTACCTCGGCAATGGGGTGACCTTCGATACCGCCAGCGTCGACGACTACGAGCGTCAGGTCCGCCATCTGGCCATGGCCATGGGGGGCATGATCTTCACTGCGGAGCACGGCATGAGCGGCGCGCAGGCCCGGGACTGCGTGGTGCCGGACACCCTGTCCTTCGCAGTGGCGCTCGGGCGTCTCCTGCGCAGTCGACGCGGTGAGGCCAGGGCGCTGCTGACGGAACTGCAGGCCCTGTTCGCCCCATCCATCTATGGCGTGGTGCGTCATCTCTACACCGGCAAGGTGGTCGACATCGATCGCCGAATCAGCGGTGGCTTCGATGTCGGCGAGGCGACCGTAGCACCCGTGCAGGGGGTCGGTGAGCCCCTCACGGTGGCGATCCGCAACGAGTATCTGCTGGCGCGCAGCGGGGGGCGGGTGCTGGCCTCCGTGCCGGATCTCATCATCGTGGTCGACTCCGAGACCTGCGCGCCCATCAACTCCGAGCGCCTCGGCTACGGTCAGCGCGTCACCGTAATCGGCGTCGGCTGTCCGCCGCACTATCGGACGGATGCTGCGCTCAGGGTCGTGGCGCCCCGGTGCTTCGGCTTCGATCACGACTACGTTCCGCTCGAGGACCTGGCGGCGGGCTAGTGGGGCAGGCGAATGGCGCCGTTCCTGGCCGGGTGGTGGATGCTGTACTTGCTCTTAAAGCGCGTGTCCCCGTGGTGTAGGGTGATCCGCTTGGCCTATGACTTGCAGTGATCATCAGCTATGTCCGAGGCCGCCACGGTTTCGGACTCGAAGCCGTCTTCATGGGGGTTTGTGCATGGCAACGTCTGAGACTGCGGCCGAAGCCGCCGCGTCGGAGTTCATGTTCACGGCCCGAGACTTCCTGAAATTCCTGCTGCCGTCTCTGCTTGGCATCGCGTTCTTCCTGGTGCCGGTGTCCATCGGCGGTTCCGTCAACATCGGCATGGGCGTGCTGGCTGACGGCCTGAAGGCGTTGCTCGACGGCATGCTTCCGGCCATTGCCGTGGCCGTGCTCTGCGCCTCGGTCCTGATCACCCTTTACGCCAAGCTCCTGCGACCCGGCTGGCTGAGGGTGACGCCGCTGCGGGAGATCTTCGACGTCGGTCCCGGATGGGTAGGCATGCGCATCGTCGGCGCCGCCTTTGGTGTGATGACGTACTTCCAGTTCGGTTTCCATGTGGTGACCGCCCCGATTACCGGCGGGGTGATGCTCAACGATCTGGCTCCCGTTCTGCTCACGTTCTTCTTTTTCGCAGCTCTGCTGCTGCCGTTCCTGGTGGAATTCGGGCTGATGGAGTTCATCGGCAGCCTGGCGCGGCGTCCCTTCCGCTTCCTGTTCAATCTGCCGGGCCGCAGTGCCATCGACGCCACGGCATCGTGGATGGGCTCCGCCACCGTGGGTGTTCTCATCACCACCCAGCAGTACGAACGTGGCTACTACAACCGGCGCGAATCCGCCGTCATCGCCACCAACTTCTCCATCGTCTCCATCGCCTTTGCGCTGCTCATCACCAACTTCATCGGCATCAACCACCTCTTCGTGCAGTTCTACATCACGGTGGTGGTGGCCGGCCTCACGGCGGCGCTGATCGTGCCACGGTTGCCGCCGCTGTCCCGCAAGGCGAACACTTACCATGAACCGGTGGGTTGCCAGCTGAAAGAGGAGAGCGTCGAGGGCAGGGGGCTGCTGCGGCACAGCCTGCTGCTGGCCATGCGGCGGGCGCACTATGCGCCGGGGCCCCGGCAGCTCATTCGCAATGCGCTCTATAACGTCGGCGACATCTTCTTCGGGCTGCTGCCGCTGGTCTTCGCCATCGGCACTGTGGGCCTGATCCTCGCGGAGTTCACGCCCCTGTTCACCTGGCTGTCCTATCCGATGGTGCCGATTCTGGAACTGCTGCGCATTCCCGAGGCCGAAGCTGCCGCGCCGGCAACGCTGGTGGGCTTTGCCGAGATGTTCCTGCCTGCCGTGCTGGCGGCGAATATCGAGAGCGAACTCACCCGTTTCGTCATCGCCTGTCTGTCCCTGACCCAACTCATCTACATGTCGGAGATCGGCGCGCTGATCCTGAAGTCGAAGATTCCCCTGGCGCTGTGGGAACTGGCCGTGATCTTTCTGCTGCGCACGGCCATCACGCTGCCCATCATCGCTTTCATGGCGCACACGTTCTTCTTCTGAGGTGTTGAGCCTTTATTTCTTCGTTTTGCTCCGCTTGCGGCGAATGAATACGGCCTTTCCTCCGCTACCGCTGGGCGATTCGTGTTTTGTCTCGAACAACGAAGTCGCCTCGATCAGTTTGCTGAGCTTGGCATAGCCATAGTTTCTCGAATCGAAGTCGGGCTTCTGCGACGAGATGTACTGGCCTACCGCACCGAGATGGGCCCAGCCTTCGTCGTTGGCCCGGTCGTCGACCGCGCCTCGCAGCAGATTGATCAGAGCCGTGTCGCCCTTCAGCGCGTCTCCGGGCCTGGGATCTGAAGCTGCCGCATCGGATGCGGGGTCACGAAGAATCTCCACGTAGGTGAACTTGTCGCAGGCATTTACGAATGGCTTCGGGGTTTTCATTTCTCCGAAACCGTAGACCGGCAGCCCGCTTTCCCGGATTCGCGAAGCCAGCCGTGTGAAGTCGCTGTCGCTGGAGACGATACAGAACCCATCGAGTTTGCCGCTGTAGAGCAGATCCATGGCGTCGATGATCATGGCGCTATCGGTGGCGTTCTTGCCTACGGTGTAGCCGAACTGTTGTATGGGCGTGATCGAGAACCTCAGTAGGGCGTCCTTCCATCCTGCCAGGGAGGGTGTCGTCCAGTCGCCGTAGATGCGCTTGACGGTCGGCACACCGTACTTTGCGGTCTCGGCGACGAGACCATCGACGATGGTGGGAGAAACGTTGTCGGCGTCGATGAGAATTGCCAGCCGCGCGCTGTTCTGTTCTGACACGGTCCCTGTGCTCCAACGGATGTTTCGCGAGTACGCAATCTGCTGACCGGGATCTTCCGTTCTGGCTGCCTCATCTGTCGACCGCTTTCGAGTGTCGGCGGGACTCTGACTACGCTGCCGCGGCCTGAACTCGCTCCGGTCCGAAGCGGCGATTGATGTGATAGAGGGCCACGTCGAGTCCTATCCGCACCAGGACCACGAAGGCGACTGCTAGACTGCCCATGCCGGTTTTCATCAACAGCACCGCCGCCAGGATCAGGACCAGTTTCATGAGCAGCACCGTCCCGTAGAGCTTGAACATTTCCACAATCATGGACGCGTTGCGATAGACACCGCTTCGAACCCAGTCTTCGACGAAGTCCCAGACGTGGTTGGCAATGAGCAGCAGCACGGGCACCCACAGCCACTCGTCGATGATCCGTTGGCCGACTTCCCCCATGCTCGGCATGTCTTCGCTGTGGACGATGACTTCCGGACCATGGAAGAAGGTCACCACGGCCATGAAGAATGCGAGCACGAATCCGAGCGCCGGCCCGAAGTACATGGGTGAGAACAGCAGCATCATGACGCTGTTCCGGATCGGGGTCGTGCCGGACCAGCAGACCCGGGCCGTGGCGGCCACGACCATCAGCCCCATCTCCATCCAGTAGATGAGCATGACGGAGAACAGGCTCCAGCCTAAAAACATCACGCCGAGCAGCGGCAAGGCGTGGATGAGGAGCCCGGTCCAGGGCACCTCAGGAAGCGGAGACGGGCCGGTGGCGGCGGTAGGCTCGGGGCGGCTCATCGGATTCCGGTTCTGCAGAACGGCCGAGTCCTGATGTTACGGGATTCGTCGATGGTCGGGACCCTCTGGCTGCCGAATGCATCACGGGATCGGAGCGAACTGTGTCGCGGGGCGGGAACCTGCATCGGCCTTGGGGGCTCAAAGGAGAGTCCGGCGGACCGTGCCGGCGTTGCCCGGGCCGGCCAGTCGGTGCAGAATTTGATGACCGCCATGCGCTTTATTCTTCGCCATCGAGACAAGCTTCCTGACTGGGTCGTGCGGTTCACCGCCTCCCTGTCCGTCATCGGTGTGCTCACCGGAACGCTGTTCTTTGCGGCCTCGCTGACGCCGAGTCTGCTGCCGCGCACCTACGTCATGCAGGCCATGCTCTCCGGTGTTTCCCTCAGCTCAGGCTACGCCATCGGGGTGTTTGCGAGCTGGCTGTGGACCTATGTGGGCCTGCCTTCCCTGCCGGCGCGGATTCAGCGCTACATTCTCTATGCCGCCTCGACGCTCTGTGTGGCGGTGGCGCTGACCTTCCTGTGGCAGGCCAGCGGTTGGCAGAACGCCGTTCGCGAGCTGATGGAGCTGGAGCCGGTGGACACGGCGCACCTGTTCCGGGTGGGCGGTATCGCCTTCGTGGTGTTCGTGGTGCTGCTGGCCGTAGCGAGACTGTTTCATCTGGTGTTTCGCTTCAGCGCCAAACGGTTCGACCACTTCATCCCGCAGCATGTGGCCAACGTGGCGGGCGCGCTGGTGGCCATTGCCCTGTTCTGGGCGGTGATCGACGGTGTCCTGTTCCGTTACCTGCTGCGCGTCTCCGACAGTGCCTACGCCCAGGTGGACGCCTGGATCGAGCCGGAACAGGCGCGCCCGATCGACCCCAATCAGAGCGGCAGCATCGAGTCCCTCATCAGCTGGGAGAGTCTCGGCCGGCGCGGGCGGGATTTTGTGGTGGGCGGGCCCACCCTCGAAGCCCTGAGCGCCTTTCACGAAGCGCCGGTGATGAAGCCGATCCGGGTCTACGTCGGGCTCAACTCCGCCGACACCATCGAGGAAAGGGCCGAACTGGCCCTGGCGGAACTCAAGCGCGTCGGTGCTTTCGAGCGCTCAGTCCTGATCCTGGCCACCCCCACCGGTACCGGCTGGCTCGATCCGAGCGCGATGAACACGGTGGAGTATCTGCATCGCGGCGATATTGCCAGCGTTGCGGTTCAGTATTCCTATCTGCCGAGCTGGTTGTCCCTGCTGGCGGAACCGGACTTCGGCGCCGATACCGCCCGGGCCGTGTTCCTTGCCGTCTACGGCCATTGGAGCAGCCTGCCCCGCGACAGCCGGCCGCGGCTCTATCTGCACGGTCTGAGTCTCGGCGCGATGAATTCGGACCTTGCCGCCGATCTCTACGACATCATCAACGATCCCTTCAATGGCGCCTTGTGGAGTGGACCGCCCTACCGCAGCAGCACCTGGCGGGCGATCACGGACATGCGGCACTCCCAGTCACCGGCCTGGCTGCCGCGCTTCCGGGACGGCTCCATCATTCGATTCACCAACCAGGACAACCACCTCGATCTGCCGGGTGCGAACTGGGGTCCCATCCGTATCGTCTATCTGCAGTACGCCAGCGATCCCATAACCTTCTTCGAGACGGCGTCGTTCTATCGGCAGCCGGATTGGCTGCTGGAGCCCCGCGGTCCGGACGTGTCCTCAGAGCTGCGCTGGTATCCGGTGGTGACCATGCTGCAGCTGGCCGTGGACCTGGCGGCAGCCGACACCGCGCCCATGGGCTACGGGCACGTTTACGCGCCATCCCATTACATCGACGCCTGGCTGGCCGTCACGGACCCTGAAGATTGGAATGAGTCCATGACCGAGCGGTTGAAGGCTCTGTTCGCAGAATGAAGAACCCCTGGCGGCGCTGCGCAAGCCTGTTGGGCGAGACGACGGCGGAGCAGGCAGGCAGCTACTGCGGCCGCAGCTGTTCCAGCAGAAAGTCGAGGGTGACCGTCAGGAGTTCGGCGGAGTAGGGATCCGGATCCGAGAACAGTCCGAAGCCGTGATCGGCGCCGTCGATCAGATGCAGTGAGGAAGTCCGGGCCGAGGTGGCGGCCGCCAGGGCTGCGGCGGAGATCTCGTGGGGGATGACGGCATCGGCGCTGCCGTGGATGAACAGCAGGGCGCCGGGATAGCGGGAGAGAGCGGTGAGCGATCGGGCTGCATTCAGATCCTGGAAGAAGGCGGCGCCGAGCTGCTGATGCTGACCCCAGAATGTGGTGAAGGGTGCATAACCGTTGGCTTCGGCCTCGGTCTGCATGGCGGCATAGGCCTCGGGGCCGCCGAGACGGTCGACGAAGTGGCCCGGACCGTCCGTCATGTCGGCGGCCCACAGCACCATGGCCCGGTAGTCGGCCCCGGCATCGGTGGCCATGGCGGCGACGCGCCCGCCCATGCTGAAGGCCACCACAGCGACGCGGTCGCCATCGATCCGACCTGACGCCAGCGCCCATGCGGTGGCGGCCTCGAGATCGGCGGCCATGGTGCTCAGGCTGTTCTGCGAGAACGGTTCGGAACTGTCACCGGCGCCGGCAAAGTCCATTCGCAGTGAGGCGACGCCTGCTGCCGCCAGTTTGTCTGCCAGCCGGGTAAAGCCACCCGCTTCATGGCGGGTGCCACCATGACCGTGGAGCAGCAGTACCAGCGGCACGGGTGTCGAGGTCGCGGGCAGGGTCCAGGTCACCGGTACGGCCACACCCCGCGATTCGAGGGTGGTGTCGAGGCTCGTAGGAGCGGGCGCGCTGGCAGTGCAGGCCGCACAAAGCAGCAGGGCCAACAGCGGCCACGCGCTGCGCAAGCTTCGACTCAGGGAGGACATGGGCGCGGCGCTCCGGTGCACTGACTTACTGCGGCTGCAGGCGGATCGTCCAGTCGGCGCCGACGCCGATGCCGTACTTCGCGGCGAAGCTGTCCTGGTTGACGGCGACGCTGAGCTGACCGCTGGAGTTGATGAACAGGAGGTTCTCGCCCACCGGAACGTCGCCGAAGGTGCGCACGTAAGGTACGGCACCGCTCCAGACCGGTTCGCCGGAGCGTTGGATCTCGAGCGTGTAGACCTGGCCGTACTCAGGGTTCGCCCGCTCGAACAGGTCGCGATCGATGTTGAAATAGATGTTTCCGAGCTGGCCTTCGCCGCCCGCTGCGATGCCTTCGAAGACGCCGTCTTCGAAGCTGCCCATGGCTGTTTCGAGCATGACGACCCGCGGTTCGAGCAAGGGGCCGACGCCTTCGAAATCGATGATGCCGGCCGCCAGACGTGCGCCCACGTAGGCGTAGACATCACGGCCGTGGAAGGTGTGGGACCACTCGGTACCGGGCCGCCGATTGACGGATTCGTCGATCTCCCTCACCGCTTCGATGCCGTAGGCCTGAGCCGCGCCCGACAGGGAGCCGTTGTCAGGGCTGACGAAGTACAGCCCGTTGCGGGTCTTCAGGACCACGGACTTGCGGTCCGTGCCCACGCCGGGGTCCACCACGGAGATCAGGACGGTGCCCGGGGGCCAGGTCTGGGCGTTGTAGGCCAGACTCGCGCTCGCGGAGCGTATGTCGTAGAGGGGGATCAGCGGGCGAACGTTGAAAATCGGCAGATCGGGATGGATGGAGTAGGCCACTCCGGTCATCACGAGTCCGCCAAAGTCGGCCTGGATGATCAGAGGATGGACGGTCGCGCCGGGGCGGCTCTCCGCGCCGGCGCCTGCGGAGATGCTGGCCACGAGCAGGACTGCCGCCACATATGTCCACTTCGATCGAACTGTCATGGTACGCCGCCTCCTGATCCCTGTCGGTCTCACGCCCGGCAAGTGTTGCCTATGAGTCATCTAGGGTGAGGATCTTATCGGCTCGATTCAGCTTAGGGAAATGCTCCTTGCACAGTCTTTCCCGGCGGGGTGCGTTGCCGGGAGTGAAGGCCTGAGCCTGGATCGGGCGTCCGGCTGAATCAGCTGCGGCAGCCGGTCAGGGTGAGGCGCTGTCCCGGGCGAATCAGGTAGCTCGGCGCGCTGATGTTGTTCTCGCTGGCGAGCACCCGCACGCTCGGGCACTGGTTGCGTGCGACGATGGTGGACAGGGTGTCGCCGGGCCGAACCGTGTAGATCCGGCTCGGTGGCCGCCGGTCGTCGCGGGACTCGTGGAGCGCGGCGGCGACGCTGAGATGTCCACCGTCGACGCAGCGGTCGCGGTAGGCACCTTCGATCTGGGCCGGCATGGTGATGGCGGTGCCGGCATCGAGACGGTCGAAGGGCTCCAGGCGCGGATTGAGGTTGCGCAGGGTGCGGAACCAGCCGTTGCGGCTGTCCTGCTGGCCTAAGCAGATGGCGAGCTCGCCCAGGGTCGCCGGCGCGGCCAGAGCGATGTCCACCGGTTCCGCCTGCACTTGCGGGAACTCGACCCCGTACTCCTCCGGATGCAGGAACAGCCAGGCTGCGGCCAGCACGTAGGGCACGTAGTCCTGGGTCTCCCGGGGCAGCTGGGCCCGGATCTCGGCGTCCCAGAAGCTGGGGTTGGACCGGCGCTGGACCAGACGCTGAATGCGATTCTCACCGCCGTTGTAGGCGGCCAGGGCAAGTTCGAGATTGTGGTTCAGGGCCTCGAAGCGCTCGTTGAGGTAGGCCACGTTGGCGCGTGCCGACAGCGCCGGGTCGAAGCGCTGATCGAAGCCGTCGTCGCGGACGAGACCGAAGCGGCGGCCAGTGTGAGGCATGAACTGCAAGGGTCCGGCAGCTCCTGCACGGGAGACCGCATGGACCCGACCGCCGGACTCCTTGGCCATGATGCCGAACAGGAGGGCCTCAGGCAGACCGGCCTGCTCGTACTCCGGCCACATCAGGTGGCGCATGTACTGATAGTTTTCCCAGGCGTCGATGAGATTCGGCCGCATCCAGGTCAGCCAGTCGTGCATGGCGGCGTTGACCGGGCCGTTGAGTTCGATGATTTCGCGCAGATCCTGGCCGTTGAGCAGATTCACCGAGCGGGTCGCGGAAGGGATTTCGGCGAGGACGATGCTCTCCTCGTCGTAGGACTTGTCCACCTCGACGAATTCCTCCATGGCGCCGGTGAGCACTGAACTGCGCTGGGTCAGCAGGTTGGCATAGGCAGACATGAAGCGCTGAGGCTCACAGCCCCGGGTCTCAGCACATTGACTGCCGGCGACGGCCAACGATTCCACGGCCTCTTCGATGAGGCTGTGCGCCGTTTCCCAGTAACCGGTGGCGAGTGCCTCCAGGCCGGCCTGGTAATCCCGCACGCTGGTATCGATGGTCGCGTAGAGGGCATTGATGGCCGCTTCGTTCGCCGGCCCATTGCGTGCCGCCGGGGCAGTGCCGGTGGAGGGTAGCTGGGTGCAGGCGGAGAGAAGGGCGGCAGAGAGCAGCGCGATGCACAACGACTTCATGGAAGTGGACTCGTCATGGGCGGTTGGGGCGATCATGCTGCGATGTATACACGATGACACTGCCTAGGGGCCATGAGCGCATGCAGATTCCTGCATGATTTGCGGTTGTTGTCAGGCCCCGTTGCCGGCGCGATCTGCGATCATGATGGCCCAGTTTGCAGCTTCGGATTCCGACTTGCGTCCAACGATCATCTATCGCACTGCGCCTGAGGCGGTCGAGCGGGCCGCGGCAGGCCTGGGGCTGCACCCCGTTGCGGCCCGGGTGCTGGCGCGACGGGCGGCTGCCGCGGGCGCCGAGCCCGATGTCCTGCTCGGACATCGGCTGGCTGACCTCGATCATCCCGACGGGCTTCCGCACATCGACCGCGCCGCCGCGCGCATCGTTCGTGCGCTGCGTGACGGCGAGGTGATTGGTCTGGCCACCGATCATGACGTGGACGGCGTCACGGCCCACGCCTTGCTCTATCGCGCCCTGGTGGAGCATTTCGGGCATCCGGCTGCACGTCTGCAGCACTACATCGGGCTGCGGCTCATGGAGGGCTATGGTCTGTCGGATTCCCTTTGCGAACGCATGCTCGCCGCTGAACCACGGCCGGGCCTCATCATCACGGCGGATATGGGCTCCTCGGACGGTCCGCGGATCGCCAGGCTGGCGGCCGCAGGCATCGACGTCATCGTCACGGACCATCATGGGCTGCCGGGTGACGGCGTTCCCGAGGCGGCATGGGCCTGCGTCAGTCCCCTGGATGCGGGCAGTGTCTATCCCGACGCCTGCATAGCCGGCGTGATGGTGGCCTGGCTGCTCATGTGCCACACCCGCAATGCACTGATCGAAGCGGGGGCACTGGGCGCCGATGCCCCCGGGCTGGGGCGGCTGCTGGACTACGTGGCGCTGGGGACGGTGGCGGATTGCGTCAGCCTCTCCCGCAGCGTCAATAACCGGCGCGTGCTCAAAGCCGGGCTGAAGCTGATCGAGGCGGGTGCGCGCCCCTGCTGGCAGGCCTTCCTTGCCATGCGTCGCGAGCGTGCCGCCCCGCTGCTGGCTGCGGATCTGGCTTTCGGGCTGGGGCCGCGCATCAACGCCACCGGGAGGCTCGGCGATGCCATGGAGGCGGTGCAGTTCCTGCTGGCGGATTCCTGGCAGGAGGCCTGTGACCGGGGGGCCTTGCTGACGCGCATGAACGAAGCCCGCAAGGGCGTCGAGCAGCGCATGCAGGGGGAGGCCATGGGCAGAGCAAGGGCGCTGGTCGACGCTGGACGCTCCGGGTTGGCGCTGTCCTTCGCCGATGGCCATCCGGGCGTGCACGGCATCGTGGCCAGCCGGCTGGCGGAGGCCTTCGGCCGGCCGGTGGCGTGCTTCTCCCCGGTCATTCATGGCGACGGCATGCTCACGGGTTCCTGCCGCAGCGTACCGGGTTTCGACGTCGCTGCGGCCCTGCGCACCATCGATGCCCAGGCCCCCCGCATGCTGCATCGTTTCGGCGGTCACGCCGGTGCGGCAGGGCTGACCCTGGGGGCGGCCGATTTCGACCGTTTCTCGGCCCTCTTCGATGGGGCGGTGAAAGCGCAGCTCAGCGTCCAGGCGCTGGGTCCGAAGTGCTTCGTGGACGGCGAACTGGACCCGGCGCAGATCGATCTCGATCTGGTGGACGGCCTGGCCGCGCTGGAGCCTTTCGGTCGCGAGTTCGAGCCGCCGCTGTTCAGCGCCGAGCTGCTGGTGACGGAAGCCAGAGCCATGGGCCAGGACGGCCGTCACTGGCGACTGGAACTGCAGCCGAATCTGGAGGCGGTTTGGTTCAACGCCGGCAGCGATTGTCCGGTGGATCTCGACGTGACGGTGCGGCTGCTGTTTCGCCCCGAGGTCAACTGGTGGAACGGTCGGCGGCGGCTGCAGCTGGTCATCGAGGGGGTGGAGGACTGACGGCGCCGGGGTGCGTGGGAAGTGGCAGCGCAGTTGGCGTCGGAGCGGGAATCCCTCACTATCGGCGGTCACGTTCATCAGGAGAGGGAAGGGATCATGGCGATCGATTTCGAAATTCCGGCTGAGGCCAAGGCGATCCGGAAGACGGTGCGGCAGTGGGTGCACGACGAGTGCATCCCCGCTGAGAAGCGGCTGCTCGCGGGCGAAGACTACAAGACGCTGCTCGGTGAACTGCGCAAGAAGGCCCGGTCTCAGGGACTCTGGTGTCCCTTCATTCCCAAGGAGCACGGCGGCATGGGCTTGGGCCCGCTGGCCAATGCCCTGGTGCAGATGGAGCTCGGTGAGAGCTACCTCGGTGCCTTGTCCATGAACACCCAGGGGCCGGACGACGCCACCATGCTGACCCTGCTCGAGCACGGCACCGACTTCCAGAAGGAGAAGTATCTGAAGCCGCTGCTCAATGGCGAGAAGCGGATCTGCTACTCCATGACCGAGAAAGCGGCGGGAGCGGATGCCACCGGCATGCAGACCCGGGCCGAGAAGGTCGACAACGACAAGTACGTCCTGAACGGGGAGAAATGGTTCTCATCGGCGGCCAGCGTCGC
This sequence comes from Gammaproteobacteria bacterium, assembly GCA_020832085.1. Taxonomy (GTDB): domain Bacteria; phylum Pseudomonadota; class Gammaproteobacteria; order Pseudomonadales; family Azotimanducaceae; genus SLTB01. The sequence continues at coordinate 59,953 of JAFIFJ010000134.1, read as the reverse complement.
CGACATCGCCGTGGTGATGGCGAAGACCAACCCGGATGCGCCGCGGCATCAGCAGTTTTCCACCTTCATCGTCGAACTGCCGAACCCGGGCTACAACATCAAGCGCGACATCAAGACCATGGCCGTGGAAGGCCCGCTGTCCCACATCCTCGGCGGCGGCCACTCCGAGGTGGAGATCAAGGACCTCGAAATCCCGGCAGAGAACCTGCTCGGCGGCGAGGGGCAGGGCTTCAACATGGGTCAGCATCGTTTGGCCTATGGTCGGCTGCGCCATGGCATGCACAACGTGGCCATGGCCCAGCGGGCTCTGGACATGGCCACGGCCCACGTCACCAATCGGACCACCTTCGGCAAGCCGCTGGACGAGCGTCAGGCGGTGCAGTTCATGCTCGCTGACTGCGCCAGTGAGCTCTACATCGCCCGCCTGATGCTGCTGCACATCGCCTACAAGGCCGAGCGCAAGATGGACATGCGCCAGGAGAACGGCATCGCCAAGGTCTTTCTCGCCAACATGGTTCACAAAGTGGTGGATACGGCGATCCAGCTGCACGGCGCCCTGGGTTACTCCCAGGACACCCCGCTGGCGGCCTGGTACACCCACATCCGCTCCCAGCGGCTGGTGGACGGCCCGGACGAAGTGCACCGCTGGACCACCGGCCGCAACGTCATCAAGACGTTCAAGGCCACCGGCAGCACCGCCGGCGCATGCGGCGGAGATCTCCTGTAACACGTCTATCGACGCTGCTGTTGTGGGAAGCTCACGCAGCGAAGCGTAGTGAGCGATTGCCGTCCGGCCTGAGAAGACTTGCTGCAGGCTGCGAGCGTGCGGGCGGCTGCGCCGCCATCGCGGACTACGCTGCGCTGCGTCCGCTCCCACAGCAGAGTCTCCGATAAGAGCTGCCTTTGTGGGAAGCTCACGAAGCGAAGCGTAGTGAGCGATTGCCATCCGCGCCGCCAAGGCTTCCTGCAGGCTGCGAGCTTGCAGGCGGCTGCGTGCGACGCTTTTCGATTCCGTCGATATGCGCCCATAGCAGAGTCTCAGCTGGCGGCGGCGTCTTGCTGCTCCGAGCGGGCTTGGGTGATCTGGCTGCCGGGAGGGACGCTGCGGGTCAGCCAGACGTTGCCGCCGATGGTGGAATCCCGGCCGATGGTGACCCGGCCGAGGACGGTGGCGCCGGCATAGATCACCACGTTGTCCTCGACGATGGGATGCCGGGGCTGGCCCTTGGCCAGGGCTCCGTCCGCCTCCACTTCGAAGCGCTTCGCGCCCAGGGTCACGGCCTGATAGAGACGGACGTTGTCGCCGATCTCGGCGGTTTCGCCGATGACGACACCGGTGCCGTGGTCGATGAAGAAATGGTGGCCGATGGTGGCGCCGGGATGGATGTCGATGCCGGTTTCAGAGTGCGCAAGCTCGGCGATGATGCGGGCCAGCAGGGGCAGGTCGAGCCGGTAGAGCTGATGGGCGAGACGGTGGTGAATGAGGGCGAGGATGCCGGGATAACACAGCAGCACCTCGTCCATGCTGCGCGCGGCAGGATCCCCGGCATAGGCGGCCTCCACGTCCTCGTCGAGCAAGCGCCGCAGCTGCGGCAGGGTGTGGGCAAAGGCGGTGATGCGTTCCCGGGCCTGTGTCCGAGCCTCTTCGGGCGATCGTTCGCTGTGGCCCAGGCGACGGTTGGAAAGCTCCAGTCGGGCCTCCTCGGTCAAGGCATTCAGGGCCCGGTCGAGGGCGTGGCCGACGTAGAAGTCCTCCCCATCCCGCTGCAGATCGGACGGCCCCAGCCGCAGCGGGAACAGGGCGCCGCGCAACAGGCGCACCGCTTCGCCGACCCGATCCACCGAGGGGAATTCCCGATCGCCGCGATCCTGCTCGCGGCTGCGGCGACGGCGCCAGTCCTCCCGGGCCTCGGCGAGCCCGGAAACGATGGCTGCGAGATCCCAGCGGCCAGGGTCTTGGGTATCGGTCATGTGGGCCTCGTCCCGTGCTGTCGCCGGTCCCCGGACCGGCTTCGGCGCAACCCTATCATTGCTGCGCCGACCGGCCTATGGAGGGGCGCGGCGCGCTACCATGCAGATCCTGTGATCGAGGCGCGTGGGCGCACAGAGCGATGATGGCATTCGACCCCTGGACTTCCCATCGACCGCTGATCGTCTACATCGACATCAAGTCGCCCTATGCCTTCGTCGCCCGGGACCCGACCCGGGCGCTGGCGGCCCGCCATGGTATCGACATCGACTGGCGGCCGCTGACTCTGGACATCCCGAGCTATCTGGGCAGCGCGCGGACCGGTGCCGGCGGCAAGGTGATTGCGAGCAATCGCTCGGCGAGCCAATGGGATGCCGTCCGCTATGCCTATCGGGATGCCCGCCGCTATGCGGCACTGGGCGGGCATACCCTGCGCGGCACCACCAAGATCTGGGATTCCTCCCTGGCCCACATCGGTCTGCTGTGGGCGAAGCAGCAGGGGGATGGCGTGCTCGAGGCGTATCTGGAGCGGGTCTACCCGCAGTTCTGGCGCCGCGAACTGGATATCGAAGCGGTGGGTGTAATTGAACGGGAGCTGATCGCCGCGGGGGCCGATGTGGAAGGCTTTCGGGCCTATTCCGAGGCAGAAGGGCGGGAACACCACGACCGGATGCAGGCGGCCATCTTCGACGCCGGCATCTTCGGCGTGCCGGCCTACGTCCTGCCGTCCTGCCTCGAGGCCGGTGACTGGTTCTTCGGCCGTGAACACCTGCCTCGGGTGTTCTGGCTGCTCACCGGTGGCGAGGGGCCGGCGCCCGACGTCGCCTTTCCCTGTGAGGCGGATGCACCATGACGGAGTGGTTGGCAGCCATGGACGCCGAGCCCCTGTCGGTGTGCGTCGACTTCGGGAATCCAAACGCCTTCCTGGCCGTGCCGCCCACCACGGCATTGGCCCATGAACTCGGCTTGACTGTGAACTGGCTGCCGCGCATGACGGCGCCCATTGAACGACCGGCCGAACGCTCCGCAGACGACAGTCGTGGGACGCGCCACCGGCGCTTTCGTGCCGAGTATGCCGCCCGTGACATCCAGCGTTACGCTGAGTTGTATGGCCTCGTCATTATTCGCGACATCTATCGGCGCCCGAACGTGACGCTGCCGTCCCTGGGCCTGTTGTGGGCGCGGCGGGCAGGGCCGGATGCGGCGCAGCGCTATGTGGAAGCCGTGTTCGCGGGACACTGGGATGGCTCGCTGGATCTGCAGCAGCCGGCCGAACTGCAGGCGGTGCTGGCAGCGGAAGGCGTGGATGCAGGTGGTTTCGAAACTTTTGCCATGGGTGAAGGCCGGTCTGAACTCGCGCAGCTGCAGGAAGTCCTCGTCGAGCGCGGCGTGTTCACGGTGCCCACCTATCTGGTTGCCGGTAAGCTGTTCGTCGGTCGCGGGCACCTACCCATGATTCGCGGCCTGCTGACCTCGAGTTGAGGCGGCGCTGATTCCCAATTGCCGTCCGCGAGGCAGATGACCTCCGGGGGCGCTATGCTGGCCGATTGAGCGGAGAACGGGTGTGGTGGTGATGAAGCAACGAGTGCGCGCAGTACTGATGCCGGGGTTGCTGTTCGCTGCCCTGCTCAGCGGCTGTGACGGGACCGGGACACATCCGGCGGTGGCGTCCGCAGCGGCGGGCAGTGCCACCGAAGGTGCTGCGCTTTACGAGCGCCACTGCGCGGGCTGTCATGGCGCGGACGGACGCGGCATCGACGAGCGCTATCCGGGGCTGCAATTCGATCAGGAGGCCTGGGCCGACAGCGGCCAGATCATCCGCCGGGTCATTGGTGGCAGCCATCGTCAGATGGTGGGCCCGGCCATGCCCGATCACGGCTTCTTGGGAAATGAATCCTTAGCGGCGGTGCTGACCCACATCCGCAACGCCTTCGGTCCCGGCGGGGACCCGGTGCGCATGGAAGATGTGGGTTCGGCGCGCTTGGATCTGGTGGCCGGCTTCCATGACCGCGCAGCCGCCGAGGAATCCGCAGCGGGGCCCCTCGTCGGTCTGCAGCGGCCAGCGGGACGGTGGCAGCCGCCGCCCATGTCGCCGGCGGCCTACGCCACGGCTCAACGGCACTACGAACAGTTCTGCACCGGGTGCCACGGGGTCTTTCGGACCGGGACCGCCGGTAATCCCCTGCATCCGCAGTGGATGCGCGAGCTGGGGACGGAGTATCTGCGGCAGGTGATCGGTTTCGGCACCGCGCGGGGCATGCCGACCTGGCTCGACGCCGAGGGCCTCACGCCCGAGGACGTTCATGATCTGGCGCTGTTCCTGCAGCACCCGCTGCCGCCCCCGGCGACCTTCGACATGGCCGCCATACGCGACAGCTGGCAGCTGCATCGACCGCTTGCGGATCGCCCGGGCGAGCCGGCCCACGAGCATGCCCTGAACGACATGTTCGTCGTCGCCCTTCACGATCCGGGAGCGGTGCTGATCATCGATGGCGCATCCCGTGAGCCCATCGTGCAGATTGCCGTGGAGGGGCCGCCGCACCGGATCTCCGCTTCCGCCTCGGGTCGCTACCTGCAGGTGGTGAGCCGCAACGGCATGGTGACGCTCATCGATCTCTACGCCGCTGTGCCGCAGCGGGTGGCCTCGGTCCGGGTGGGACTGGAAGCCCGCTCCCTGGGTGCGGCGCGGTACCCGGATCAGCCGGTCCTGCTGGCCGCTGCCGACTGGCCACCCCAGTTCGTGCTCCTCGACGGCGACACCCTGGAACCGCTGCAGCGGCTGGACAGCCAGCCTGCGGACACAGCCGATGACCCTGAGGCAATGGAGACCAGCGTCGGCGACATTGTCGCTTCGCCTCGGCATCCCGAATTCGCGGCGCTGTTGCGTGGGACGGGCGCGATCCGCCTGCTGGGGCAATCGCCGCCGATGAGCGTGGCGACGCTTGCAGCGGAACCGACCCTGCGGGCCGGCAGCCTGACGTCGGATGGCCGCTACCTGCTGCTTCCCACCGATACCCGAGTGCTGGTGGTGCTCGATCTCGAGCAGCGCCATGTGGTGGCAGAGCAACCCCTGCCCTTTGCCGGTGGCGGCAGCGGCGTGGTCTATGAGCACGGCAACCATGGTCCGGTGTGGGTGACGGGTTCCCTGGTGAGCGATGTCCTGGCCGTGGTGGGGGTCGATCCTGCAGGCGCGTCGCCGTGGACGGTCATCGAGGAGATCGAAGGTCCGGCCCCTGGGTCGCTGTTCCTCGCGACCCATGGGAAATCACCCCATCTGTGGGTCGACAGCCCGTTGGCCGATGTCGGCCATGCCAGCCGGGAAGTGGCGGTGTACCGGCGCGACGCGCTCGGCGAGGGCTATCGCAGCCTGCCCATTGCCGGTTGGGCCGACATCGAGGACGGACCCCAGCGGGTACTGCAGCCCACCTACTCGGCAGACGGCAGCGAAGTCTGGCTGCTGGTGTGGAACACCCAGGACGCCGAGTCCGCCATCGTCATCGTCGACGATGCCAGCCTGACGCCCGTGGAGGTGCTGCGTTGGCCGGAGCTGATCACCCCCATGCGCCTTTACAGCGTCGCGGCGCTGGTCGCCGCGGCGGCACCGGTGGTGAAACAGGCTGCTGCGCAGCGCGAGCCGGATGCTGCATGGATTGCCGGCAGCACGCTCTATGGCCATCACTGCGCGGCCTGTCATGGCCTCTATGGTGAAGGCGATGGCCCGATGTCACCTGCCCTTCCCGTGGTCCTCAAGGACCTGCGCTATCTCAGTGAGCGCAACGAAGGCGAGTTTCCGCGCGATTACGTCCGCGCGATCATCGACGGGCGGTCCATGCGGGAAGCCCATGGGCGATCCGGCATGCCGGTGTGGGGTGATTTCTTCGGACGTGGCGAGGTGGCACCGGAGCAGGCTGAAGCCAGCATCGAGGTGCTGCTGCGCTTTCTCGAAAGCCTGCAGCGCTGATGTGAAGCCGGATTCAGGGTCTGGCCGTGACGATCCAGCAGGCCGCTGCGAGGTCGAGGCCGGCCTCGGTCATGTGGCCAGACAGCGCCTCCCGGGCCGCGGCCAGTGCTGCCTGCCGTGCTTCGCCTTGAAGTTCAGCCAGTGCCCTGGCCACCGGTCCCACCCGGCCCTGGAACTCGATCGCTTCGTCGAGGGTGTCAGCCACGTGCAGGGTCGGGTGGATGGACTGCAGTTCGATGCTGCTGAAGCCGGCCCGGGTGAGGATGTCGCGGACATAGTCGGGCTCGGCAAAGGCAAAGGGTCCCGGTGCCCTGGGATCGGGTTCGACCTCCGGCACCGGCAGGAAGGGCTGCACCGCGCGGCCGGCAACCGCCATCCATGGATTCTCCCTCGGTGCCTGCCAGCAGACGAAACAGAGTCGGCCGTCGGCAACGAGGGCGCCGTGCAGGTTGCTGAAGGCGGCGATGGGATCGGCAAAGAACATGACGCCGAAACGGGAGAACAGCAGCGTGTGCTCGGGTGCGAAGTCGGCGCTGGCGGCATCGAGCAGCGAGAACCGGACCCGCTCTGCGTTTGCCGCGCGCTGGCGCGCACGGGCCAGCATGGGGCCGGAGATATCGATGCCCCAGACCGTGGCACCCCGGCGCGCCAGCTCGATGCTGGTCTGCCCGCAGCCGCAGCCGATGTCGAGTACGCGATCGGCGTCGGTGACGGCGGCGCGCTCGATCAGCTCGGCAGAAATAGGCGCAAGCAGGCCATCGAGGCGTTCCTGGGCCTCGACCCAGGTCGTGCCCGCCTCGCCGTTCCAGTAGTCGATCTGCTCCTGATTGCTCGTCGCCACGCGCCAGCTCCCTGATGTCTTCGAACCCGCTGTGGGCCAGCGGTGATTGAACGGGATCGTGCAGCTTCCGTCCACCAACTTTGGGTATGCTGCGCGCTGCAGCAGGGGGAGTCAGGTGACCATGAGGCCGCGGCAGAGCATCGGCGAGCCGGGTTGGGACAGGGCGGCCGTCACCGGCTCGCTGTTTGCCGCGGCGGCCTACGGCATCTGGGGCATTGCCCCCCTTTACTTTCGTTGGATCGACGACTTCGGCGCCTTGCAGATCGTCGCTCACAGGGTGCTGTGGTCGGCCCTGCTGCTGTTGCCGCTGGTGCTGGTCATTGGTGGCCGCGCCAGGCTGCGCGCGGTGCTGGGCAGTCCCCGCAGCCTGGGCTGGCTGGCGCTGTCAGGTGTGCTGATCGGCGGCAACTGGCTGCTGTTCATTTATGCGGTGGTCTCCGAACGGGTCCTGGAAGCCAGCCTCGGCTACTTCATCAATCCTCTGGTGAGTGTGGTGATGGGCATGCTGTTTCTGGGCGAGCGCCTGCGGCCCCTGCAAGGGCTGGCCGTTGTCGTGGCCGTCATCGGCGTCGGCAACGAGATCGTCCGCTTCGGGGACGTGCCCTGGCTCGGGCTCGCGCTGGCCTTCTCCTTTGCCTTCTACGGTCTGATTCGCAAGCGTCTGGGGGTGGATGCCTTTACCGGCCTCACGGTCGAAACCTGGATGCTGCTGCCGCTGGCCCTCATCTGGCTCGCATGGCACGGCGCCCAGGGCGGCGGTATGTTCCCGCCGGGGCTGGCCGACAACGGCAAACTGTTCCTGGCCGGGCCCATCACCATGCTGCCGCTTTTGTGCTTCGCTGCCGCCGCCAATCGGCTCTCGCTGGGTTCCCTGGGCTTCTTTCAGTACCTGGCCCCGTCGATACAGTTCGCGCTGGCGGTGTGGGTGTTCGCTGAGCCCTTTGCCACGACACAATGGTGGACCTTCGGATTGATCTGGCTGGCGCTGCTGCTGTTCAGCGCGGCCGCCGTAAGTAGTGTCCCGAACCCGAAGTTCGCAGCACTGTGAGCTTGCCTGCGGTTCGGACACAAGGCGCGCCGAGGAGGCGTATCGGGAATACGTCGACGAGGTGCAACGCGGTGTCCGGGCCGCAGGCAAGCTCCCGGAGGGCGCGGCCTGTATGGCCGCCGGGCGGTGTTGCGTCCGCTCCACGTGGGGCCCACCACGTCTTCGCGAACGCGCCTTGCCCGGCAGCCATACAGGCTCGCGCACAGACTGCGAACTTCGGGTTCGGGACACTAAGCAGCGCCGCAAACGACTGACCTGGATGGCTGCGAACTAAAGAGGAATCCCGATGCGTACGTTTGAAGACATCGAGTTCGAAATCGACGATCCCGTGGCACTGATCCGCTTGAATCGGCCCGGGCGCCTGAATGCTTTCACCTACCCCATGCTGGCCGAGATCCGGGCGGCGGTGGACGCAGCGGTGGCGGACCCGCGGGTGGTGGGGATTGTCATCACCGGCAACGGCCGGGCCTTCTCCGCCGGACTCGATTCCGCTGTGCTTGCCGCCGTGACGGAAGCCGGTGCCTCCGCTGGCCAGCGGGATCCGGGGGCACTGCCGGGTCTGTTCAGCTATCTGCTGGAAGTACCCAAGCCCGTGATTGCCGCGGTCAACGGGGTGGCAGCAGGCGGTGGCGTGATTCTGGCGTTGGCCAGCGATCTGCGCTTTGCGTCACAGGATGCCAGCTTCACCACGGTGTTCACCAAGCGTGGCCTCATCGCCGAACACGGGTCGAGCTGGCTCTTGCCGCGTCTGGTGGGTACGGGGCAGGCCCTGGATCTGCTCTGGAGCAGTGCCCGCATCGACGCCCGCCGCGCCTTTGACATCGGCATGGTGGAGCGGCTGCTGCCTGCAGACGAGTTGCTCGGCAGTGCCCGCGCCTACATCGAGGATCTGGCGGCCAATGTCGCACCTGCGGCATTGGCTGAGACCAAGCGTCTGGTCTATCGGCACCTGGGCGCCAACTACCGCAGCGCGCTGGAGGAAGCCCACGAGGCCCAGGAACGCTTCGTGGCCGGCGCCGATGCCCGGGAAGGTGCCATGGCGCTCATTGAAAAGCGCCCGGCGAAGTTCCGCCGGGTGCCCTGATCCAGCAGCCTCACCCCACGAACATGCCGCCGTTGGGATAGAGGGTATGGCCTGTCGTGTAGGAAGACTCCTCGCAGGCCAGATAAAGCGCCGTGTTGGCCATTTCCCGGGGCGTGCCGAGGCGACCCATGGGCGTGCGTTCGATCATGGCAGCGTGGCTTTCGGGTTTCTCGCGCATGGCCTGGGTCATGGGGGTCTCGATGAATCCCGGGCCGATGGCATTGACGCGGATCTGATGAGGCAGCAGTTCCATGGCCAGGACCTGGGTCAGCATGGCCACGCCGGCCTTGGAGACGCAGTAGTCCGCCGCTCCGGGCAGGGCCAGTCGCGCAGCCGATGAGGCGACGTTGACGATGGTGCCGTGGATGCCCTGCTCGATCATGTGCCGCGCCACCACGCGGTCGGTGAGCATGACGCCGGTGAGATTCACGTCGAGTACCCGCTGCCAGTTCGAGACCGGCATGTTGACGAGGTGTCGCCCCTCGGCGGGGGTGTCATCCGCCGTGGGCGCGCCGCTGACATAAGATGCGCTGGAGATGCCGGCAGCAGCGACCACCGTGTCGATGTGGCCGAACTCCTTGACGGCCGCGGCGACCATGGCTTCGATACTGTCCTCCTGCGCCACGTCCACCTGCACGAACAGCGTTCGACAGTTGCTGTTGGACCTGATCTCGGCGACGGCCTCGGAACCCCGCGCCCCATCCCGGTCGGCGATGACGATGTCCGCACCTTCCTCTGCATAGCGCAGGGCACAGGCACGGCCGATGCCGCTGGAACCACCGGTGATCAGCGCCACTTTGCCGGCAAGCCGGCCGTCCTGCTCTGCGCTCATTGCTTCCCTCCCCACAGATTGCCCATCCCCATAAACACGCGACGACGAAGCCGAAGCCTGCGTCTTCCAACCCATTGGGGCAACTGCTCGTTCAGGGTCGGGCTTGCGGCTGGGCCTCACAGGCTGGGCCTCACAGGCTGGGCCTCACAGGCTGGGCCTCACCGGTCGGGTCCAACCCGCCGGGCCACATTCGGACTGGTATCAGATCGCCGCTGCTGGTCTCATGCAGCGTTTGCCGCATGCCGACGGATGGCCCCACAGCTTGACTACGTTCTCCCCCGACTATGCTCGCCGGACCCTGCTGATCTCGCTGATCAGCGTCGGCATGGGCTTCACCGTGCTGTTCCCCGTGCTGGCGCCGCTGGGGCGCGAGATCGGACTGACCGAGGTGCAGATCACCTTCATCATCGGCGCGTCGGCGCTGATGGTCTTTCTGGCCAGTCCGATCTGGGGTCGGGCCAGCGACCGCTTCGGCCGCAAACGGGTGCTGCTGTTCGGCCTCTTCGGCTTTGCAGCCGGGACGGTGCTGTTCAATTCCGTTCTCTACGCGGGCATGACCGGTGTGCTTACCGGCACGGTGCTGTTCGCGGCACTGGTGATCGCGCGCATGCTGCATGCCGCGGTCATGGCGGCTTCCATGCCGGCGGCCAATGCCTACATGGCCGACATCACGACGCCGGAGAACCGCACGAAGGGCATGGGCGCCGCTGGGGCTGCGAACAATCTCGGTGCCATTCTCGGTCCGGCCATTGCGGGGCTGGCGGTGATCTCCCTGCTGGCACCGCTGTGGGTCATGGCGGTGGTGGCCCTGCTCAACGGCCTGTTCGTCTGGCGCTTCCTGCCCGAGCCGCCCAAGCCGCATCCGGCTGGGCCGCATCCGGCTGGGCCGCACCCGCCCGAGCACAGCGCGCCGCGCAAACCACCGCGGTTGCGTTACACCGACCGTCGCATCCTGCCCTTCGTCGTTGTCGGCGTGGTGATGTTCTCCGGCATGGCGCTGGTGCAGCAGACCATGGGTTTCCGCTTTCAGGACGTACTCGAACTCAGCGCTGCAGACACGGCCAAGGCAGTGGGTCTGGCCATGATGGGTTCGGCGGTCTTCTCTCTGCTGGCTCAGGGCTTCGTCGTCCAGCGGCTGACGTTGCCGCCCTTCACTTTGCTCAAGCTGGCCATGCCGCTGCTGATTCTGGCGTTCACGCTGATGGCGCTGGTGGAAAGTCAGCTCTGGCTCACCGTGGCCATGATGATCCAGGGCTTCGGCATGGGGCTGGCCGGGCCCGGGTTCATGGCTGGTGCGTCACTGGCCGTGTCGCCCCAGGAGCAGGGATCCGTGGCCGGCGTTGCAGGGTCCTGCGGGCCCTTGGGCTTTGCCATCGGCCCGCTGCTCGGCGGTGCGCTGTACCAGTTCGGTCCCGCCTTGCCCTACGTGGTGGCCGCCGGCGTGTACGTGCTGCTGTTCGCGAGCATGTTCTGGATCGGTCGACGGGTCACGGTGCATCGGGAGCCCGCAGCCTGAGGGCTGCTCGAGGCTCCGGGCGCTGTGGCGGGATGGGCGCTTTCGCTAGCGCAAGACACGAGGACAGTGACAGATGATCAAGATCTACTCCTGGAACGTGAACGGGATCCGCGCTGTGCTGCGCAAGGGCGCGCTGCAGTCGTTCATGGCAGAACATCAGCCGGACGTGCTGTGTCTGCAGGAGACCAAGGCGGCGCCGGAGCAGGTGGACCTCGATCTGCCCGGCTATGAAGCCTACTGGAGTGCTGCCGAGAAGAAGGGCTACTCCGGGACGGCGATCTTCGCGCGCAAGGCGGCACGGTCGGTGCGGGAAGGCTTCGGCGAGGATCTCATTGGCGCATACGGACTCGCGGATGACGGCTATGGCGACCCGACCCGTGAAGGTCGCATCGTCACGGCCGAATTCGCCAAGTGCTTCGTGGTCAGCGTCTACACGCCCAATGCCAAGGGTGATCTGTCCCGGCTGGCGCTGCGTCACGAGCGCTGGGACCCGGCGTTTCTCGAGCACTGCCGGCAGCTCGAGGCCCGCAAGCCGGTGATCTTCTGCGGCGACTTCAATGTGGCTCACACCGAGGACGATCTGGCCCATCCCAAGGCCAACGAAGGCAAGCACGGTTTCACGGTCGAGGAGCGGGCCGGGTTCCAGAACTTCGTTGACGCCGGATTCGTGGACACGTTCCGCCTGTTCCATGAAGGCAATGGCCACTACAGCTGGTGGACTTTGCGCAGTGGCGCCCGGGAACGGAACGTGGGCTGGCGCATCGACTACGTCATGGCGTCGTCGGCGCTGGCCAAGAAGGTCAAGGCGGCCCGTATCCACGCCGACGTCATGGGCTCGGATCACTGCCCGGTGAGCATCGAAGTGGCGCTTGCGCTGTAGGCGTCGAAAGGGCGTGTCGCCCGAAGCCGAACTGTCGATGGAGGCTGTTCAGATCGGCCCCCTTCGCTGCGCTCCGGGGGCTCTCGTATGAAACATACGTCTACTATTTTATTTCGAATCAACTTTTCATATTGGAACACGCCTTTGTGGGAGAGCCCTATTCGCGCAGCTAATGGGCCGACTGCGAGGCGTTGTGCCGAAGCTGAAGGCACTGGCTTCGCTGAACGTCGTGCCAATCGGCGCATCGCCCTTCGGGCGCTAGCGCTCTCCCACAGTTAGCGTATCGCATGTTTCTTCCGCGACAGCGTGAACGAACGTTCTTGGCAAACTCCCACAGTTGACGTTCAGTCCTTCGCGCAAACGGCTGCGCGGCTGGAGATGCCCACCCCGCGGCGGGCCTGCCTGATGCTGTTAGCGTCGTGGCCATTGGTGCAGTAGCCGAGGGAGATGCCGGTGAGGGGATCAGCCCAGGCGATCTGGCCGCCGGCGCCGCCGTGGCCGAAGGCATGTTCACTGTTGGTATGGCCGAAGCCGCGCTGATTGCGTTGGCCGTCGCCGGCGATGACCAGCCCCAGCGCCCGGTGGGCGGGAACGCCCATGGGGTCCGGCAGGTCGTGGCGGACTTCCAGCGCATGGGTCAGGGTCTCGGGCGTCCAGATCTCCGGGCCGTCGCCGAGGCGGCCGCCGTTGAGCAGAGCCTGGTGGAACAGGGCCAGATCCGCGGCAGTCATGATGCCGCCGCCGCCCGGGACCGGTACCCGCCGCATCTCGGTCTCGTTGAACCCGGCGAGGGCCTCGGGCGTGACTTCCGTTGCCGGCGGCATGGGCAGGCCGAGTTCGGCCCAGTCGGCCTCGGTGAGCGCTTCACCCACATGCGTCACCGGTTTGATGCGCGGATGTTCGGCATCGGGGCAGCCGACGAACATGTTCGAGAGCCCCAGGGGTTCGATGATGCGTTCGCGGACGAACACGGCGAAGAAGCGGTCGCTCAAGCGCTCGATGATTTCCGCGATCACCCACATGCTGGAGGTGGGGTGGTACTCGTAGCGCGTTCCCGGTTCCCAGTTCAGGCGCCAGGACGCGAAGCGCTGCAGGCGCTTGTCGGGGTCGAACCAGTCCGTCGGCCGGAACGGTGCGCTGGGGAAACCGGCGGTGTGGGTGAACAGCTGCTCGACGGTCACCTCTTCCTTACCGTTTTCGGCGAACTCCGGAATGATGCTGGCGACCTTTTCTTCGATATCCAGCAGACCGTCCTGGATCAGCAGCCAGCCGGCGGCAGACGTGATGGCCTTGGTGGAGGAGAAGACATTGAACAGGTTGTCGTTGTCGGCGTCGCCGAAGGTCTCGAAGGCGGCCAGCCGGCCGTGCCGGGCGATGGCGATCTGACAGGCGGGCAGCAGGCCCTCGTCCACTTCGCGGCGGGCGCGGGTGAGCAGTTCTTCGAGCTTGCCGGGATCGATACCCAGTTCCTGCGGGTCAGTTACCCGGTAGGGTGCGTCCGCCATTTTTGAAGGTCTCCCTGTCAGTGGCCAAGGCGCAACCATGCCAGAAGATGGCGTCGGACGCGCACTCAGCCGGAGGCTGGTCTGGCCCGTTCGTTCAGGAAGCGGATCAGCGTCAGCGTTTGCGCGGGATCGAGTCTGCCCACGGGTGAGCTGCTGTACGTGGAACTGATGATGCGGCCGTCCTGACGCAGGATGAACTCGCTGGGCTGGATGTGATCCCTGCGAGGTTCCCACCAGGCCCCGATGGTCTCGGCGATGGCCGGTGTGACGCCATAAGCCACGGGAAAACCCAGGTCGTCGGCGACTCGGGAGGTATCCGCGAGGCTGTCATTGCTGGCGGCGATGAGGCTGACGCCCTGGTCGGAGAACGCGGCACGGCGCTCTTCAAAGCCGGCGAGGAGCCGGCGGCAGAACGGTCACCAGTGGCCGCGATAGAACAGCACCACCGTCCACGGACTGCTGAGGTCCCGCGGCAGGGTGAGCACTTCTCCTGCGGTCGTGGTCAGCGCGACTTCGGGGAAGGCGTCGCCGCCGTTGAGTTTGCTCGTCATGATCAATGCTCCCTCTCCAGACCCGCTTCGGGGTGAGGACCTCAATCGCGCCCGTAGGCGATGCTGTCCCGGCGAGGTACGCCGAGTTCCTCCAAGGTTGCAGCCATGTCCTCGGCGGATGTGGCGGGCTGCACGTTCTTGTCGATGTGGGCAATGATGCCGTCGGCGTCGATGTAGAAGGTCCAGCGCTGGGCGAAACCCGCTTCGTGCAGCACGCCGTAGGCAGCCGCTACGGAGAGGTCGGCGTCGGACAGCAGCGGAAAGTCGGCGCCAGTCTCCTCGGCGAAGGCCGTGTTCTTCTCCACCGGGTCCACGCTGGCCATGAAGTAGGTGGCGGCGAAGGGGCGCAGCAGATGGCCGTTCTCCGCCAGGGACTTGCACTCGATGGTGCAGCCGCGGGTGAAGGCCCGCGGGAACCAGGCCAGGACCACGGCTTCCCGGCCGCGGAAGTCCGACAGGGCGTAAATGTTGCCGTCACTGGCCGGCAGGGTGAAATCAGGCGCAGGGTCACCCACTTCGGGGGCGGCAGCGGCGGCCAGGGCCAGCAGGGTCAGCGTGAACAGGGCAACAATTTTGTGGGCTCGCATGGCTGTGGACTCCGGTGACGGTCATACCCGTGAGGAGAGTTTGCCACGATCAGTCGCCGATGACGCGCCGGCAAAAGCGGGTGACGTCGGCCAGCGCCTCGGCCGCCTCCGGCAGCGCCGGTATGGCCTGAAAGACGTGGAAGGCGCCGTCGAAGACGCGCAGGCTGCTGTCCACGCCCGCCGCGGCGGCGCGCTCATGGAGACGGACAGCGTCGTCCAGCAGGACTTCCGCATCGCCCACCTGGATCAGCAGCGGTGCGATGCCCTCGAAGTGGCCGAACAGGGGCGATGCCCCCGGCGTCTCGGCCGCTGCGTCGCCAAGGTAGTGGCGGGCCATCACGGCCAGTGAGGCGGCATTCACCATGGGGTCTGCCTCGGCGCGGCTCTTCACGCTGTCGCCGCTGCCGCTGAGGTCCGTCCAGGGAGAGAACAGCACGGCGCCGGCAGGCTGCGGGAGTTCAGCCTCCCTGAGCGCCAGCAGCGTGGCTGCGGCGAGTCCGCCGCCTGCGGAGTCGCCGCCGATGAGGATCTCACGAGGGGCCAGTCCGGTGTCCAGCAGCCAGCGGTAGGCGGCCACGGCATCGGTGAGGGCGGCGGGATAGGGATGTTCGGGTGCCAGCCGGTAATCCAGGCCCAGCACCCCCATGCCGGTGGCCCGGGCCAGGCGCGCCATCAGTTCGGCATGGGTGTCCAGGGAGCCGCGGACATAGGCACCGCCGTGAAGGTAGAGCAGGGCCCGATCGCTGCGACCACCCGGAATCCGGGTCCAGCGGGCGGGGCGGCCGGCAACCACGAGGTCCTCCCGCTCGATGTCATCGGGCAGCCCCAGCTTGGCCATCTCGGCCTCCATGCTGGCGCGACTGGCCATCACGTCATTGCCATTCGGATTGGCAGCACGATTGGCGCGGATCCGGGCGCTGAATTCCTGCATGCGTGGGCTGGCCATCTGCTTCTCCTGCGGCCTGGGTCGTGAGCCTGGGGCAGACCCAGGTATGGCCAATGTCGATGCCCGGACGAGGCAGGTCAAGGGCTCTGATCGGGAGGTAACCCGCATGCTCTGGCGCTGCCGGCAGGGGGCATCCTTGGCCGCCAGGCCCACTTCTGGCCTTTTGCACAGGTTTCATCCAGGGTAAGGGGTGACACCATTCCCGGTTATTCAATCGGAATCCAGCGCAGGCGCTGGAAATCGCCCTGCCCTGTGGTAAAACACGCGGCACGGCAATCTGTTTGCAGGAGAGATTCCATGGCTAAACCCGTCAAGAAGCTCAATCCGGACAAAATGACGCGATCACCGGGCCTGACCTATCAGGACCTGCTCGATCAGGACACCAAGCCGGTGCCGGGCGTGCTGCGGGTGCAGTCGCCCAAGGACTTCCGCGCCGACGAGATTCCGGTGGAGCGCTACATTTCCAAGGAATGGCACGACAAGGAGGTGAAGTACCTGTGGCGCCGGGTGTGGCAGTTTGCCTGCCGCGAGGAGGAAGTGGCCGCCCCGGGCGATCACATGCGTTACGACATCGCCGGCATGTCCTTCCTCATCGTCCGCACCGAGTCGGGCGAGATCAAGGCCTACCCCAACGCCTGTCTGCACCGTGGCCGCATGCTCAAGGAGTTCGATGGCCACGCCTCGGAGCTGCGCTGCCCCTTCCACGGCTTTGCCTGGACCCTCGACGGCTGCCTGAAGGACATCCCGGCGCGCTGGGATTTCCCGCATCTGAAAGACGAGGAGATGGGCCTGCCGGAGATTCCGGTGGGGCTGTGGGGCGGTTTCGTGTTCATCAATCCCGATCAGGACTGCGAGCCCTTCGATGACTTCATCAAGGATCTCGCCGAGCAGTTCGTGAACTGGGACATGTCCAAGCTCTACAAGCAGGCCCATGTGGCCAAGGTCATGCCGGCCAACTGGAAGATCGCCCAGGAGGCATTCTGCGAGGCCTACCACGTCAATGGCACCCATCCCCAGATCATGAAGGCCTTGGGTGACGTCAACAGCCAGGTGGACATCTGGGAGAACTGCGCCCGGGTGATCACGCCGGCCCTGACCCCGAGTCCGCTGCTCGAATACGACGTCAGCACCGAGGAGATCATCCGCTCCATGCTCGACGTGCCCGAAGGCGAGGAACTGCCGGAACTGCCTGACGGCATGTCGCCGCGGGCCTGGAGTGCCGCGGCCAGCCGCGAGACGCTGCGCCCCGACGTGGGTGATGCCATCGACAACTACTCGGACGCGGAGATGGTCGACAATCTCGACTACACGCTGTTCCCGAACATGCACCCCTGGGGTGCCTTCAACCGCATCGTCTACCGCTTCCGCCCCAACGGTAACGACCATCGCACCTGCATCATGGAATGCATCATGATGGCGCCGTTTCAGGGTGATCGGCCGCCGCCGGCAGAGATCTTCTGGCTCAAGGAAGACGAGACCTGGTCCTCGGCGCTCGGCTTCCTCGGCAAGGTCTTCGATCAGGACGCGTTCAACATGCCCAAGGTGCAGTGGGGGCTCGAGTCCACCTACAAGACCGGGCTGTTCCCGTCCAAATACCAGGAGAGCAAGGTGCGCTGGCTGCACCACAAGCTCACCGAGTGGGTGGAGAAAAGCAAATGATCCAGCGCAGCACCAAACATCCGTTCACGGGCTGGCTCTACGAGCTGCTGCCCGATGGCAACATCCAGATCACCGACGGCGACAAGCGTGCCACGTTTACCGGGCAGGGCCGCTACGTTTCCGGCGATTTCAAGGAGTGTGACCCTCAGCTCTGCGTCTGGATTGCCAACAACCCGGAACTCAAGCAGGAAACCGGGGCGGACTCCCACCTCGCGCTGGCGGGCCGTAACCGTCGTGCGATCGTGTCTCCCATCACCTCCGGCTCGACCTGAGTCCGAAGCCCGCTAGCGGCCCGCTGTTGCAGCGGTCCGCTAGAGGGCATAGCCCAGGCTGGCGATGAACTGCATGCCGTCGTAGTCCAGATTGTTGCGGCGCGAATCCACCCTGAGATAGCCACTGGACAGATCCAGGGTCATGCGCTGGCCCAGGCGGATGCGGCTGCCCACTTCGAACTGCCAGACGTTGGCATCGAGCCGGTAAGCCACCCTGCTGCCGTCGTCGGGTCCGGGTCCAGGGCCGGGTCCGGGTCCGGGTCCGGGTCCGGGTCCAGCTCCAGGCCCCATTTGCCCGGCGAAGCGTGAGGGTCCGAAGGCATCGTCCACCACCAGCGCCGTGGCGGCATCGATTACCGGCGCCGTCGGCGTGGAGTTGGCCACCACATCGCCACGCTCCCAGGCCACCGAGGCGCTCAGTACCACCGCCGGGGTGAGGATCAGCTCGCTGGCAGCGAAGAGCCCGTGGCGTTCGTTGTCGAAGACGTTGCTGCTGCGCGCGCGGCGCATGGTGAAGCGGTATCCGCCCCGCACGCTCAGGCGTTCGGTGACCCGTGACTGGGCGCCGACGGTGGCGCGCAGCGTGCCGCCATCGCGGATCTTCGAGTCCTTGTGGGCGTGCCCGGTGAGGTCGAGGTCGAAGTTGAACAGCGGTGCGCTGTAGCCCTGCACCGGACGCCAGCGCCATCCGGCGCGCCCACCGAGTTCCAGCTGCGAGAGATCGTGGAAGTCGAAGCGGCGCTCGCCGGCAGCCATGAGGCCGAAATGGGCGCTGGCGTTGGGGCCCGCGGGCAATCGCCATTGCGCCGTGCCCTCCAGACGCAGGCTGTGGTCAGACTCCTGCTCACCCCGGATCAGGCTGCGCGAGATGTTGTCGTCGTAGGCGTAGACCGCCCAGATGTGGAAGTTGTTCTCGGCTGCCCTGGCCTGGAAGGCTGTCAGCCCCAGGCTGAGACCGAGCACAAGCAGGATGAGATGGGCTCCTTGCCCTCGTTGCGGCTGCCGCATGGCGTCTCCTCCCCCGTACTTTGGAGTGGGTGATGTTCCAACCACGTTCCAATTGTCACCCTTCGCGAGTGGCATGGATGTGGTCTGGTTCTCAGCAGGACGCTCGCGGTCGTGAAACCATTTCAAGGTCAACGTCTTGGGGAGGATGGCCATGGACGTCGAAGTCGATCCGCTGCGGCGGAGTTTGCTGGTGCGCATGCTGGCTGCGGGAGCATTCGTGGCGACCGGGCTCGGCTGTACGGAGGTGGTCGGCCGACGACCGCAGCAACTGCCGGCAGGGCGTTCCATCTATCGACTCGAGAATGGTGCCCGGGTCAACGGTGAGCGCGCCACTGATGCGACCGTCATCGCGGCGGGCGACGAAGTCGAGACGGACGCCGGCGGACTGGTGTTCGTGGTGGGTGATGCGGCCTTCTACGCGCGCCCGCGCAGCCGGATCCGGATCGGCGAGCGCAGCGACGAGCGGCGCCTGGACGGGCTGACGCTTCATCGCGGTGGTGTGCTCTCCGTCTTCGGTGGCGGCGCCTACCGCCTGCAGACCCCCCATGCGCTGGTGGGGATTCGCGGCACCGGGCTCTACGCGCAGGTGGAAGACAATCAGGACTATGTCTGCACCTGTTACGGATCCGTGGCCATCGAAGCGCGCGCCGATGCACGCAGTCGCGAAGAGATCGTCTCGGTGCATCACGATGCGCCCCGGTATGTCCTGGCTTCAGGGGCGAGCGGACAGCTCGTCACGCCGGCACCGTTCAAGGATCACACCGACGAGGAGCTGATCCTGCTCGAAGCCCTGGTAGGGCGGGAACCGCCGCTGAGCGTCCTGAGCTCCGGCTACAGCATCCCGCGGCGATCGAGCTATTAGTTGCCTCGATTGCGTACCGGCAGCCGGCGTCGGCCCCAGAACAGGAAGGGGCCGATGCGCTCACCGTCGTCCACGAGTTGCAGATCCGGGCAGCGTCGACGCAGGGCGTCCAGCGCCACCCGCGCTTCGAGCTTCGCCAGTTCCATGCCCAGGCAGACGTGGATGCCCAGGCCGAAGGAGAGAATCTTCCGGCCCTGGCGCTGCGGGTCGAAGACGTTGGGATTGCTGAATGCCGCCGGATCCCGGTTGGCCGCACCGTAGTGGGTGAGCACCTTGGTGTGGGCGGGAATCGACGTTCCACCCACTTCCACCTCCCGCGCAGTGGTGCGAAAGAGACCGAGCAGCGGTGGGTCGAAGCGCAGGCTTTCGTTGATGGCCAAATCGAGATCACAGCGGCCGGCGCAGAAATCCGCCCACAAGCGCTCGTTGCTGAGCAGGCGCCAGACGAAGTTGGTGATCAGCGACGTGGTGGTCTCGTTGCCGGCGACGAAGAGCTGCAGCACCAGCCCCACGGCCTCCTCGTCGGACAGGTACTCGCCATCGAGTCTGGCCCGGGCAATGCGGGCCAGGAGGCGGTCGTCGTCGCCTTCGGCCCGCCGGCGATGCAGCAGCTCGAGCACGTACTCGCGCATGCGCCCCATCTCCGCCAGGTACTCGCTGGGATCCTGGGCCGAGAGGGCTGCAACGGAGGCATCCGACCAGCGCTTGAACTGGGCGATGTCGTCGGTGGGAATCCCGAAGATCTCGCAGATGATGGTCACCGGCAGCGGAAAGGCGAGGTCGTCGTGCAGATCCCAGACTTCCCGGCCGGCCACCGCGTCGAGCAGTTCCTCGGCAATGGCTTCGAGGCGGGGCCGCAGCTGGCCGATGGAGCGAGGCAGGAAGTCCTCCTGCACCAGACGCCGGAAGAAGGTGTGCTTGGGCGGGTCGGACACCACGCCCACCGGTAGTGCAAAGTTGGGGCCCTGACCGTGGCCGCTGACAAAGGTCTCGGGCTCCCGCAGCACGCGCTCCACGTCCTCGTAGCGGGACACGATGTAGAAGGGCGGTTCGAAGCGGTCGTAGCGCCGGCAGCGGGGGCCGGCGAGCAGCTTGCCTGCGGAGATGGTGGGATCGGCCATTTCATCCGCTGCCATGAGATCGAGCGCGTCTGGTGATGCGGCTGCCTGCGTCACGGTCCTTCCTCTGCTGCGTCGTCACCCAAGGCTTGATAGCCTGCGGCAGACATAGACCAAGCGCCAGCGTCCGGGTGGCGAGGTGATGGGCCATCGACGACTATCGACATATTCGCATCTCCCGCATCGCCCGCATTGCCGGGCAGATGGGCCCGTTGGGGGCTGAGGTCGCGGGGGTGGATCTGCGGCAGCCCCTCGCGCCCGAGGTCAAGGCCGAGATTCATCGTGCCTGGCTGACGTACGGCCTGCTCTGCTTTCGGGATCAGCAACTGTCAGCGGCCGAGCAGGCGGCGTTCGCGGCCGGGTTCGGTACCCTCGACGTCTACCCCTTCATGCAGGCCAGCGACGCCCATCCCAACGTGATCGATATCATCAAGGAGGCGTCATCGACCACCAACTTCGGCGGCCTCTGGCATACCGACACGTCCTATCTGCTTGAGCCGCCCAAGGCCACGGTGCTCTACGCCGTGGCGGTACCGGCGGTGGGTGGTGACACCCTGTTTGCGGATGCCCGGGCAGCCTACGACGACCTGCCCGCCGAGCTGCGGGCCGAGCTGGCCGATGCTCGAGGCGTTTTTTCCCCGCGCCTGGTGCACGGCCAGGGCGGTGCCTATGCCAACGAGGCGGTGCAGGCGGATCTCGGGGACCGTTACGGAGGCGATGCCGAAAGGGCGGAAGACGAAGTGGAGCATCCCCTGTTCCGGACCCATCCTGAGACCGGCCGCAAGAGCATCTACTGCAGTCTGGCCCATACCGTGCGCATCGCCGGTCGCAGTCGGGAGGCCAGTCTGCCGCTGCTTTCGGAACTCGCGGCCCATGCCACGTCGGAGGGCTACGTGGCGCGACTGCACTGGACGCCCGGCACCCTGGCCATCTGGGACAACCGCTGTCTGTTTCACTACGCCCTGAACGACTACCACGGACAACGCCGCCACATGCGCCGCGTCATCGTCCGTGGCGATCGGCCCTACTGAGAAACCCGGTCTGGAGTGTCGAAGTTCTCATAGGACCTGGGCGCAGTCGTGCAGGGAACTGGAAGGCCGACGGAGCGCGCTGAGAACCCGCCGACTGCGAGCAGTCGGGCCTACAGGTCAGGCGCAGACGCCGTGCCGAAATCCACCGTTCTCTCAGCTGAACAGCATGTCCGCCACGAAGGGATTGACGCGGCGTTCCTGACCGAAGGTGGAGACAGGGCCGTGGCCGGGGATGAAGGTGATGTCGTCGCCGAGCGGAAACAGGCGCTCGCGGATGCTGCTGATGAGCTGCTCGTGGTTGCCCCGGGGGAAGTCGGTGCGGCCGATGGAGCCGGCGAACAGCACGTCGCCCACGGCTGCGAAGCCCGCCTCGGCGGAGACGAAGACCACGTGGCCGGGGGTGTGACCGGGGCAATGGCGCACCACGAGCTTGATGTTGCCGACGGTCACGCTGTCCCCGTCCTCCAGCCAGCGGGTAGGTTCGAAGGCGCGGGCGCCGGCGAAGCCGTAGCGGGCGCCCTGCTCGGCCAGGGACTCGATCAGGAACAGATCGTCCCGGTGGGGCCCCTCGATGGGCAGGCCCTCGGCCTCGGCCAGTTCAGCCGTGGCGCCGGCGTGGTCGATGTGGGCGTGGGTAATCAGGATCTTTTCCAGGGTGCAGCCAGATTTCGCCACCGCGGCGCGGATGCGGTCGAGGTCGCCGCCGGGATCGATCACTGCACCGCGGCCCGTCTCCTCGCACCAGATGAGAGAACTGTTCTGCTGGAACGGCGTCACTGGGACGATCATGGCTTTCAGAGACATGCTGATTTCCTGGCTGGGGTCAGTGGCGGGTGGCTGGCGGGCCTGAGGACAATGGCTCCTCGACGAACACCGTCCGCCCGACCCGTCGACCGAAGAGAATACAGGCGGCGGTGAAGGCGTTCTGAGCCTCGCTGTTGCACCATTGCCAGTCGGAACCGCGCCCGTCGGCAGGCAGCCGCCAATGGCCGGCCACGAACACCTCGCCGATGCGCACCTCCACCATCCAATCGTGCCAGATGCCCTCGGAGCCATCTTCCTCGTACTCCTGCTCGACCAGTCGGCAGTAGTTGGGGGTGTGGCCGTCCTGGGCGATGCTCTCCGCTACGACCAGAGACTGGTCGATGCAACTCTGCCACGCGGTATGGACTTCATCGGCGGTGACGAACAGGGCATTTGCCAGCCCGGCGGGGGTAATGTTGAGTGCCAGGGGCATGTCCCAGTCGGGATCGAGCGTGCGAGCAGTCATGCTTCGGGGCATCTCTCTTTGGCAGCTTGGGATCGGTTCGGCGCGTATTGTCGCCCGATCAGGGTTCCGTTCCCAGTACGCTGGATCGAGGCGCCTGAATCATCGCGCGGCGGGCGGATTCCGCGCTAGCATACGCGCCTGGGTTCGGATCGTCCGTTCTACAGGCAAGGGGGACTTCATGAAGTGGCTTGCATCCGCGCTGCTGGCGCTCGCGGTACTCTTGGCATCGGGCTGTGACGAACTGACCGGTCGCAGCTCTGTGGCCGTGATCGATCTCGACCAGGTAGCGCGTGCGCTCGGTCGCGACGATGTGATCGCCCAGCAGATCAATCAGGCGACGCAGCAACTCTCAGCTCAGCTCACCGAGGTGGCGCGCACTCTGCAGCAGGAACTCGAGGACGAGCGTGGCCGCTACGAGGTGGTGGGCGACGAGGCCGAGAAGGAACTGCAGGAGAAGACTGCGGCGGCCAATCTGCGCCTGCAGCAGACACAGCAGCTGGCCCAGCAGCGCGCGGCGGAGTTCCGGCAGGCGGTGATCAACAACTTCCGCGCCGAGGTGCAGCCCTATGCCTCGGAAGCCGCCAAGGCGCGTGGCGCCAAGGCGGTGATCACGGTGGCGACGCCCATGATCTGGTTCGACAGCAGTGTGGACATCACCCAGGACGTCATCGCCAAGATGCGTGCTGCAGGGCTGGACAACAGCGGCAGCAGCGCCGGCGCCAGCTCAGGCTGATCGTCTCAGCGGCTCTCGGCGAAGTAGTCCCGCACGAAGGCGGTGAGCTCGGCCAGCGGCACCCGCTGCTGGGTCATGCTGTCGCGGTCGCGCACCGTCACCGTCTGCTCGCCTTCCAGGGTCTCGAAATCCACCGTCACGCAGATGGGCGTGCCGACTTCGTCGTGGCGGCGATAGCCCTTGCCGATGTTGCCGGTGTGCTCGTAGAGAATGCGACCGAGGCCCAGCTTCTGCAGGTTCTGCTTGATCTGGCGCGCGGTCTCGACGATGCCCTCGTGGTTGCGCTTCAAGGGCAGCACGGCAACCTTGATCGGCGCTAAGTGCCGGGCCAGGGCCAGCACCGTCCGGCTGCTGCCGTTGTCGAGTTCCTCTACCCGATAGGCTTCATTGAGCACGGCCAGCACGCCGCGGTCGACGCCGGCGGAGGGCTCGATGACGAAGGGCACCAGCCACTGCTTGCTGTCCGTGTCCTGGATGGCCAGCCGGGTATTGGAATCCCGGTTCGGCTCCACTTTGGCCGTCAGCGTCAGTTCGTCCTGGCCCTTGGTGTGGGAGCCGAGGTCGAAGTCGGTGCGGTTGGCCACGCCCTCGAGTTCCTCGAGGCCGTGGGGGAAGCGGTACATGATGTCCACGGTGGCCTTGGAGTAGTGGGCCAGCTCGTCGGCCGGGACGTACAGCAGTTCCAGCCGGTCCGCCGGAATTCCCTGGGCCTGCCACCAGCTCACCCGGGCGTCGACCCAGAACTTGTGCCAGTCCTCGTCGGTGCCGGGCTCGACGAAGAATTCCAGCTCCATCTGTTCGAACTCGCGCACCCGGAAGATGAAGTTCCGCGGCGTGATCTCGTTGCGGAAGGCCTTGCCGATCTGGGCGATGCCGAAAGGCGGCCGCCGGGAGGTGGCGTCCACCACGTGACGGAAGTTGGTGAAGATGGCCTGGGCCGTCTCTGGGCGCAGATAGGCGTAGCTGGCACCGTCATCCACCGGGCCCACCGTGGTCTTGAACATGAGGTTGAAGGGTCGCGGGTCGGTGAGGTCGGTGGAGCCACAGCCTGGGCACTTGCCGTCGAGGTGGTCGGCCCGCCAGCGGGCCTTGCAGCTGCGGCAGTCCACCATGGGATCGGAGAACGTGGCCTCGTGGCCGGAATACTTGAGCGCCAGACGATGGGTGAGGATGGCGGCGTCGAGGCCCTCGACGTCGTCACGCTCGTAGACCATGGAACGCCACCAGGCGGCCTTGAGGTTGTTCTTCAGCTCGACGCCCAGCGGACCGTAGTCGTAGAGGCCCTGCACGCCACCGTAGATGTCGCCGGACTGGAAGATGAAACCGCGTCGCTTGCACAGCGAGACCAGCTCGTCCATTGACTTGGCGGGCACGGGAAACTCCTTGCACGGGGATTTTTAAAGGGCGGGAACTATAGCGAAAACCCCGGCCGGGATCATCCGCAGCAGGCCGATGACCCCGGGAGCCCCGGGGCCGGATCCAGCGCTCTGGCCCGTTGCGCGCTCAGCGCTCGACGGGCGCTGCCTGACCCTGCCCTTCCTGGAGCGCTCGCTCCCGGCGGGCGGCCTCGCGCAGCAGCTCGGGCGACAGCCAGGGGCTGCGCGCGCCACGATAGAGCACGTGGGGGCCGGAGCTGAGTATCCACTGGTGATCTTGCGGATTGCGATGGATCTTCATGATGGACTCTCCGTGGACAGTGGCTCTCTCACCGCAGGTCCTTCCTGGACCCTCGCCCGTCCTGAGCCCAAATATAGGCAAGGTTCGGGTTAGGATGGAAGCCCACTCATCAGCCAAGTGAGACCGGGTTCGCATCCCGGTAAGCTGCGCTGTGGCCGTAGTGCGTTGACCATCCCCCGAATGGGGTATCGAGGTTGCAGGTATGCCAGGAGTTGACGACCCCGAGCTTCCAGCCGCTCTGTTCGAGCGCCTCGATCCCAGTGACGATCTGGCGTTCTACGAGCAACCGCGCTTCGTCACCCACATCGACGATGCCACCATCGCTGCGCTGACGGACTTCTACCGGGAGCGCCTGGCACCCGGTGCACGGGTGCTCGACCTCATGTCGTCTTGGGTGTCCCATCTGCCGGAGGACGTGACCTATGGGTCGGTCGTCGGCCACGGCATGAATGCCGCCGAACTCGGCCACAACCCGCGCCTGGATGCCTGGCACGTGCAGGACCTCAACGAGGATCCGCAGCTGCCCTGGCCGGATCAGTCCTTCGAGGCGGCGCTGATAGCGGTGTCCATCCAGTATCTGACCCGGCCCGTGGAAGTGCTGGCGGAACTGGGCAGGGTGCTGGTGCCGGGCGGGGAGGTGATCATCGCCACCTCTCACCGCTGCTTCCCCACCAAGGCGATTTGGGCGTTTCGCAACCTGGCGCCGGAGGAACGCATCCGCCTGATCGCCTTCTACCTGCAGCGCGCCGGCGGTTTCGAGGCAGCTGAGTTTCACGATCGTTCGCCGGATGGGGCTGATCCGCTGTGGATCCTGAGCGCACGGCGGGGGGGCGAAAGCGACTGATGGGGCTATCGAAGGGCGCGCACTTGTGGCGGTGACAGAGTCTGGCTACGCTCTCGGAGATAATTCGATTCCATTAATGGGGCGGATCAGTACCCCCGGGGAGATTGGCATGGCGGCAGCAGGCGAGGGCATCAGAATCAGGCTCGAGCCGCAGGATGAGTACACCCATCCGGTGGAGGAAGCCCCGAATTTCAACGAGAGTATGTACTTCAATGTCTTCGATCCCGTCCGCCACGTGGGCGGCTGGTTCCGGCTCGCGAACCGGCCCAACGAGGGCAAGGGGGAGATGACCTGCTGCATCTACTTGCCGGATGGACGCATCGGATTCATGTTTGCCCGCCCGGAGTGCCACGACAACGAGGCCTTCGCCAACGGCGGCATGACGTTCACGGTGGAAGAGCCCTTCAAGCGGGTCAGCGTGCGCTACGCCGGCAAGCTCTGCCTGCTGGCGAATCCGAAGGACATGGCGGAGCCGTCCAAGGCCTTCCGCAGCAATCCCATCGTCGCCGCCGAGGTCAGCATCGATTTCACCGGTGTCTCGCCGATGTTCGGTGGCGAGCCAGTCAAGGAAGACGGCTCGAAGATCGAAGAGAAGGCCGAAGAAGGCTTCGCCCGCGGCCACTATGAACAGCACATGTCCGGCAGCGGCAGCATCAAGGTCGGGGAGGAGGTCTTCGAGATCGACGGCTTCGGCCTGCGCGATCACTCCTGGGGACCGCGCTACTGGCAGAGCATCTACTGGTATCGCTGGCTGCCGATGAACTTCGGGCGGGACTTCGCGATGATGCTGTCGGTGGTCACCCGGCCGGACGGCAAGCAGCATTGCGGCGGTATGGTGCTGCGCGACGGCGAGTACGTCCTCATCCGGGATGTGCGCATCGAGGCCGAGTACGATGCCGACGATTGCCAGACGAAGCTCAAAGCCTGGGCGAAGACCGACGAGCGCGAGTACGAAGTCGCCGGCGAGGTGATGTCGCTGATCCCGCTGCGCAATCGCCGGACCACTCCGGATGGCGAAGAACTCATGACCCGGATCACCGAGGGCATGACCCGCTACACCTGCGACGGCATGACCGGCTACGGTCTGTCGGAGTTTCTCGATCAGATCGTCGATGGCGAGCCAGTCGGCAAACGCACGGGCAGTTGAACATGATGATATCGAATGAGGCGCTGGCCGCAGGGCTGGCGCAGGCGGTGGCGCGCCATCTCGGCGCCGCGGTGGGCAGCAAGCCGCAGGTGGCGGAACTGGCGCGACTGACGGCGGGCGCGGCGAATGAAACCTGGAGCTTCGACGTCATCGGCAGGCTTGCGTCCGGCGAACAACGACGTATCGGCTGCATTCTCAGGCGTTCTCCGGGCATCGGCGACGAAGGCAAGT
Organism: Gammaproteobacteria bacterium; assembly: GCA_020832085.1. Lineage (GTDB taxonomy): Bacteria > Pseudomonadota > Gammaproteobacteria > Pseudomonadales > Azotimanducaceae > SLTB01. Next base: position 32,381 of record JAFIFJ010000134.1, on the reverse strand, counting down.
CGGACACGAACCTTGGCAAGGCCGGCGAAGCCGAAGTGCAGCGCGCGGCCCGGGATGCGGGGGTGGCGGCGGCGGAAGTCCTGTTCATTCTCTCGCCCGAGGACGATCTCGGCGACGGCTACGTGATGGCCCGTCTCGAAGGCGAGACCCTGCCGCGACGCGTTCTCAGGGATGCCGAGTACGCCGACCTGCGGACCCATCTGGCCCGGGATTGCGGTATCACCCTGGCACAGCTTCACAGTGTTGCGCCGGCGCGGCTGCCGACCCTGACCACCATGGGGGCGGCCGAGCAGATCGAACGCTACGGGGAGGTCTATCGGGCCTTCGGTCAGCCGGTACCGGTCTTCGATCTGGCGCTGCGCTGGCTGGCTGATCATCGGCAGGAGCCGGCGCGGCTGACCCTGGTTCACGGTGATTTCCGCAACGGCAATTTGATGGTGGGCCCGGAGGGCATCCGTGCCGTCATGGATTGGGAACTGGCCCACCTCGGTGATCCCATGGAGGATCTCGGCTGGCTCTGCGTCACCTCCTGGCGCTTCGGCGAGATCGACCTTCCCGTGGGCGGATTCGGCCGGCGCGAGGACCTCTTCGCCGGCTATGAAGCGGCCGGTGGCGGCGCCGTGAACCCCGATGCCGTGCGCTACTGGGAAGTCTTCGGGACCCTGAAGTGGGGGATCATGTGCATGATCATGACCCACAGCCACTTGAGCGGAGCCACCCGTTCGGTGGAGAAGGCGGCCATCGGCCGTCGCGTCTCGGAGACCGAACTGGATCTTCTGAATCTGCTGACTTGAAGCGAGGAGAGGCCCATGGCCACTGACCGACCCACCGTCCCCGAACTGGTGCAGGCGGTGCGCGAGTTTCTGGAGGCGGAAGTGCAGCCGAGCCTCGACGGCAGCGTGGCCTTTCACACGCGGGTGGCGGTCAACGTGCTGAAGATCGTCGAGCGTGAGCTGGCCGAAGGGCCGGCCCTGGCCGCCGCGGAAAAGTCGCGGCTGGTGGCGCTCCTTGGTCACGACGGCGACCTCGACGTCCTGGCCGAGGAACTCATCGAGGCCATCCGTGCCGGGCGTATGGATGTACAGACGCCCGGCCTGACGGAGCATCTGCGGTCGACGGTGATGGCGAAGCTCGCCATCGACAACCCACGCTACCAAAGCTATCAGCGGGCGCTGCAAGGCGGCCGCTGAAAACGATACCGAGAGGGGAGAGCATGACTGCGGCCTACCGCTGGAATTTCGGAGACATCTACGACGCCATGGCCGAAGCCGTGGATCCGTCGGCCCCCTGCCTCATTCAGGGCGATCGGGTCCTGAGCTGGGGGGATTTCACCCGGCGCAGCAACAATCTGGCGCGGGCTCTTGGTGAGCGCGGGGTCGAGGTCGGCGACAAGGTGGCCTTCTACCTGCGCAATCACCCCGCCTACATGGAAATGCTCGGAGCCTGCTTCAAGGGGCGGTTCACCCACGTCAACGTCAACTACCGCTACGTGGACGAGGAACTGCACTACATCTTCGACAACTCCGATGCGAAGGTGGTGCTCTACGGTCAGGAGTTCGCGTCCCACGTCGAGGCGCTCAAGCCCCGCCTGCCCAAGGTGGCGGTGTGGCTGGAGGTGGCCAATGACGGCAGCCTGCGCGTGGCCGGTGCCGAGGCCTACGAAGCGCTGGCGGAGTCCGGTGACGGCTCTCGCCTTGCCATCGAGCGGTCGGGGGACGACCTGCTCTTCATCTACACCGGCGGCACCACGGGCATGCCCAAGGGCGTCATGTGGGGCCTGAACGACCTCTGGCTTGCGGGCGCTGCCGGCGCCACGCCTGCCACCGACATGATCCCGCCAGCGGATCTCGAACAGCATGCGGTCAATGTCCGCCGTGCCGGCGGCGGCAGCCGCATCATGCCCTGCTGTCCGTTGATGCACGGCACGGGGCTGCTCACGTCCATCGCCTGCCTCGCCGGTGGCGGCAGCGTGGTGCTGCTCGAACAGCCGAGTTTCGATCCCGTGGAGTGCCTCGAAGCGGTGGAACGCTGGCAGGTGAACGGTCTGGCCATCGTCGGCGATGCCTTCGCCAAGCCCCTGCTCAACGCCCTCGATGCCGCACCCGGACGCTATGATCTGACTTCCCTGGTCTCCATCATTTCCTCCGGCGTGATGTGGTCCATGGAGGTGAAGCAGGGACTGCTGAAGCATCACGGGGCCATGGTGCTCACGGATTCCTTCGGCGCCTCCGAAGCCGTGGGCTTCGGGCGTTCCGATACCACCGTCGATGGCACCGTGGAAACGGCCCGTTTCGTCATTGGCGAGCACTGCAAGGTCTTCACCGAGGACGGCCGCGAGGTGAAGCCCGGTGATCCCGAGCCGGGTTACATTGCCCGGGCCGGCGCCATTCCCAAGGGCTACTACAAGGATGCGGAGAAAACCGCGAAGACCTTTCCGACCATCGGCGGCGTGCGCTATTCCATGCCCGGCGACTGGTGCCGGGTGGAAGCCGACGGCTCCCTGCTGCTGCTCGGCCGCGGCAGCGTTTGCATCAACACGGCTGGCGAGAAGGTCTATCCCGAGGAAGTGGAAGAAGTGCTCAAGCAGCATCCGGATGTGGAAGATGCGCTGGTGGTGGGCGTTCCGGACGACAAGTGGGGGCAGATGGTCACCGCCGTCGTGGCGCTGCGAACAGGTGCGTCCCTGGCCGAAGACGTCCTGAAAGCCCACGCCCGCAAGCATCTGGCGGGCTACAAGACCCCGAAACGCATCCTGACCAAGGCCTCGCTGGGCCGGGCCAGCAACGGTAAGGCGGACTATAAAAGCATCACCGCCTTCGCGAAGGCGGAGCTCGGCCTGCCCTGAGCCTCCGCCACCAAGTTGCAACCCCTCAGCATCGCTGCGCAGCCTGCCGTTGTGGGAAGGCTCTAATCGCGAAGCGATTGGGCCGATCTCGAAACGTTCTGCCGAAGCTGAAGTCGCTGCCTTCGCTGGGCGTCATCGAGATCGGCGGATTTCGCTGCGCGAAATAGCGCTCTCCGACAAGGGGGTGTCGCTCGAATCTGGCATTGCGCCACTTGTGGGAAGGCCCTAATCGCGTAGCGATTGGGCCGATCTGAAGGTGCCCTGCCGAAGCCGAAGTCGCTGCCTTCGCTGGGCGTCATCGAGATCGGCGCATTTCGTTCCTGACGAAATGCGCCCAAAGTGGAGCTTCGCCCCACAGACCACGCCAAAGGTGACTCTTTCAGTGTGTCCAGGGACAATGCCGCCACGCCGTCCATCGCCAACGCAAGGAGAGCAATCATGAGTGTTGCAGCAGGCAGCCTGTTCGATCTGTCGGGCAAGAACGCCATCGTCACCGGTTCCAGCAAGGGCATTGGGCGCGCCATTGCCGAGCAGCTCGCGCTGCACGGTGCCAATGTGGTGATCTCCTCGCGCAAGGCGGATGCCTGTCAGGCAGTGGCCGACGACATCAACGCCAAGCTCGGTGCCGATGCGCCCAACAAGGCCATCGTCATTCCCGCCCACATCGGCGACAAGGCAGCCCTGCAGCAGCTGGTGGACAAGACCCACGCAAAGCTCGGCGCCATCGACATTCTGGTCTGCAATGCGGCGGTGAACCCGGTTTACGGACCCTCCAAGGAGATTCCGGATTCCGCCTTCGAAAAGATCATGCAGTGCAACGTGCTCTCCAACCACTGGCTCTGCCACATGGTGCTGCCGGAGATGGAAGCCCGCGGCGACGGCTCGATCATCATCATTTCGTCGGTGGGCGGCCTGAAGGCCAGCAACGTCATCGGCACCTATAACATCTCCAAGGCCGCCGACTTCGCCCTGGTGCGCAATCTGGCCTCGGAGTACGGACCCAAGGGCGTGCGCGTGAACGCTGTGGCGCCGGGCCTGATCAAGACCGACTTCGCCCGGGCGCTGTGGGAAGACCCGAAGATGCTCGAGCGGGTCACTTCCACGGTGCCCCTGCGGCGCATCGGCGATCCGGAGGAACTGGCGGGCGTCGTGGTGTTCCTGGCCTCCAAGGCCGGTTCCTACGCCACGGGACAGAACTGGATCATCGACGGCGGTTCCACCATCGTCTAAGCCATGCTGAGCTACCGCCACGGGTTCCACGCCGGCAACTTCGCCGACGTCCTGAAGCACACCGTGCTGGTGGCGGTGCTCGACTATCTCGGACGCAAGGCCAAGCCGCTGTTCTACATCGACACCCATGCCGGCGCTGGCAGCTACGATCTCGGTTCGGAGTTCGCGCAAAAGAAGCGGGAGTATCTGACCGGAATCGGCCGGCTCTGGGATGTGGCGGAGGCGCCGGCGGCCGTGTCCCGCTACCTGGACTGCGTGCGGCTGGCCAACGCCGGTGGGGCGCTTAAGTGCTATCCGGGCTCTCCCGCCATTGCCCGAGCGCTGCTCGATGGGACAGATCGCCTGATTCTCTTCGAACGCCACGGCAACGAGGCCGAGGCGCTGCGTCGCTGGGCTGTCGGCGATCGGCGCCTGACGGTGCGCGAAGAGGACGGCTTCGCCGGCTGCATCGGTCTGCTGCCCCCGCCGAGCAGGCGTGCCCTGCTGCTCATCGATCCCGCCTACGAGATCAAGAGCGACTACGAGCAGGTGGTGAAGACCCTGGCGGCAGCCCATCGGCGCTTCGCCACAGGGGTCTACATGCTCTGGTACCCGGTGGTGGAACGGGCCCGGGTGGAGCGCATGGTCGAGGCAATCAAAGCCACCGGAATCCGGCGCATCGCGCGCTTCGAACTCGGCAACGCCCCCGATAGCGATGGCTTCGGCATGACGGCAAGTGGCGTCGTGATCATCAATCCGCCTTTCGTTCTCGGTGGTCAGATGGATGAGGCTTTGCCTTGGCTGGTGGATCGCCTAAGCGAATCAGGTGAGGGCTGGTTTCGCAGCGAGACCCTGGTCGGCGAGTAGGCCAGAACCTCCGATCGGAGCTGCTGTTGTGGGAAGTTCACGAAGCGCAGCGTACAGCGATGGCCCGCCGCGTCGCTATCGTCGCCCTGTTTCAGCTTCCACGGAAAAAATCCAGCAGGGCGGCAGCGGTTTGCTCTGGCGCCTCCTCCGGCAGGAAGTGGCCGCCGGGAATCGCCTGGCCGCGGACGTCGTCCGCCCATTTCTGCCAGACCTTCAGGTAGCGGTCGTCCGCCAGGGCGCCGTCGCGATCGCCCCAGAGTGCCAGCATAGGACATGGGATGCGGCGACCCGCTTCCCGGTCGGCGCGGTCAATGGCGACGTCCAAGGTGGCTCCGGCCCGGTAGTCGTCGCAGGAGGCGCGAATGGTCTCTGGATTGCGGAAGGCTTCCGCGTAGGCTGAGAAGGCCTGCTCTTCGATGGCGTCCTTGCGCCCGAGCCAGCTCGCCAGAACCATCTTCAGGAAAGCGTCCGGATCGGCGCCGATCATGGGTTCGGGAACGCCCTCGCGTTGGGCGAGGAAGTACCAGTGCCAGGCGACCAGCCCCCGGGTGCCGACGAAACCCTCCCAGGTCTCGATCGTGGGGATGATGTCCAGGGTGGCCAGGCGGGTCACGGTCTCAGGGTGATCCAGCGCCAGCCGGTAGGCCACCCGACCGCCGCGATCGTGGCCGGCGAGCATGAAGCGCTCATGGCCGAGGGCGGCCATCAGGGCCACCATGTCTGCAGCCATGACCCGCTTGCTGTAGCTGTCCGCGCCGCCTGCCGGCTTGTCGGAGGCGCCGTAGCCCCGGAGATCGGGAGCCACCACGGTGAAGTGTTCCGCCAGTACCGGCGCCACATGGCGCCAGAGGATGTGGGTCTGAGGATAGCCATGGAGCAGCAGCAGGGGCGGACCGTCGCCGCCGACTGCGGCATGCAGATGGATACCATTGGCGTCGATCCTGTGCGAGCTGAATCCTGCAAGCATGCATGCTCTCCTCGATGAGTGCGGCGATGCCGGATGGTCGCATCTTCCGCGGACCCATGGCAGTGATCGGTGCGACTCCGCGGCGTCAACTTCCCCTGGCCGCTGCGCCCGCTTATCCTCGCCAACCTTCGACGCGGACCCTCGTCATGATGAGTCAGGAAAACCCATGAGTACTGCTGAGAAAGTCTATCTCCAGCTGACGGGCGACGACGAAGGCCGGGTGTGCCGGGATATTCCGGAGGAGGCCTGTGACGCCCAGCCGGAGAACTTCCTCAAGCACGTGGTGGCCCTGGCAGCCACCAAGACCGGCGATGGCCTCGCGGACGCCAAACTGGTGCTGGCCTGGCTGATGGGGGCCCTCGGCGCGCCGTCCTTTCTGGTGGCCCTGCTGGTGCCGGTGCGGGAATCCGGCGCGCTGCTGCCGCAGCTGGTGACGGCAGCGAGCATTCGCGCCATGCCCTTGCGCAAATGGGCCTGGGCCGCTGGTTCGCTGGTGCAGGGTCTGGCGGTGATGGGCATGGGCGTCGTGGCGCTCACGCTGGAAGGTGCGGCGGCCGGCTGGAGCCTGATTGCCCTGCTGGCGCTGATGGCCCTGGCTCGCAGCGTGTGTTCGGTGAGCCACAAGGACGTGCTCGGCAAGACGGTGTCGAAATCGACCCGGGGCACGGCTACCGGCACGGCGAGCACCCTCTCGTCAGCGCTGGTGCTGCTGTTCGGTCTGATGCTGGCATCGGGCTGGCTGGATCTCGGTGTGCTGACCATCGCGTTGGTCCTGCTCGTGGCAGGAGCCATGTGGTTGCTGGCGGCGGGCGTTTTCCTCACCCTGGCGGAGAAGCCCGGCGCCACCGAAGGTGGCGGCAATGCTTTGAGCGTGGTCGTCGAGCAGTTCGGGCTGCTGAAAACCGATCCCCAGCTGCGGCGCTTCATCCTCACCCGGGCGTTGCTCATGGGCACCGCGCTGGCGCCGCCGTTTCTGCTGGCGCTCGGTGGCCGTTCGGGCAGCGCCCAACTCGGTGAGTTGGGACTGTTCGTCATCGCTTCGTCCCTGGCGGCAGTCAGCAGTACCTATATCTGGGGCCGGCTGTCGGATGTCTCGAGCCGCCGCGTGCTCTGCTATGCGGGTCTGCTGGGGGCGGCTCCGCTCATCGTCGCGGCCCTGACCGGCATGATCTACCCCCAGGGGCTGGCCTTGCCGATGCTGCTGCCGACCTTGCTGTTCATCGTGGTCATGGCCCATCAGGGCGTGCGGCTCGGGCGCGCCACTCATGTGGTGGACATGGCCGATCAGGATACGCGAGCAGCCTACACGGCGCTGTCCAACACCCTCATCGGCCTGCTGCTGCTGGCCGCGAGCGCGTTCGGAATCGTTGCGGAAGTGCTGGGCGAGGCCTTCCTGCTGGGCGTCTTCGCGGTGATGTGTCTCGCTGCTGCGGCGGCGGCGCTGACCTTGGACGAGGTGCAGGAGCGGGACTGAGGTCCTGCGCAGGCAGGATGCCATGGGCATTCTGAGCCGGCCCGCCGCATTTCGGCTACCGGCAGGATGACCCCCGAGCTCGGGCTCACGTCCACCGCACAGTGCAGGCCCATCGCAACCTGATACAGTGGCCGACCTGATTGCGGCAATTCTGGCCGCAGGCAACGATAATGAGGTTTCCATGCAACTTCGGGTCGGCTACGACTTGCGCTATCACTGCCCACAGCCGGTCCCCATGATCCTGACGCTGTCGATCCACTACAGTCGGGCATCGGATATCGTCCGCCCTGATCATCTGATGACGTCTCCTTCGGTGCCCATGAGCGCGTATCGCGACGGCTTCGGCAACTGGTGCACGCGGCTGGTGGCGCCCGCGGGAGACATCCGGCTCACCGCAGACGGGCTGCTCAACGATGCCGGGCTGACCGATCCCGTGGATTTCGGCGCGATCCAGCATCCGGTGGAGGCGCTGCCGGAAGAGGCCCTGATCTTTCTGCTCGGCAGCCGCTACTGTGAGACCGACGTGCTCTCCCAGGCGGCCTGGGATCTGTTCGGCGCCACGCCTCTGGGCTGGCAGCGGGTCCAGGCGGTGTGCGACTACGTGCACCAGCACATCAAATTCGGTTACGAGCATGCACGCCCGACCAAGACCGCCGCCGAGGCCTTCAACGAAGGCAACGGGGTCTGCCGCGATTACGCCCATCTGGCCGTTGCGTTCTGCCGTGCGCTCAATATTCCGGCCCGCTACTGCACGGGCTATCTGGGCGATATCGGGGTGCCGCCGCCCTATCCGCCCATGGACTTCGCCGGCTGGTTCGAGGCCTACCTGGGTGGCCAGTGGTGGACCTTTGATCCCCGCAACAACCAGCGGCGCATGGGGCGGGTGCTGATCGCACGCGGCCGGGACGCTGCAGACGTGGCGTTGAGCAATACCTTTGGCCAGAACACCCTGACCCACTTCGAGGTCTGGACGGACGAAGTGCCTGCGCGAGGCATCTGAAGCGACACCTCGGGCAGGGAGTGAGGGCAGCGGAGGAGACTGACAGGTGGACGCCGTCCCATGGCGCCTGGAGCGCCCGGCCCTCGACGCTGCGGCTGTCAGAAGGCTGCTCCACGCACAGTTTCCAGACCTTGCAGCGGAGAGCGTCTCCCGCCTCGGAGAAGGCTGGGACTGCGAAACCTGGCTGATCGACGACGCCTGGGTGTTCCGCTTCCCGAAGCGGGAGAGTGTGCAGGCCAGCCTGGCGCGGGAAGCTCTCTTGCTGCCGATCCTGGCCGAGCGCCTCCACATCCGCCTGCCGGTGCCGGAATGGTCAGGCCGGCCCGATGCGAGCTTCCCTTTCGCTTTCGCAGGCTATCGGCCGGTGCCGGGTCGTACCTGGAACTGGAGTGCACGCCCCGCCCGGCGGCTGGCCGCGTTCGAGACCGACTTCGTCGCCTTTCTGAACGGCCTCCATGGCAGTACTGCCGAGGCGCGGCGGGCGCTGGCGCAGACCGGCGGGAGCTATCCGGAAGACTATGCGCCCATCGATTGGGCGGCGGAGCTTGCCCGGGTACGCCATCTGCTCACCGAGCGCTTGGGTCCGGAAACCCTGGCCTTAGTGGCTCCGCTGCTGGCAGGAAACCTGCCGCCACCCGATGCCTTCCGGGGTGAAGGGGTGCTGCTGCATTTCGACCTGTCAGAAGATCACGTTTTCATGGATGACGCCGGTCGTGTGCTGGGCGTCATCGATTGGGCGGATGCGGGATTCGGTGATCCTGCCGTGGACTTCATCGAAGCGACGATCTGGCTCGGGCCCGAGTTCCTCGATCGCGCCCTTGCCGAGTACCGGCATCCCGTGGATGCGGAGTTTCGCCGCCGCGTTGGCTACGGTGCCAGCGTCGTGGCTCTGCTGAATCTGGCCTACGCGGTGGAACGCGGCGATGCCCAACGGGCAGCCCGCCGGCAGCAGCACCTCGAAACCGTGATGCGAGCGGCCGGGGAACTGACCTCATGGCACCGGTGACAGGCCACCGTCCATGTTAATGGCGCAGCCGGTGACGTAGGAACCCTGCTCGGAGGCGAGAAAGCAGGCCAGATTGGCGCACTCCTCGGCTTCGCCCATGCGCCCCATGGGCAGACGGCTGCCCACCTTCTCCATGTGTTCCTCGAGACTCTGATTGCCGTCGGTGGCCTGCCACCAGCGCTTCACCTGCTCGGACTTGATCAGGCCGATCAGCAACGCATTGACGAGCACGTTGTGGGGCGCGCCTTCGTTGGCAAGCACCTTGGTCAGCGCCAGCCCGGCGGCGCGGCTGACGGAGGTGGGCGCCGAGTTCGCCGGTGGCGCCTTCGCAGCCGTGTTGAGCAGGTTGATGATGCGACCGAAGCGCCTCTCCTTCATACCCGGCAGTACCAGGCGCGAGAGACGAATGGCGGCGAAGAGCTTCAGATCCAGATCCGCCTGCCACATGGCGTCGGTCACGTCTTCGAAGGCCCCGGTACTGGCCGCTCCCGCATTGTTGACAAGGATGTCCACGGGTCCGAGTTCGGCCACCACGGCAGCATGGGCGCGCTCGATCTGCACGGCATCGCTGACGTCACAGGCCTGGGCCAGGACGCTGCCACCGGTGGTGGCTTCGAGTTCTGTTCGCGCCTCGTCCAGCACATCCTGGCGGCGGGCCAGGATGGCGACCTGGGCGCCGCTTTCCAGGAAGCGTTTCGCCATGGCATAGCCGAGGCCCTGGCTGCCGCCGGTAATGAGCGCGGTGCGCCCCTGCATGCTGACTTGCATGACCTCTCCTTAATCTAGTTTCCGCGCGCCGCATCGCGGATGGCGGCGAACTCGTCCAGCTTGCGCAGAATTTCGTCGCGATCCTCGGTCCAGATGGTCATGGCCGCAGTGTCCACGCCTTCCTCGGCCAGTGCTGCGAGACCGTCTGGGTCGGTGGTGGCGCCACAGACCACGATCTTCAGACTGTCCGGGTCGCGTCCGGCGGCAGCGAACTTCTCCTTCAGGGGTGCCGCACGATCAGCCACCGTACTGCGGCCGGTAATGGGCATCCAGCCATCGGCGTAGCGGGCGATGGCATCGAAGAGCTGCGGCCCCGTCCCACCCCCCAACAGAATCGGTGGGCCACCAGGCTGGGCCGGTTTGGGCCAGGACCAGGACGGCTCCAGACGGCCATATCTGCCAACGAAGCTGGCCTCGTCCTGGGTCCACAGGGCGCGCATGATACCCACGCAATCCTCGGTCCGGCCCCGGCGGGTCTTGAAGTCCGCGCCGTGGGCGAGGGTCTGCTCCTCGTTCCAGCCGTAACCGATGCCGAGGCGGACCCGCCCCTTGGACCAGTGGTCCAGCGTCGCCACCTGCTTGGCGAGACGGATGGGATCGTGCTGTGGAACCAGCGTCACGCTGGTGCCGAGCTCCAGCCGCTCGGTGACGGCGGCGATCATCGACAGTGCCACGTAGGGATCGCAGATGCGGCTGTAGTAGTCCGGCAGCGGATCCTCATGGCCCGGACGGGATCCCGGCCAGGGGGTCTTGCGTGAAGCCGGAATATGACTGTGCTCAGGCAGGTACAGGGCGTCGAAGCCGCGGGCCTCGATGGCCTGTCCGAGCTCCACCGGGTGAATGGCCCGGTCCGTGTCGAAAATATTGATGCCGATCTTCATGCTGGCGCTGTCCTTCCTCCGCCGGATTCGCAACGGGGAAAGTCTAACCCGCAACCATCACGGGTGCTTGGAAGGTCGGGCCGCCGGGCGGAGGCCGTCCCGGATCTGGCCATCCTGGCAGCGGAGGTGATCAACCCGTTCCTGACGACCCTCGGTGTCTCCCATACGGAGTTCTACACCCGGCGGGATTCCGACTACGCTTTGCTGCGCTCGCTGTTCGGAACCCGGGACCTGCACGGTCCGGAGGTTTGGCACGGGGGCATAAGGAGGCGCTGGCATATCAGTTTCGTAAGTCCGGGAGCGCCGCACTCGTAGGGACACGCACAGCGGGCGCCTTTGCTTCCGGCATCGGACTGTTCGCGGACGAGGATACGGGCTACCTGCTGCATCTGGCCGTGGGGGAACTGCTGCTCGACGGCCATCGCATCGAAGGCATCGGTATCGATCCGGATCATCTTGTACCCTGGCCAGTGGACGCGGCAGCCGAGGACGACCCTCAGCTGGCTCGCGCCCTGACGCTTCTGGAGGGGAAGCTGCCACGATCGTAGGGCGTGCTCACTCCAGGGCGAATGCCACCGTCAGCGTCACCTGCCATTCCGCGATGCGATTGTCATCGATGCCACCGCGGATCGACTTCACCTCGAACCAGCGCATGTCGCGCACGCTCGTGGACGCCCGCGCGATGGCCCTTTCGACGGCAGCCTCAATGCTGTCGGCAGACGAGCCCACCAGTTCGAGTTGCTTGTAGACGGTGTCTTCCATTTTCATTACTCCGTGAGGTCAGTCGCCCCGGGATTGGGGGCGGCAGACGGCTGCAGACATTGCTGCCGGGTCCGGGATGGTCCCGAAAGCGCCGCGGTGGGGTCTGTGCGGATTCCCACGCGGTGTCCGGTCAGAGTCCGGCCCGGACGTAGTACCCTGGCCACCGGGCGCGATCATCCGTCGGCCTGCGCCTTGATCCCTGCGGAGGAGAAGCTGCCATGACATTCGGCGTACTGGCATTTGATGGGGCCGAGGAGCTCGACTTCATCGGGCCCTGGGAAATGCTGCGCGTGTGGAGCAAGTACGCGGGCGGTCCCGAGCCCTGCCTGATCGTGGCCGAGCACCCACGGCCGGTGGCCTGCGCCAAGGGCCTGTCGGTGAATCCCCATGTCACCTTCGAGGATTGCCCGCAACTCGACTGGCTGCTGATACCCGGCGGGGAAGGGACCCGGCGTGAGGTGGACAACGTGGCGCTCACCGGCTTCGTGGCGAAGCAGGCGGCCGGCGCACAGGGAGTGATGTCCGTGTGTACCGGCAGCTTCGTGCTGCATGCGGCCGGACTGCTGTCCGGTCGTCGCGCCACCACCCACTGGGGATCCCTCGGTCGGCTGCGGGAACTTGGCGATGTCACAGTGGTGGAGGAACGCTTCGTTCGCGATGGCCACGTCTGGACCGCAGCGGGCGTTTCCGCCGGCATCGATCTCATGCTCGCCTTCATTGCCGATCAGGCAGGTGAGGAGACGGCCGGCAAGGTGCAGTTCTATGCCGAGTACTATCCGCTGCATCGGCGCTATGGCGATGCAGCCGACGGCCCCGAAGCGCCGGCCTACCTGCGCGGTGGATCAGATCCTTCATGACCACGGAACCGCGTGCCGGCCTGCCCGGGTTGCTGGATCGTGTGGTCGGACCGGGCGCGACGCCGGGCGAGTGGGCCCTGAACGTCATCCCGGCACTGGTCGCCGCGACCCTGGCGCCCGTCTACGCCTACCTCATGGACGTGCCCTGGTCGGTCTTCGGCTACGTGGTGGCCGCCCTGCTGGCCCTGGACCTGGTGGGCGGTGTCGTCACCACAGCCACGGCGAGCGGGAGGCGCTGGTATCACCGTCCGACCCTCGGTGCGGGTGCGCAGATGGCCTTTGTGGGCATGCATCTGCTGCATCTGCTGCTGGTGTCCTGGCTGTTCCTGGCCTGGGATCCGTTCTGGGTGGTGGCGGCGGGAGGTTGGCTGCTGTTCGCTGCACTCGGGGTCGTGACGGCACCCTCTCATCTGCGCCGGCCGCTGGCCATGCTCGGCTATGTGGCGGCGCTGCTGCTGGCCCTGTTCGTGCTGCCGCAACCGGAAGGGCTGGAATGGTTTCTGCCGCTGTTTTATCTCAAGCTGCTGGTCAGTCACCTGTCCGGGGCCTGACAATCCACGCTCCGGTCGGTGCAGGAGAGAGGCATGAACGATCAGGAGCGACTCGATGCCTTCGTCAGGGATGCGTTGGCGGCAGGGCGGACGCGGGTGGAGATAGCCGCAGCGCTGCAGCAGGCCGGATGGCCGCAGGCGGCGAGTGTGCAAGCCCTGGAACGCTATGCAGACGTCGCCTTCACGCCGCCGGTGCCGCGGCCGACCACGACCACCTCGCCGCGGGAAGCTTTTCTCTATCTGGTCGCTTTCTCGACTCTCTATCTCAGCGCCTGGCACTTCGGCAGTCTGCTGTTCCACTTTGTTGATCTGCTGTTTCCTGACCCGGCAGAGGGTGTTTGGCGGGGCGAATTTGCCCGCGGCCGGCTGCGCTGGGCGGTGGCGGTGCTGCTGGTGGCCTTCCCGGTGTTCCTCCTCGTTTCGAGGCAGATTCTGCGTGAGCTGGATCCGGCCAGGGCCGGCGGTGTCGGGCGCTGGCTCACCTGGCTGACCCTGTTCATCGCCACCCTCGTTCTGCTGGGCAATCTGGCCACGCTGATCTATCAGCTGCTGGGCGGCGCGTTGACGCTGCGTTTCCTGCTCAAGGTGCTGGTGGTAGGGATCATTGCCGGCGGCATTTTCGGTTACTACCTGCGCCAGCTCAGGCGCATGGACCCACCGGAGCCTGCGGGTTGAATCTCGATCGGGTGCTGGCCGTCGGCGTCGGCATGGCCGTGGGCGTTGCCGTGGTGGCGGGACTGTTCGTCCTTGGGTCACCGGGAGATGAGCGCAGCCGCCTGCTCGACGCGCGGCGGGTCGAAGATCTCAGTGCTCTGACCTTTGCCGTGAGGCGCCATCATGCGCGCGAAGGTGCCGTGCCTGATCGCATCGAAGACATCCTCGGTGATCTGGAATCGGACTGGCTTCGGGATCCGCGCAGCGGCGACACCTATGGGTACCGTCCCCTCGGCGTCGACAGCTTCGAATTGTGCGCAACCTTCGAGCGCCAGGCTGAGCCACCCCATCGGCCCGGCATGCGCAGTGACGAACCGTTCCGGTACCACGCCGCCGGTCCCCAGTGTTTCAGGATTCCGGCATCCGACTGAAGCGTTGCGCTGGCCGGTGTGGCGTCCCCTTCAGCGCACGAAATCCAGAGTCATGAGCAGCCGCGGCTGCGCAGGCGCAATGTGCGGCGAGCGATGTACGACGCCGCCCACGCTGCCGTCGAGCCAGCCTTCGCCACGGAACAGACCGATGGCCCAGGGTTCGAGGGCACAGGTCGCGCCATCGCCGGTTTCCGGGTGACGCAGGGGCAGATCCGCGCAGCCGAGCTGTCGGCGGTCCACGTACTCCTCGGGCAGCCACTCGGTGCCGCGGCCGCCATAGGTCGTGATCAGGCGGCAGGGAACGTGATCGACGTGAAAGCGCGGGCACATGGGCCCTTGCAGCGTCGCGATGCGCAGGCCCACCGCATTGATTCCGAAGAGATCGGTAAAGATCGCCACCTGCAGTTCGAGGTCGCGGCAGAACTCGGCGTAGCCGGGCAGGGCAGTGACGGCAGCTGCGAAGCCCCCGAGGGCTTCGGGCAGGTGCTCGGCGATGGTGGTAGCTGGGCCGACGATGAGTTCGGCACAGGGAACGCAGCGTCGATTCAGAACCTCGGCAACGAACCCAATCATGGCCGGGTCCGGTTGCCGCCTCGCCACAGCCAGGTGGATGGCGGGATCGTAGATGCTGGCGAGATCGTCGATGTGCTCGCTGACATGCGCGTGTTCAGCCATGAGCGGTGGCCTCCTGCAGTTGCTCCTCGGTCCAGCGGGGGAAAGGGTCGGGCAGGCGGCGCCAGCTGGCGGGCCCCAGGTCGAGTTCGGCGTCGGTCAGCAGGCAGGCGTCCAGGGCCGCTCGGGCGGCGCTGACATCCATCTGCTGGCCGATGAACACGATTTCCTGGCGGCGGTCGCCATAGGGGGGCGTCCAGCGCCGCAGGATTTCATCCACGGCTTCCGGTTCCTCTGGCCACTCGGCCTCGGGCAAGGCGGCCCAGAACAGTCCGGCGAATCCGTGATGCATGATGCCGCCGGCCTGGGACCAGGAGCCCGCCATGTTCGGTCTGGTGGCGAGCCAGAAAAAACCCTTGGATCGCAGCAGATTGCCGTGCTGCCATCCGGCACAGAGGAAGTCGTGCAGGCGCTCGGGGTGGAAGGGCCGGGTGGCGTGGTAGACGAAACTGCCGATGCCGTACTCCTCGGTCTCAGGCTTGTGCTCACCGCGCATTTCCTTGAGCCAGCCTGGCGCCAGGGAGGCGCGCTCGAAGTCGAAGCGGCCGGTGTCGAGCACCCGGTCGAGTGGCACCCGTCCCAGCTCGGCATGGACGATGTCCGCCTCCGGGTTCAGGCGCCGCAGTACGGCCGTCAGCGCCGCCAGCGCCTCGGCATCGATGAGATCGGTCTTGCTGATCACCAGGACGTCGCAGAACTCGATCTGATCCACCAGCAGGTCGGCCACATTGCGGTCGTCCTCCTCACCGAGAGATTCTCCCTTCTCCTGCAGGCTCAGCGCCTCGTGGTAGTCGCGGGGGAAGTTCACGGCATCCACCACGGTGACCATGGTGTCCAGGCGCGCCACGTCACCGAGGCTGACGCCGGACTCGTCGCGGAAAGTGAAGGTCTCTGCCACCGGCAGCGGTTCGGAGATACCGGTGGATTCGATCACCAGATAGTCGAAGCGGCCTTCCTGAGCCAGACGGGAGACTTCAAGCAGCAGATCCTCACGCAGGGTGCAGCAGATGCAGCCGTTGCTCATTTCCACCAGCCGCTCCTCACCGCGGAGGAGATCCACCTCGCTGCGTACCGTCGCCGCGTCGATGTTCACCTCGCTCATGTCGTTGACGATGACGGCGACGCGACGGCCTTCACGGTTATTGAGAATGTGGTTGAGCAGGGTGGTTTTGCCGGCGCCGAGAAAGCCGGAGAGGACGGTCACGGGAAGCATGGGCTGGGCCTGCGCATTGAGGGTTGAAAGGTAAGTTATAACATAACATAATTTCAAGGAGCTGCGTCACCCACCCACTGCCATCCCCCGCAATGAGGGTCAGGGTGGGGGGAGCGTGAGGATGGCCGTAGCGATGGAGAAGTAGATCAGGATGCCGCAGATGTCGGCGATGGAGGTGATCAGTGGCGCGCTGGCGGTGGCTGGATCGAATTCGAAGCGATTGAGCATCATGGGGAGTACCATGCCGATCATCGAGCCACAGGCCACCACCAGAACCATGGACAACGATACGACGATGGCCACCTCGGGACCGCCGCGCCACAGACCGACGCCATAGATCGCGGCACCCATGGTGACCCCCAGGGCAATCGCGACCCCGAGTTCCCGCCCCCATAGACGCAGCCAGTCCCGGGTGGCCACATCACCCGTGGCCAGGGCCCTGACCATCAGTGTGGCGGATTGCGAACCGGCATTGCCGCCGGAAGCGATGATCAGCGGCAGGAAGAACACCAGCGCGATGACCTGCTCGATGGTGGCCTCGTAGAGGGCGATGCCGGCCCCGCTCAAGATGTTCACGAATACCAGCAGCACAAGCCAACCCACGCGCTTGCGGTAGAGCAGTGAGGGGCGCGCATCGCGCAGGCTCAGACCCAGCGCACCGACTGCGCCGATCTTGTGGAAGTCCTCGGTGGCTTCCTCCTGAACCACGTCCATGACGTCGTCGACCGTCACGGCACCCAAGAGCACCCCGTTGACGTCCACCACTGGCAGCGCTGTGATGTCGTAGTGCTGGATGGTCCGGGCCGCCTCACTGCGGTCCTCGCCGGCGTCGATGGTCACCGCAGGTCCGGAGATCAGGCTCATGACATCCTTGTCCGGCGATTCGAGAACGAGGCGTTTCAAGCTGATGGTGCCCTGCAGGCGGCCGCGATGGTCCGTGACGTAGAGCGTGTTGACGCCGTCGCCCTGATGGCCCTGGCGGCGCACGTGGTCCAGGGCCCGCGCCAGCGACCAGTTGGGTCGCACGGTGACGAAATCGGTATTCATGAGCCGGCCAGCGCTTTGCTCTGGATAGCCGAGTTGCTCCATGGCTCGCCGTACTTCAGCGGGTGCCAGCAGCCGTAGAATCTCCTTCAGCTGTTCGGGTTTGAGGGACTCGAGCAGGGCGGTGCGGTCATCGGCGGGCAGGGCCCGCAGGAAGGGAATACCGATGTCGTCGTCGGCGGCGTTGAGGATTTGATACTGCTGACCGGTCGAAAGATAGGCGAAGACTTCGGGGCGCTCGTCCACCGGCAGCATCGCCAGCACTTCGAGTACCATATTGGGTTCGAAGTCCGCCAGGGCACGAGCGATATCCTGGACGTGTTCATCCGGCAGTCTTGCGGTAAGGACGTCGTAGGCGCCTGCCGCGATCAATTCCCGCAATGGCTGCTGCTGTTCGGCTTGCTGCGCTTCCATGATGGCCCCCAACTCCACGAACCGGCCCAAGGATCAAAGGTCGTAGGTGCTGCGATATGCCTGCGACGCTGGCGCAAGGACACTGGAGCGCCATACCTGCATGAGAGGATTGGCATACGTCGACGGGGGCGGAGTGGGTGTGCCCACTCAGCCGACCTCTACTGCTCCTGTCGGGGTTCGGCAGGGGACAGAGGGCGGCTGATTCAGGGGTTCAGGCCGTGGCTGTTTCCTGCGCGAACGCCGGACGCGAAGTGCTCCGATGAGCGCGACGACTCCAGGGTTCCAAGACGGGACGTCCTCATACCAACCAAGACCGGCCGGTAGTCTACTCCCGCGCAGAAAGTGGTCAAGTCGGTATGCTTGCCGACGAGCTGGTTTGTCTTCCTGGAGAAAGATCGATGTGGCCCGAGCTCGTGACCCTGCTCAACTACCTGCTGATCACCGTTGCGGCCATCTTCGTGATCGTCAATCCGCTGACCACGGCGTTCGTGTTCATGTCGCTGCTGCCCTATGCCAGCGACAAACGGCGGGAGCAGGTGGCCAGAAGGGCCGTGCTGATGTCCACGGGCATCTTTTTCGTCTTCGCGCTGCTCGGCGGCATCATCTTCCAGCTCTTCGGCATCACCCTCGAGGCCTTCCGGATCGCAGGCGGCATCATTCTGTTCGGCATCGCCATGGGAATGATCCGCCAGGGGGGCGATCAGGTCGATCAGGTGGACCTGCTTGCTGGCGATGACGACAGTGATCACTCCCCTGCCGCGAAACACGCCCAGAGCCTGGCGATCATTCCGCTGGCGATCCCCTTCATCAGTGGGCCTGGCTCCATCGCCACGGTGATGATTCTCACCAGCGAGGCGCCGACGATCTGGCACGTGGCGCTGGTCTTCCTGGCAATCCTGATCACCACCTGTGCCTGCTACTACGCCATGGTGTATTCGAAAGTGCTGGTGGAGCGCCTCGGTGACGTCGGCAAGGTGATCGTGACCAAGGTCTTCGGCCTGATCCTGGCGGTGATCGCGGTGCAGTTCGTGATCAACGGCATCACCGATGTCTGGCTCTCCCTCGGGGCTGCAGCCGCGTGACCGAGAACCCTGCGTATCCGCAGCCCTCGCTGGGCGAGGCCATTGCCGTCTGGTGGCGCATCGGATGGCTGAGTTTTGGCGGTCCGGCCGGTCAGATCGCACTCATGCATCGGATCCTGGTGGAGGAGAAAGGCTGGCTCGACGAGGCGCGTTACCTGCACGCCCTGAACTACTGCATGCTGCTGCCCGGTCCCGAGGCGCAGCAGCTGGCGACCTACTCAGGCTGGCTGCTGCACGGCGTGAAGGGGGGCGTGGTGGCCGGCGTGCTCTTCATCCTGCCCGGCGCGCTGATCATCCTGCTGCTGTCCTGGCTGTACGTGCTGCTCGGCGATATAAGCCTGGTCGAGGGGCTGTTCTTCGGGCTCAAGGCGGCGGTGCTGGCCATTGTCGCTCAGGCCCTGCTGCGGATCGCAGCCCGGTCCCTGCGCGGGTTGCTGCATCCGCTGCTGGCGGTGGCGGGCTTCGTGGCGTTGTTCGCGTTCAGCGTGCCGTTTCCCCTGGTGGTGCTGGGCGCGGGGGTGATCGGCTACGTCGCGGCCCGGTTGCAGCCAGAGAAACACGTGGTTTCGGAGCTGTCGGTGGCCGTCGTCGATCGCCCGGGAACCTTTGCCGCCGCCATGGTGTGCCTGGGACTGTGGCTGGCGACCCTGTGCGGCCTGCTGCTGCTGTTGGGTGGCGACGATGTCTTCACCCGCATCAGCCTGTTCTTCTCCAAACTGGCTCTGGTGACCTTCGGTGGCGCCTACGCGGTGCTGGCCTACGTCGCCCAGCAGGGTGTCGAGAACTACCAGTGGCTGCAGCCGGGGGAGATGCTCGATGGCCTCGGTATGGCCGAGACCACACCCGGTCCGCTGATTCTCGTG
The DNA here is from genome assembly GCA_020832085.1 of Gammaproteobacteria bacterium. Lineage (GTDB taxonomy): Bacteria > Pseudomonadota > Gammaproteobacteria > Pseudomonadales > Azotimanducaceae > SLTB01. The sequence continues at coordinate 12,821 of JAFIFJ010000134.1, read as the reverse complement.
ACCCAGTTCGTCGGCTTTCTGGCCGGCTTGCGGCATGCAGCCGGCGATGCGCCCATGCTCATGGCCACGCTGGCGGCGTTGCTCACCACCTGGGTGACCTTTCTGCCCTGTTTTCTCTGGATCTTCCTCGGGGCGCCTCACGTGGAGAAGCTGCGCGGACAGCCGGCCCTGGCGGCGGCGCTGGCGGCCATCACGGCAGCGGTGGTGGGCGTGATCGCGAATCTGGCACTGTGGTTCGGCATCAACGTGCTGTTCAGTGAACGGCTGCAGATCACCGCCTGGCTGCTCGACATGCAGCTGCCGGTTCCGGGCAGTCTCGACGGCGCCGCCTTGGCATTGGTGATCGTGGCCTTCATCCTGATCTTTGGTTTCCGCCTCGGACTGCTGCCGGTGCTGGGCGTCAGTGCGGTGCTGGGCAGTGGCTGGATACTTTTTGGCTCGGCCTGACTGGCTCGGCCTGATTGGCTCGGCCTGACTGGCTCGGCCTGATCGGAGTGTTGCAAAGGCATGCTCGAGTTCTACCACAGGCTGGCTCTGCGTCTGCGGCCGGTACGCCTGCTGTTCTGGGTCCTCGGAGCAGGGGGTGTCGCCGGGCTCGCTGTGAGCCTCTTCGGCCCCGAGCCCTGGCGCGAAGAGATCTACAACGTGCTGGCCATGACGGTGCTGCTCTGGGCGGTGCTCGGTTCATCCATCGTGCATGGTTTCGCGGCACCGCTGCCTGAGGCCGCAGCGGGCGCCGGGCGCGCCCAGCGCTTCTGGATCGGTGTGCAGCGGGCGCTGCTGGGCCTGTTTGCCCTGTTCGTGAGTGGCCTCGCCCTGGCCGTCGCCTTCGCGACCCTGCGCGCCGGGGGCATGCTGCTGCAGTTCATGGGGAGCTGACATGCTCTACGCCATCGCCGCGGAAGCCGTCCTGCTGCTGCACGCGGCGTTCATCCTCTTTGCGTTGGCCGGCGGCCTGCTGGTCCTGCGCTGGCGCTGGCTGGTCTGGCTGCATCTGCCGGCGGCGGGCTGGGCGGCGATGGTGGTGACGGCGGGCTGGATCTGTCCCTTGACGCCCATGGAGCAGTCGCTGCGGGCGCTGGCGGGTCAGGAGGGCTACGATGGCAGCTTCATCGAGCACTATCTGGTCATGCTCATTTATCCGCCCGGGCTCACGCGGCCGGTGCAAATACTGCTCGGATTGCTGGTGGTGGTGGTCAATATCGTCATCTACGTGATGGTGTGGCGGAAGCGCGGGCGTCTGCTCGCGGAAGCCGGCCGTGCTGGTTGATCTGCTTTGGGTCGTGCTGGGCTTGGCCCTGCTGACGGCCGGTGGTGAGGGGCTGATTCGCGGTGCGCTGGCCCTGGCCACCCGCTTCGGGGCGACGCCCCTCCTGGTGGGGGTTGTGGTGCTCGGCTTCGGGACCTCCGCTCCGGAGCTGCTGGTGTCGGTGGATGCAGTGCTGACCCGCCGACCCGATATCGCCCTGGGCAACGTTTTCGGCAGCAACCTGGGCAACATCCTGCTGATCCTGGGTGCCAGTGCGGTGATCGCGCCGCTGGCAGTGGCGCCGGGGACGCTGCTGCGGGATGGGGCTGTGATGCTCGGGCTCACGGTGGTGGTGGTGCTGATGACCTTCGGGGGCTCCCTGACCCGTTTGGATGGCGCACTGCTGCTGAGCTGCCTCGCCGGGTATCTGACCTGGATCGTGGTGCAGGAAGGCGTTGAAAGCGGTGAAAGCGGCACCTTGGAGGACATTCGGTTGCCCCTCATGGGGTTGTCTGCGAGCTTCGCCTGGACGCTGGGCGGCTTGCTGCTCCTGCTGCTGGGAGCACGGCTGCTGGTGAACGGCGCAGTGAGCATCGCCGAGAACCTCGGTGTCTCCGAGGCGGTGATCGGGCTGACTCTGGTAGCCATCGGGACCTCGCTGCCGGAACTGACGGTGTCTCTGCTGGCTGCCCTGCGTAAGCAGGTGGACCTGGCCGTGGGCAACATTCTCGGCAGCAACATTTTCAATCTGGCCGGTGTGCTCGGCGTCTCGGCCCTGATTGGACCGCTGCCCATCGCCGAGCGCATGCTCACAGTGGATCGCTGGGCGGTGCTGGCCGCGACGCTGGTGCTGATGATGTTTCTGGTCACTCGCCTGCGGCTCTCGCGCATCGAGGGCGGCGTGCTGCTGGCTGTTTATGCCGGCTATCTGTGGTTCAGTTTTACCCGTATCGGCTGATGCAGAACGTATCCGCCGCAGGCCTGTAAGGGCCGTATCGGCAACCGTCTTGTAACGACAGGCAGAGAGGCCACTCATGACGCAAGCAAGGGATTTTCAGGTTCGGCGCGACGGTCTGCGCGAGCATCGGCTGGTGAGTACAGCCCTGCCCGAGGTGGGTAGCGGCGAGGTGCTGATGGCGGTGGATGTGTTTGCGCTCACGGCCAACAACGTCACCTATGCGGTAGCGGGGGACATGATGAACTACTGGGACTTCTTTCCGGCAGCAGACGGCTTCGGTCGGGTGCCGGTCTGGGGTTTTGGCGACGTGGTGCAATCGAAGGCCGAAGGCATCGAGGTGGGGGAGCGCTTCTATGGCTACTTCCCCATGAGCAGCCATCTGCTGCTGGCGCCGACGCGGGTCGGTCCCCATGGATTCACCGATGGCGTGTCTCACCGCCAGCATCTGAACCGGGTCTACAACAACTATCAGCGGGTGAGCGCCGACCCGGGCTACGATCCAGCCCGCGAGACCGAGCAGATGCTGCTGCGGCCGCTGTTCACCACCTCCTTCCTGATCGATGACTATCTCACCGACAACGACTGCTTCGGCGCCCGGCAGATGCTGCTCACCAGTGCTTCGAGCAAGACGTCGCTGGGGCTGGCGCATCTGCTGCACGCCAGAGGTGGCGTGGAAGTGGTGGGCCTGACCTCGGCAGCCAACAAGGACTTCTGCGTGGGCCTCGGCTGCTATGACCGTGTGGTCACCTACCCGGATCTCGAAGGCCTCGCTGCCGACGTCCCCAGCGTCGTGGTGGACATGGCCGGAGATGCGCCCCTGCGGGGACGCATCCATCGGCATTTCGGCGCTGCCTTGAAGCACGACTGCATGGTCGGCGTGACCCACTGGGAAGCGCCACCGGAGCAGGCCGAGCTGCCCGGCCCCAAGCCAGCCATGTTCTTCGCCCCGTCCCAGATCCAGAAGCGGGCGGCGGATTGGGGCCCCGGTGGCTTCGAACAGCGCCTCGGTGCCGCCTGGACGGCCTTCCTCGGCAGCAGCAGCAACTGGTTCGAGGTCCGGCGCGAGCGGGGGCCGGAAGCCGTGGCTGCGCGCTGGCTGGAAGTGGTCGAGAACCGCCTGCCGCCGAACTGCGGCCAGCTGCTGTCCTTGTGATCCGAGCGGCACCCTGTGGGAGCGGCTTCAGCCGCGAATGCTTAAGGGCGGGGGTTCTGTAGGCCCGACGCTGGACACCACGGGCTTGCCGTTGATCCGCAGACGGCGGCAGGGTCGCGGCATGCCCGGATGCGGGCATGCCTGCTGACAGGATCTGTCCTGCTCGGCACCATGCTAGACTCCCGCGCCGTTTCATTTGCTGGCTTGGGAGGCCGTAGTCATGGATCGCAATCTGATCCCAGTTCTGGTGGGTGTCGGGCAGGTCACCGAAAAAGAACCTGACCTCGATCGGCTCTCGAGCCCGCTGGATCTGATGGAGCAGTCTACCTGGCTGGCGGTGGACGACGCCGGCATTCCCCGTGAGCGGCTGGCTGACGTGGACGTGCTGACGGTGGTGCGCAGCTTCAAGGAGTCCACCCGCAACTCGCCGGCGGCCCTGGCCCGCCGGGTGGGTGCCAGCAAGGCCCGTCAGTGGCTGACCCCCAACGGCGGCAACATGCCCCAGTACCTGGTGAACCGCTACTCCGAGGCCATTGCCCGGGGTGAGATGCGTTTTGCGCTGCTGTCGGGCTCCGAGGCCATCGACAACTTCCGGCGCCTGCGCAAGGCGGGCCGGACGCCGGATTGGGAAGAGCCGGCGGACACGGACGCCGAGTACATTTTCCCCGAGAAGCGCATGTGGAACGAGACCGAGCAGGCCCACGGTCTGCTGGTACCGGCCCATGCCTATCCGCTCTATGAGAATGGACTGCGGGGACACTACGGCGAGACCATCGAAGGTCACCAGCGCACCATGGGTGAACTGTTCACGCGCTTCACCGAAGTGGCCGCGGAGCATCCCCAGGCCTGGTATCCGATTCGCCGCTCGGCTGCGGAGATCGCCACCGCGACGCCGAAGAACCGCTTCGTGAGCTGGCCCTACACCAAGTACATGAACGCCATGAACCAGATCAATCAGGGCGCCAGCTTGCTGCTGATGTCCGTGGGTTTTGCGCGCGAGCTTGGCATCGACGAATCGAAGTGGGTGTATCTGCACGGCTGCGCCGATGCCAACGAGCTCTGGCACGTGACGGATCGGGAGAACTACTACAGTTCTCCGGCCATCCGCACCATGGGGCAGCGCGCCTTCGAGATGGCTGGCCGCGGCATCGACGACATGGACTTCATCGATCTCTACTCCTGCTTCCCGAGCGCCGTGCAGATCGCCCGGGATGAACTCGGCATTGCCAAAGATGATCCGCGTTCGCTGACCATTACCGGCGGGCTGCCTTTCCACGGTGGCGCCGGCAACAACTACGTCATGAACTCCATTGCCTCCATGGTGGACAAGCTGCGCGCCCATCCGGGCAGGTTCGGGCTGGTCACCGCCAACGGTGGTTACCTCACCAAGCATGCGGCGGGCATCTACTCCACGGCGCCGTCGCCGCTGCCGACCCGGGGCGACGTGCCCTGGCTGCGTGAGGATCCTGCGCTCTACCAGCGTCAGATCGACGCCATCGATCATCCCCCGCTGGCGACGGAGCCCAATGGTGCTGCCGGCATCGAGACCTACACGGTGGTGTTCGGGCGTGAGGGTCAGCCGGAGGTGGGTATCGTCGTTGGCCGGCTCGAAAACGGCCATCGCTTCTGCGCCCATGTGCCCAAAGATGCTGAACTGCTTGCGGCCATGACTCGCGAGGACTTCCTCGGGCGCCGGGGCAGGGTCGTGGCGGGTGAGCCGGTAAACGTCTTCACGCCGGATTTGTGAACACCGGCGTATCGAACGACAATCGGGCCTCTTCCATGCAGCAGCCAGGAGTGTCGACATGAGTGAAGCACCGGCAACGGCGGCCGTCCGAACCGCCTGGTGGGCGAAGTTCGTCCTCATCGGTGGTGTCCTCGCCGCGCTGCTGCTCGTGCTGGCGCCGCTGGGCTACCGCGCCGGAGTCCTGGAGGTGCCGGCGGCAGTGCTGATGCTGCCCGGCATGGCCGCTGTGCTCGCGGTCACAACCCTCGTCTTCACCAGTGTCGGCGCCTTCCTCATGCTCAAGCGCGGCCTGCGCGCGGAACGTCTGCCGCTCGCCATCGGCGGTGGGCTGGCGCTGCTGGTCCTGCTCAACATGGTGGTCTGGTTCATGCGCGCCAATGAGGTGCCACCGATCCATGACATCAGCACCGACAGTGCCGACCCGCCAGAGTTCGTGGCCGTGGTCGAACTGCGGGGGCCGAACGCCAATCCCCTCGACTACGATGCCGAGGCGCTGGCTGCGGTCACCCGTGAGGCCTACCCCTTCGTGCAGCCGATCCACAGCCGCCTGCCGCCGGCGGCGGCGTTTGCGCGCGCGCAGCAGATCGTCGATGACTTTGGCTGGGAAGTGGTGGCAGCCGACGCGGCTGCCGGACATCTCGAAGCCACCGCCACCACCCGCCTGTATGGCTTCAAGGACGATTTCGTCGTCCGCGTGCGGCCCGATGGATCGGGCAGCCGCATCGATCTGCGTTCCGTATCCCGCGTGGGCCAGAGCGATCTCGGCGCCAACGCCGGACGGATCGGCGCCTTCATCGTGGCCTTCGGTCCCGATTGAGTCTGGAACCGCCGGACGATGTCGCACACGACAGCGTGACGCAGGCGCACAGTTCCTACCGAAATGACCCCACGACAGCACTTCCGCGGACGGCCGATCATGCCTTGGGCCCTCCAGGGAGGCTGGCATGGCTGCAAGCGAAACGTCTGCATTGTTCCGGGCCGAGGCGCTCAAGGCGAGCAGGCGCCGGCTTTGGGGTGATCTGCTGCTGACCCGGCCGCCGGGTACGGGTGCATGGCTCGTCCTGCTGCTGCTGTTCCTGATCGCTGCCGCAGTGCTGCTCTGGTCCGGAGAGTTCACCCGTACGGAACGCGTCCGTGGCTATCTGGTTCCGGACGGCGGTGTGCTGGTGGTGGAGGCACCGCAAAGCGGAATGGTGCATGCGCTGCAAGTTGCCGAGGGTGATCGGGTCGTTGCCGGCCAGGCCCTGCTGGAGATCCGTGATCCTCGCGGCGCGGTGGCCGGTGGCAGTGGAGCCGAGTACGCGCTGGCCGCGCTTCAGGCCGAACGGGATCGCCTCAAGGCCACCCGCAACACGGAGCTCGAGCGCTTCGAACTCGAGCGGACGGGGCTCGAGGCTGCACTGCTGCGCATCGAGGCCCGCGCCGACGGGCTCGATGCCCGGGAGCGCATTCTCAGGGCTGAATCCGCCCTCCTCGAGCGGCGACAGCTAGCATTGCTGCGGCTCGGAGAACGCGGTCACGTTGCCAAGCAGCAACTCGACCGGGCGCAACAGGAAGGTCTGCAGCTGGAATCCCGGGGTGAACAGCTCAGGTCGGCGCGACTGGAGCTGCTGGAAGAACGGGCTGGCATCGATGAGCGCCTGCGGGCGCTGCCGGGACTCGAGGCGCTGCGCTTCTCCGAACTCGATGACCGCGCGAGCCGGCTCGAGCGGGAGCAGGCCGAGATCAGCCTGCAGTGGCGCTTCGAGCTGCGTGCACCCATGACGGGCCGGGTGGCAGCGCTCGGCGTCGAGACAGGTGATTCCGTGCGTCCCGGGCGCACCCTGATGACCTTGTTGGAACCTGACGCAGGCATGCAGGCGATACTGCTGGTGCCTTCCCGGGCCGCCGGTTTCATCGAGCCCGGGCAATCGGTGCGGCTGCGCTATGCGGCCTTTCCCCATGCCCGTTTCGGCAGCCACCCCGGTGTGGTCACCAGCGTCAGCCACAGCATCCTGTCGCCGCTGCAGGTCGCGCCCCCCGGACAGGCCGATGAACCGGTGTACAAGGTTCGAGTGCGGCCGGAGGCTGGTGGGGTACCCGCCTATGGACGAACGCTGCCCTTGCAGGCGGGCATGGCGCTGGAAGCCGACGTCGCCCTGGAGCGCCGGCGGCTGATCCATTGGCTCTTCGACCCCCTGCTGGCGCTGCGGGGACGGCTGTGAACGCTGGCCTGCTGGCAGCGGCCCTGTCCGGCGGGCAGCAGCGCACGCCGCTCGTCATGCAATCCGAACAGAGCGAGTGCGGTCTGGCCTGCCTCGCCATGGTGGCGGGCCACCATGGCCGCATCATGGATCTTCCTGAGCTCCGCGCCCGGGCCGGACTGGCGGGACAGGGTGTCGGCCTGCGCGACCTCATGCAGATTGCAGAGACCCTGGGTATGCACGCCCGGCCGCTGCGGCTGGAGCCGGAGGAACTGCGGCAGCTGCGCCTGCCGGCCATCCTGCACTGGGACCTGGAGCACTTCGTGGTCGCCGTTCGCGCGGGCTGGCGCGGACTGACGGTCCATGATCCGGCCCGTGGCCGCCGCTTCTTCCCCTGGAAGGAGCTGGGGGATCACGTCACGGGGGTGGCCCTGGAACTGATTCCCGGGCCGCAGTTCCAGACCGGCGGCAAGGTGGCCCGCATGGGCTTGGCGGACTTCTGGAGTCACTCCACGGGGCTGATGCGCAACCTGCTGGTGGTGCTGGCCCTGTCGCTGGTGCTGCAGGTGCTGGCCCTGGCCAGCCCGTTCTACGTTCAGCTGGTGGTGGATGAAGCCCTGGTGAAACACGATGCCGAGCTGCTCGGCATTCTGCTGCTGGCCTTCGGCCTGCTGGCGCTGCTGCGGGTCGCCGTCACCTGGTTGCGGGGCCGGCTGGTGATGCATGCCGGCGAAGCCATCGGCTTTCAGATGGGCAGCAATCTGCTGCACCACCTGCTGCGCCTGCCGCTGCCCTGGTTCGAACGCCGTCATCTGGGCGACATCGTGTCGCGCTTCGGCTCGCTGGCGCCGGTTCAGGGCCTGCTCACGGAAGGCTTCGCCGTAGCGCTGGTGGATGGCCTCATGGCCTTCACCACGCTGATCATCATGCTCCTCTACAGCCCCAAGCTCACGGCCGTGGTGCTGCTGGCCCTGCTGCTCTACGGCTTGCTTCGGCTGGCCACACTGCCGCTGCTCAGGCGTCGGCAGCAGGCGCTGATCGCCGCAGGCGCGGAGGAGGAGACCGCCTTTCTCGAAACGCTGCGCTGCGTCCAGACCCTGAAAGCCTTCGGGCGGGAACTGGACCGCCATGCCTACTGGCAGAACAAGCGTGCCCGTACCATCAATGCAGAGGTGGCCAGCGGTCGTCTGGGGCTGGGGCTGACGGCGGCCAATGGCGTCCTGTTCGGCGTCGAGAACCTGGTAGTGATCTGGCTCGGTGCCCATGCGGTCCTGGCCGGTGGCTTCACGGTGGGCATGCTCTATGCCTTCGTCAGCTTCAAGAGCCAGTTCACCGACCGGGTGATCACGCTGGTGGACCGGGCCGCGGAACTCGGCCTGCTGCGGCTGCACCTTGAGCGGCTGGCCGAGATCGGGCACGCCCCGCCGGAAACGGGCCCGGTGCCGCCACCGGCCCTGCGTCGTGGTGACGCCGCCGTCAGCTTTCGCGGGGTGGAATTCAGCCATGGCAGGAATGCGCCACCGGTACTGGCTGGAGTCGATCTCGATCTGCCTGCCGGCGGACTGGCGGTCATCACCGGTCCCTCCGGTTGCGGCAAGACCACCTTGCTGCGGCTGGCCTGTGGCCTGCTGCGGCCTACGGCCGGGGAGGTGGTGATCGATGGTTCGCCGTTGAGCGTCGAGGGGCTCGATGGCTGGCGGCGGCGGACGGCAGTGGTGCTGCAGGATGATCGCCTGTTCTCGGGAACCCTGGGGGAGAACGTGGCGTTCTTCGATCCCGAAGCGGATCAGGCCTGGCTCGAGGACTGTGCCGCCGCGGTGGGGCTCGATGGACTGATCGCCGGCCTGCCCATGGGTTGGCAAACCCGTATCGGTGAGGGCGGCGCCGGTCTCTCCGGCGGACAGCGGCAACGGTTGCTGCTGGCGCGGGCACTGTACGTGCGCCCGGATGCTCTGTTCGTCGACGAGGGCACGGCTCACCTCGATGCCGCCGCGGCGCGCTGGGTAGGGGACCTGCTTGCCCGCCTGCCCATGACGCGGATGGTGGTGACCCACGATCCGCTTCTGCTGCCCCGGGCGGACCTGCGCCTGGATTTGGGCTCCAGGGCCGCATTTGCCCCGAGCCCTCGCCTGTCGCAGGATGGAGCCATCGCTGGTGCAACCTGATTCCGACTGCCGCGTCGCAGGTCGTGGTTTGTCTGCGACAGCAAAGGTCCAATCCGGGCAGGCGCCGTGTGCACGCGGGCTGACCGATCTGTTCAGGAGACCACTGCATGACCGATGTGTCGCCCGAGCCATCGGCCGACGCCAAACCGGGTATCCGCTTTCGCGTCTTCGGTATCTCGGCGCTGCTGATCCTGGCCTTTGCCGTTTTCGGTGGTCTGGCGTCTGGGACTGCGACGGTTGTCTTTCAGTCCACGCAGGCCTGGATCGTCAGCAATCTGGGCTGGTTCTACGTGCTCCTGGTGGCGGGTTTTCTCATCTACGCCCTCGTTCTCGCCTTGTCCCGCTATGGCGAGATTCGGCTCGGCCCGGACGACAGCCGGCCCGACTACAGCTACGCGTCCTGGTTTGCCATGCTGTTCAGCGCGGGCATGGGCATCGGGTTGATGTTCTTCGGCGTGGCAGAGCCGTTGATTCACTTTGCGAACCCGCCGGTACCGGGAACGGACCCCCAGTCCGTCGAGGCCGCCCGTGAGGCCATGCGCGTCAGCTTTCTGCACTGGGGCTTTCACGCCTGGGGCATCTACATCGTCATCGGCCTGTCGTTGGCCTACTTCGGTTTTCGGCATGGCCTGCCGCTGACGATCCGCTCCACCCTGTATCCGGTTCTCGGTGACCGCATCCACGGCCGCCTCGGCGACCTCGTCGACATCTTCGCCATCCTCGGTACGGTGTTCGGCGTGGCGACGTCCTTGGGCTTCGGCGCCATGCAGGTGAACGCGGGCCTTGCGTATCTGTTCGGAATCGAGGTGTCCATCGGCGTGCAGCTGGCCTTGATCGCGGTGATCACCCTGATCGCGACGGGTTCGGTAGCGGCAGGGCTCGATGCGGGCATTCGCCGGCTGTCGCTGCTGAACATGGTGCTGGCCCTGTTCCTGCTGCTGTTCGTGCTCATCGCCGGGCCCACCGTTTTTCTGTTGAGTGCATTCCCACAGAACACCGGCAGCTACCTGTCCGAGTTCTTCGATCTGAGCTTCCGGCAGTTCGCCTATGAGCCGACGCGCTGGATGGGGGACTGGACTCTGTTCTACTGGGGCTGGTGGATTGCATGGTCGCCCTTCGTAGGCATGTTCATTGCCCGCATCTCCCGTGGCCGGACCATTCGTGAGTTCGTCACGGGGGTCCTGGTGGTGCCGGCGCTGTTCACGTTCCTGTGGATGACGATCTTTGGCAACACGGCCATCAATGCCGTACTCACCGGTTCGGCACCGGAACTGGTGGCGATGGTCGACGACAATCTGCCGGTGGCGCTGTTCGCGCTGTTCGAGCTGCTGCCGTTTTCTCAGTTCACGTCCCTTGTGGCAGTGATCCTGGTGGTCACGTTTTTCGTCACTTCGAGCGACTCGGGTTCCCTGGTCACCGGCATGATCAGCTCCGGTGGCAGCGCCAATCCGCCGCTGTGGAACCGGGTGTTCTGGGCGATCAGCAAGGGCGTCGTGGCGGCGGTGCTGCTGGTGGCGGGAGGGCTCGGTGCGCTGCAGACCGCAGCCATCGCCAGCGCCCTGCCGTTCACCATCGTCATGGTGGCCATCTGCGTGGGTATGGTGCTGGCTCTGCGCCGGGAACGGGCTGAGCACGTTCGACTGCAGCGTCCTTCGCTCCCGGTAGCGCGGGCAGGGCTGGATTGGCGCAAACGCCTGGGTCATCTGGTCAGGCACTCCGACGAGGCGGCAACGGCGCGGTTCGTGCAGTCGACGGTGCATCCGGCCCTGGTGAGCGTGCGCGACGAGCTGGCCGGGCACGGCATCGATGCGGTGGTCACGGAGGATGAGGAGGGTGTCCGTATCGAGGTGCACGAGGCAGACGGACAGACCTTCGCCTACGGGGCCCGCAGGCGCAGCTATCGCATGGTGACCTTTGCCTTCGTGGAGACGCCGGCGTCGGACGCGCGGCACCGTCACTGGTACGTGGAAGCCTGGTGCAACGTCACGGCAGATGAGTACGACATCCTCGGCCTGTCGCGGGAGCAGATCATTGACGATCTGCTCGGACACTATTCGCGCTGGGTGAATGCACGCACGGCGCCGTCGCTGGGAGTCGAGTCATGAATGCCGGGCGAGAACGCCCGCTCCGATCGGTCTTCTTCCCACTGCCCCGTAGCGCAAGGTGGCGCGGGCGGCTGAGAACGGCGGCAGGCTGACCCCTGCGCGTTTCCCTTCAGTCCATGTTCTTGCAGGCGAAGACGGAGGCCAGGATGACCATGGCCACCGCTGCGCCGAAGTACAGCGACTCCAGGGTGGCGCCAACCTCGACGGCCTGTTCGAGGAAGAGTATGACCAGGATGACGATCGACACCTGCATGACAGTGATCTTGAGGTCGTGAAAGCTCTTGATGTGGAGCACGTTGAGAAACGTGCTTTCTTCGACCCGAAGGGGCGTGATGAACAGGCGATAGAGACTCACGGAAGTCACGTGAAAGGTGATGGCGATGAGCAGCAGATCGAGCACCTTCAGCAATTTGACGGCCAGGTTCTTGCCGATCTCCGTCGTCCTGGGGATGTCCTGAGCGACGTCGATGACGATGTGAGCCAGGATGCTGAGGCTGGAAAAATACAGCAGCACAGCAGAGATTGCGGTGGCGGCCACGGCGATCAAAACGAGGAGACGGCTCCCCCGGAACAGTTTCTCGATCATGCTGCCAACTCTCAGATGCCCAGGTGTGCATCAAACTGGCGATGGGGTGGGTCGTCAACGATATTCGCAAGACAGGAGTCGGGCGGTCAGCAGGGATGGCGCTGGAGCAGGTCCTGGCCGAGTGCCTCCTTCAGCGGCTCGAGAAAGGGCTCGAAGTGCCGCCACTGCTCGACGCTCTCGCGGTAGATGGGTTGTCTGACCTGCTCTGAGCTTGGCGTGCGGATGCTGCGCTCGGTCTTGTGGAACTCCAGGCAGGCGGTTTCGAAGGGCAGAACACAGAAATCCAGGATCCGGCGCACCTGACCTTCGAGGTCGTCGACGACGTCCTCGTGCATGACCCGCAGCACCCGGCCCGGCAGCACGCGATCCCAGTGCTCCATCAATGCCACGTAGTCACGGTAGTAGCGCCCGATGTCGGTGAGCGAATAGCTGAACTCCTGCCCCTCGGCGAACAGCTGCTTGAAGCCGCTGAAGCAGCAGGCCATGGGGTGGCGGCGGGCATCGATGATTTTGGCATTCGGCAGAATCAGGTGGATAAGCCCGATGTGGCGAAAGTTGTTCGGCATCTTGTCGATGAACATCGGCGCCACTTGGCGATGGATGCGCGTGTCCTCGATGAAGGTGCGTCCGAAGGCGGCGAGTTCTTCAGCTTCGAGTTCCGCGAGGATGGCCGGG